>NZ_QEQK01000005.1:0-300000 GCF_003151135.1 Abyssibacter profundi
TCAGCCGGCGCTACATGAGTGCCGAAAGCCTGCAGGCCAATTGCAACGCCGATGACGGCGAGGCACTCTACCTACCGGCTGCATGAAGCCATGCCTCAGACTGCCAACGGGCTCGGTGGCTTCTTACACCACGTCCGGGGACACGACCGGTATTTGTTGCAGAGAGAGCAATAGGGGACAGACCAAGAGAGAGCAATAGGGGACAGACCACGTTTTCTGGAAGTGCTTTAAACCGTGGTCTGTCCCCTATTTCGCGTGGAAGTCCGAATCCAGCGTCACGATGGCAAAGCCGTTGTCCTTGGCGTACTGCCAGATCGCCCGATCATCGGCGGTATCCAGATTGAGCAGCGCTACCTGACTGGAGCCGGGAAACAGGGGCTCCAGGGCAGGCAGCATCCGGCGCGACAGATTCTGATCCAGCAGCACCTTCAACGAGGACTTTTCCTTTAGCTGCTGTGAATCGCCGTCAACTGATGCTCGCGCTTGGCCGCAAAGGCCAGGCAGGCGCGGATGTCCTCCACGGCCAACTCCGGATAGTCGGCCAGGATGTCGGCCTCGCTCATCCCCTGGGATAGCCAGTCCAGCACGTCATACACGGCGATGCGCAGGCCCCGGACGCAGGGCTTGCCGCCGCGCTTGCCGGGCTCGAGCGTGATGCGAGATTGATAGTCCATCAGGCTGCCTCCGCGCCGTTTTGGGCCAGTAATGGGAAGCGATTCTTGAGGTTCGCCAGGTCCAGAATTTTTTTGGCCAGATGCTCTTCCGGCTCGGTCAGATGATCCAGCGCCTCGAAGCGACGTAAGAATTCCCGATCCTGGATATTGATCGATGCCGGTTGGCCCTTGGCCTCGAAGGCTAGGTCGTCAAGCGTCACGTCGAACACCGCGGCCATCTTGATCAGCACCTCGGTGGGCGGCAGATTGCCCCCGCGCTCGTAGGCGAACACTTGTTTTTGATGCACCCCCACGCGCTCGCCCAACTCGACTTTTGACCAGCGGCGGTCTTGGCGTATCTGCCGAATCCGGTCAACAACTGGCATGGCGCTGCTCTCGGTCATCGAAAAGACAGTTTCGAACGCTCAACTCGCCATATTGCCTTCCTCCTGCTAGGCAGCGTAGCCCTCGACTATTAACGTGTCCAGCGTATCTCCTTAGGCTACACGCGACTCACTTTCTGCCCACCGGCAGGCCGCAGAGGGCAGCACATCGCCTGGATTGAAAGGTTGAAAGGTCGGGGGCAGCGTCGGCTAGCAATAGGGGACAGACCACGTTTTCTGGAAATGCTTTAAACCGTGGTCTGTCCCCTATTTCGGTAATTTCGATCTCGGCGTAAAGTTGCTTATCTTTCTATCTTGACGCCGGCCAATGAATAGTGCCCTGCAAGCACAGAAAAAAATACCGACCTAATAAAGTAAAGATAAAAAAGAAAGCTATACTCTTTTGGCGTCGAAACGGCTCCACTTCTCGTTACATACTGACCTTCAGATATGATGTTAAACGCATGATTCGCAAAATAAAGTGCCACCAGCAGAAAGAATATTTTTAGCGGAACGGCGTAACGCATTGCAATCTTGAACGACAGGATCTTCGTTTTCATTTTAATTGAGCTTCAAGCCTCATCCATGAAGGATTGGTATTCATAGTTCTTGGGGAGCTGGATCAGCGGGAGATTGACTGCCCTCGGCGGCCGAACTCAGAGAATCACGGACGACCGTGTCAGCCAACTCCAGCGGTAAAGGGGGGGCGCCCTTTACGTGGAAGTTGGCTCGGCGTCCCCCCTTGGCGATTCCGGCCAGCCCTGTAAGCCGGAAGTCAACGGGCACAGGAGTTTGTTCTAAAAACCGCACTCTGTCCCCTGTTCCTGCGGATTACCTTGTTCCTCTCGTGACGGCTTTCCCGCTGCCTACAGCCGTTGGTACTGGGCTTGGAGATTGAGATTGCGCGGTGTGGCGCACATGAGCGCCATGAACGGGCGCTGACCCGGGTTCAGCCTGCCGGATAGTCGGCACGCGCGGTTTCGATGGCCCGCTTGCGTCGACGGGACAGCTCTTGACCAAAGGCGGGCCCCTGGTGCCCGGCTTCGGCGATCTCCCGTGTGCTGACGCTGCTGGCGGCATCGAACATGGCGGCCAGGTAGGCCGCCTGCGGGTAGTCCCTGTCCTCGAAGCCGGTGCGGCCGCGTGCATCGGCTTCGCAGGCCTGCATGAACTGTTCGACCCGCTCCGGTCGGCGGAATGCATCAAGACGCTCTAATAGACGCAGAACGGTTTCGGGGCGTAGTTCGAGCGCGCGGTGGGCGTTGAGGTGTTCGCGTGTGACCAGGATAGCCAGGTCGCGGCAGCTGTTGGGAACCTTGAGGCGCTCGCAAAGTGCCCGCGTCAACGGGACGCCGGCGGCTTCGTGGCCGCGGTGGCTGGGCAGGATATCGGCCGGTGTGATGCCCTTGCCTAGATCGTGGCAAAGGGCTGCGAAGCGGACTTCCAACGGGTGGTCCAGCCGGGCGGACTGCGCCAGCACCATCATCAAATGGACGCCGCAGTCGATCTCCGGGTGGTGCTTCGGCGGTTGCGGCACACCGAACAGGGCGTCGACTTCTGGAAACAGCACGGCCAGGGCGCCGCAGTCCCGCAGCGTTTCGAAATAGCGCTGTGGTGCCGGTGACATCAGGGCGCGTCGAGTTTCTTGCCACAGCCGTTCGGCGGCCAGGGTGTCCAGTTCGCCGCTGGCGCTGAGCTGGCGCATGACCTCTCGCGTCTCGTCGGCCACTTGGAAGTCCCAGGGGGCGAGCTCCGCCATGAAGCGGGCGGCGCGCAGCACGCGTAGCGGGTCTTCTACAAACGCGGGCGACACATGCCGCAGGATGCGGGCCTGAAGATCGGCTTCGCCGCCATAGGGGTCGACACGCTGACCGTTCTGCGCCTGGGCAATGGCATTGACGGTGAAGTCGCGGCGGCGCAGGTCCTCTTCCAGTGTCACGTCGGGTGCGGCGTGAAATTCAAAGCCGTGGTACCCCCGACCGGACTTGCGCTCGGTGCGCGCCAGTGCGTACTCCTCCTGTGTCTCAGGATGGAGAAAGACGGGGAAATCCTTGCCAACGGGACGATAGCCCTGGGCCAACAGCGCCTCAGGTGTGCTGCCCACGACCACCCAGTCGCGCTCGTGCACCGGGCGGCCGAGCAGCGCGTCACGGACCGCGCCGCCGACCAGCCAGGTCTCAGTCACTCAGCAACCTCGGTCTCGGCTTCGATATCGCCCAGGCGCAGGCTCACACGCATCGGATGGCCGGTGCGCTGCCAATGGAACCCCGTGGCGTGCTTCAAGACTTTTTGGACATAGTCGCGCGTGGCATTGAACGGGATGTTCTCCGCCCAGATGGCAGTTTCGATGGGGTAGTCCGGCTTCCAGCGGTCGACCCGGTGCGGGCCGGCGTTATACGCCGCCGCAGCCAGCGCCAGGCTGCCGTCGTAGCGTTCCAGTAACTGCGCCAGATAGCGGGTGCCCAGTCGCAGATTGATATCCGGCGTGTAGAGATCATCGACCCCGCCGTAGCGCAGGCCGTCCTTGCGGGCGACTTCGCGGGCAGTGGCGGGCATGAGCTGCATCAATCCGCGAGCGCCGGCATAGGAGCGGGCATCGCGCGCGAACAAACTCTCCGAGCGGGTGATGGCCCAGATGTCCTCTGGGGTGATGCCGAATTCGCTGGCCAGGCGAATGACCTCGTTGCTGTAGGGCAGGGGGTAACGAACATCCAGGTCGGCCCAGTACTTCGACTGGGCCAGGGTGATGATGGCCTGTTCATGCCAGCCCCAGCCGTGGGCGACGAGGGCGGCCTGCATCAAATCCTTGCGCTGCAGGTCTTTGGTGACCGCCTTCCATTCCTGCCGTGCTTCACGTGGGCGGTCGATGAGCCACCACTCGCGTGCGCGCACGGTGCCGGCCAGGCGGCGGAATCGGGCCTGCGCATCGGCGTCTACCGGCGCGCGGACATGGTTCATGGCGTAGGGCAGATCGAGTTCATCGGCCGCCAGATAGCCGTAGTAGCTGCGGTCTTGCGCCACTTGACGGAACCGATTGCGCGCCTGGGCTGCGCGGCCGGTGGCGGCTTCGGCGCGGGCCAGCCAGTACTGCCAGGTTTCGGATTCGCGCTGGTCCTCGGGCATGTCGAGAATCCAGCGGCGTGCCTGGTCCCAGTCTTGATAATAAAGTGCCGAGCGGACGCGCCATTCGCGTGAGGACGGCCCCAGCGTGGACGTGGGCACGGAGCGGAACATCGGGATCGCGCGGGCATCGCGGTCGTAGGCCAGCCCCAGTGCGATGTCCCGTCGGGCACGGACAATGAGTGACTTGCGGTCTTCGAAGACCTGCGAGAAGGCGACAATCTCGTCCCAGGCGCGGGCCGAGTCGAAGCGGGACAGGCGGTTAAAGGCCTCGGCCACAATGGGTTCGTCAGCCTTCGGCAACCGGCCGCTGCGGATGACCTTGCCCAGGTATCGGGCAGAACCCTGACGCATTTCCAGCCAGCTGTTGGCAAAGGCCCGGGTGCTGTCCTTGGCCGGAAGTTGTTTGACCAGGTAGCGCACCAGCCCCGGCTGGCCGGCATCAATGGCCAGCATGATGCGCTTGCGCAGCATCTCGACGGTCAGCTCGCCCTCGTCTTCCAACCAGTCGAAAACCGGGTCGCAGGCGTCTGGCTGACTCTTACCCACCACGTATTGCGCCCGGGCATCGGCCAGCACGGCCGGCTTGGGCTCTAGGCGGATGCGGGCGTGCAGGTAGTGACAGTTGAGCGTGCCGCGCCGGGTGGGCTGGTAGTGCTGATGCAGGCGACCCCATTCTCCGCGCTTGGGCAGACTCATCAGCCAGTCGGCACGGAAATCATCGGCCAGCGGCAGATCACCATGGCGATCCAGCCAGTCGATAATGGCCAGATCGGTCGCATCGCCCGGACTTTTCCAGATCTGCCGGCGCAGCAGTTTTGACTCGAGATACGGGTAGAGCGGGTGCTCCTTGAGCCCGGTGGGCAGCGTTGTTCGCTCGCCTGACTCAATGGCCTCCAATGCTTGCGCAAAGGCTTGTCTGTCGGCATCGCTCACCGCCTGGGCGGTGAGGGGCAGCGCCATCGCGGTGGCCACGGCCACCCCAATCAGTCGCCGTATAAGCCGGTATTTCCGCGGACACGTCATAGACCATCGCTTGCCGCTGACCGGGGTGAACCGGATACTCGCGGCGGGTAAAGAGGGCGTCAATATTGCTCAGCATTCTACTGATCTATTTATTCATGGGTACCGTTGCAGGGGTGCTCGCGGGGCTGCTGGGTATCGGCGGCGGTGCTGTCCTCGTGCCCGGCCTGTTGGCCGTCTTTGCGTTGCAGGGCCTGGATGCACCGGCCATGGTGCACCAGGCCATCGCGACCTCGCTGGCCTGCGTGGTGTTCACCGCATTGTCGTCCATTCGCGCGCACCATCATCGTGGTTCGGTGGATTGGCCGTTGTTCCGGCGATTGGCCCCAGGCTTGTTAGTGGGGTCGCTGGCGGGTGCGTTCATTGCCGACCTGTTCGACGGATTGATGCTGCAGCGCATATTCGGTGTGGCGGCCTTGCTCATCGGTTTTCGCATGGTTGTCCAGCAGCGCCGCGCCGAGGGACGCTTCGCATTGCCGGGCGCCGTGGGTTTGAGCACAGCCGGCGGGTTGATCGGCAGTCTGTCGGCGCTCATCGGGATTGGCGGTGGGTCGCTGACGGTGCCGCTTCTATCCGCCTGTCGTGTGCAGATGGTGCGTGCGGTGGGCACGTCGGCAGCCTGCGGCTTGCCGATCGCCGTCGCGGGCGTGGCCGGTTATCTGGTGACCGGCTGGGCCGAACCGGGGCGACTGCCGCACAGCCTTGGTTATGTGCTGTGGCCTGCGGTGCTGGGCATTACCGCCGCCAGCATGCTGGCAGCGCCCTGGGGTGCACGGTTGGCGCACTGGTTGCCGGCGGCCATGCTCAAGCGTGGATTTGGCGTGTTGCTCTGTGTCATCGGCCTGCGCTTGGCGTTGGCGGGGTGATGCGAACGGGGGCACCCAGTGGCGTTAGTGCGGAACCTCTCGAAGATTCAATGTGTTGTGAACGCTCCGCCGTCCATCGACGGGCTCTGTAGACCTCGCTATAGTCCCCTCAAGTTCATGGAGAACCGCTGATGGCGCGCGTTGAGGCGAGAACAACCCGGTCCTGCCTGATGGTGGTGGGTGGACTGACTGCCAGCCTGCTGATGGGGTGTCAGACCACGGATGGCTGGGAACGTGATGCCTCCGAGTGGAGCGCGGTTGAGTCCGGCTACCCCACCTATGTCACCTCGCGTGATGTGGCCGATCGCTGGCAGCCATCCAATGCGGTGCCCCCACCCCCGGTCTACAACCCCCAGGGTACGGTGGAGGCCTATGAACGTCGCGCATTCCCGAACGAATCGGCAACCTCGGCGCCGGCATTTGAGCCGCAGACCTATGCTCGGCAGCAAGAGGCGCTGACAGCCCAGCGTCTGGCGGAGCAGCAGGCGATTCGTGCGCGCCAGGCGCGTCGCGATAGCTTCTTCGATCGACACCTGGCGGATGTGCCGCGTCAGGTCAGCCAGCCGAGCGCGCGGCCTGTCGGTTATCGCCGCGAAGACATTGTGCGCGAGCCGCGCATGGTCGCGAGTCAGACCGCCTCGACGCCGATTCTGCCGGCAGCAGATGCCGACCAGCGCTACTCCGTGACCGGAATTCCGCCGATGCCCACCGCCCGGGCGGGTGAGTGCTATGCGCTGGTGCGCAAGCCTGCGCGCTACCGCACGGTGAGTCGTCAGGTGGAGACTGCACCCGGCCACGAGCGGTTGGTGACGCAGCCGGCCCGAACCGTGACCGAGACGCAGCAGGTCGTGGTTCGTGAAGCTTACGAAGAGATGCGCACGGTACCGGCCCAGTTCCGCGACGTGACCGAACGCGTGCTGGTGCGTCCGGCGCGCATGGTTTGGAAGCGCGGACGTGGCCCGATCGAGCGGATTGATCACGCAACGGGCGAAATCATGTGTCTGGTGGAAGAGCCTGCCGAATACAGGACCGTGACCCGCCGGGTCATGGTGCAGCCGGCGCAGGTCCAGCGCGTGACGGTCCCAGCCGAGGTTCGCAATGTGCCGGTACAGCGGGTTGTGCAGCCTGCGCAGGCGCAGCGGGTGGCCGTGCCGCCCCAGTACGGCACGGTACAGACCGAGGAGTTGGTCGAACCGGCGCGGCTTGAATGGCGGCCCGTGCTCTGCGAAACCAACATGACCCCCGGCATGATCCAGCGCCTGCAGCAAGCGTTGCAGGCCCGTGGATTCAATCCAGGGCCCATCGATGGCGTGATTGGTCAGCGCACCATGGAGGCGGTGAATGCGTTTCAGCGCGCCAATGGTTTGCCGGTTGATCGCTACCTGAACATGGAGACCGTGCGCGCGCTCGGCATTGCCTGAGGCGGCAACGGGCAAGCCCCGTCAGTCGGTGTTGAGGTAGGCGTCGCGAATCGCCTCGATGCGCGAGCGATTAGCGCCGAGGTCGGAATAGCCCAGCCGCGAGCAGGAGCGTAGGTGGATCACGCCTTCCCCTGGAACCGGCAGGAATTCAACATCGTCGACAAAGCCGAGGAGACGCGTCGAGAACTCCGCGTGCAGATAGCCCGGTTGTTCGGTGATGAGTTCGGCGCCAGGCCACTCCAGTAGCAGATCGGTAATGCGGCGCATGCTGGCCTGCACTGATTCCCGGATCGGCAGTGGCGCAATGGTGTGGCGGCGGCTGGTTGATTGGGACGACACGCACTTCGGCGCACGCGGGCAGGCCGCCAATCGTCCGTCTTGCACGCCGAGATGGTCAGGGCGTGGGGCGGCGAGTCGCAGCAGGGGCATTAGCAATCTCTCCGGCGCATGCCCGGTCCGGACCGACGTGGGCCATGCTCGGTACACGTTGCTTCATCGCGATCGTCCTCGGCCAGATACCAGCGATCCGGTGCGCGCGTCGACAGCCGTAACTCCAGGGCCGCCGGGTCATATTGCGTGCTGTACGTCTGCGTCAGGTCGTCCGGTACCGCAAACCCCCGATCGACCGCCTCTGCCGGGACCGGTAGGCGCAGGGCCTGAAGGTCTTCAGGCGCCAATTGGGGCGTATTATCCGGGCCAAGGGCGGCAATCAGCACCCCGCGCGGCTGACCGTCGACGGACACCATGACCTCCGCCTGGCGGTAGGTGCGTGATGCGCCGCTGCTGGGCATCGGGGTGCTCAAGACCTCGGGCCAGGGCAGTTGATGTCTGCGCGTAACCGGCGGCGGTGCTGCGTCGAGCTCGGGTTCGAGGGCCAGGGTCGGCGCGGCCGGTGCCGGGGCAGGCGCCACGGCCAGCGGCTGGGTCTGGAACCCCGGTGCGCGATCAGGAATCGGTGCCAGGGCCGGCCTGCTCTCAGAGCGGCTAATGCCCGGGGTGCGATGCAGCGCCGTATCGACACCGGTTTGCATCAGCAGCTGGTTGCCCTGGATTTGCGCCCGCACGGCCGGCCGTAACTCATCCACCGGATAGAAAAAGCCCAGTTCCGGGACTGCGTCGCCGGGGCCGAAGCCGAGCCCGGCCAGACGCGCGCCTTCGCCGGAGACGAGAATGTCGTCGTTCGCCGTCATGATGACCTCGGCCTGCCCGCGCAGGCCACCGTTCATCACGATGTCCAGCACGGCATCCACGCGATGATCGCCGCGGCTCGCGGGCAGCATCGGTTGGGCCGGTTGTTCACGAACCGGCTGGTCCAGCGGCTCGTTCAGAATCAGATAACGCCAATCGGCGTGCGCAGGCATCGCAAGGACGGCCGCCGCACCTACAGCCAGGACGATTTGTTTCATGTAATTCAAGCGCTTCCAGCGTTGGATTGCAGTGTATCAGTCGTCTTGGCGGGATGTTGTGCACAATGCCGTGGAGTCGCAAACCCGTGTGTTGCTCCCCCGTCCCCAGGATTCGCATGCTCTTCCATCGTCCGCGTCGTTCACCTCATCGGTTCTGTCACTGGATTGTCCTGCTGCTGGGTGCCGCCTCGCTTGTTGGCTGCGACCGATGGCGCGCAGACACCGCGCCGTCGCCTGCCCTGGTCGCCGCGCTCGCCCAGGGTGTCAACCTGTCGCATTGGTGGACCGGGCCTGCGCCCAATGCGGTGATTCGCTCGGCCCATGCCATGAGCCCGCAGGATCTGGCGGCCGTCAGGGCGCAGGGGTTTGGGCATGTCCGCTTGCCCATCGAACCGATGCGCATCTTCGATCCGGCCCGCCCGTCCGTGCTGCTACAGGACCGGCTGTCGAATCTGCGAGCCGATCTTGATCGCATCATCGCGGCCGATCTGGCGGTTATTCTCGCCATTCAGATGGATTCAGCGGCCAAGCAACGGCTGTTCGCCAGTGGGGGAAAGGCCTCGGTGCTGGCTGCGCAATGGGCTCAGCTGGCCAGCCAACTGTCCGATCTGCCCGTTGACCGGCTGGTCTTCGAGATTCTGAACGAACCCGAAATCGACAACCCCTGGGCCTGGGCGCCGATGCAGCGGCAGTTGCTGGAGACCATTCGCGGCGAGGCGCCACGTCACACGGTATTGGTCAGCGGCGCGCATTATTCCGATCCGGTGGACCTGGCCATGCTGGCCCCGCTGCCGGATCGCAATGTGATCTACGGCTTTCATTTCTACACCCCGCACAATTTCACCCACCAGGGCGCGGACTGGGGTTGGGAGATGTGGCAACGGATGCGAGATTTGCCCTATCCCAGCTCGTTGGACGCGGTTGCAGATGCTGCCGAGCGAGCCGACCCCGGCGCGCGTCCGCATGTCGAACACTACGGCCGGCAGCGCTGGACCCGCGACAAACTGGCGGCTCAGATCGAACTGGTGGCGCAGTGGGCCGGGCAGTACGACCTGGTCGTGCAATGCACCGAATTCGGCGTGATCCAACAAGCACCGGCGTCCGATAGGGCCCGCTGGTTGCGCGACGCGCGCGGGCTGATCGAGGGCGCTGGTTTCGGCTGGACGGTGTGGGATCTCACCGGCACGTTTGCCATTGCCAACCGGGACCAGGGGCAGCTGCGATTCGATCCACAGGCGCTGGAGGCCTTGGCCGCCCGATAGCGACCTTCTGCAGGCGCGATCGGCGCGGGCGGAGCTTAGTCAGAGGGCAGCGTCCGCCCCCAGAACCGCATGGTCTTGTTCGTCGACTGCACATCGCCGATATCCGGCCAGGCGTAGCGGCATTGCAGCGGCAGCGGTCGGTAGCCCCGGTTCTCCCAGAATCGCTCGTTGCCGATGTAGTGGGCGGGTCTGGCCGGGTGGGCGGCCGGACGCTCGACCGCGCAGAACGTGCAGTGCTGCAGGCCCAACGACAGGGCATGCGACTCGCGCTCCGCAAAGAATCCCAGACCGAGCCCCTGGCCGCGATAGGCCGGCAGGACGACGGATTCGCCAAAGTACAGCCATTCGTCCAGCGGGTGTCCCGCCTGCTGAAACGGCGCCTGCATGTCGGGCTCGGCGGCAGCCAGGGGCAGGGCAGTCGACGCACCGACGATCTTGTCGTTGTCCCTGGCGACAAGTACCAGGGCCTCTGCACAGTCGAAGTAGGTGGTCAGGTAGCCGCGCTCATACAACAGGCTGCCGTCGTAGAGATACGGCCATTCCCGAAACACGCGGATGCGGATCTGCGCCAACTCATCAACGAGTTCGCGCGCATCCGGGCCGGCTAGCGATTGGATTTTCAGGCTGCTCACCGCGGTATTTTCGCCGACGGTGCCGTCATGGGCCAGCACCGATGTCCGGTTCAAGCCGCGGTTTACGCATGGCATGGTTAACCCTAATCGTTCGAGATCCAGCACGGAGCGCTTTGATGTTCATCTCTGCCGATACGCGATTCACCTGCGGCCTGATCACCATGGCCTCGCTTCTCGTCTCAGCCTGCGGGGGTGGCGGGGGCGTCTCGGTCGACGACGGGTCGGCTGGCGATGTGCTGGCAGCGCCTCTGGGCGTCGAGACGGCCTGTCCGGCATTGAGTCTGTCGACCGCCCAGGCCGTTCCGGGTGCCCGGATCGACATGTCCGGCCTGCCCGACACCATGGGCGAGGCCAGTATCCGCGTGCTGGGCGAGGATGACGCCGGAGCGTCCGTCGTGAGCGGCCTGCTGCTGACAAGCCAGGGCGACGGATCGGCCAGTTTTGTCGTGCCGCTGCATCCGGCAGGGACCGCCGACGGTGGTGATGTGGCGCTGGAACTGGGGGACGGGCTGATGCACTGCCCGCCGCAGCCATTCACGATCTTGCCGCTACCGCAGGCGCCGGCCGACTATGCGGAGACGGTGCAGGCCACCCTGGCCGACTGGGTGCGTGCCCAGATTCGCGCTCTGGGGCTGGACCCCGACACCCTGGCCGCTGCCGATGCTGATGACCTGTCGGTGCAGGAGCAGGCGCTACAGCTGGGGCTACAGTTTGCCGTCGATGCCGACCAGGACGGCTCCTTTGCGCAGCAGGCATCTGCCGAGTCCGCCGATGGGGACGATCTCTTCGAGCGCTTGCTGATGGCCTCCGGCCTGGAGGCCGAGCTGCAGGCGCAAACCGATGCCGCCAATGCTTTGACCGGGACCAAGCTGCGTCCGGCTGCACCGGTTTGGAAGCGCCACCGGCACGACGATCACAAGATGGAGTGCGGCAGCCTGGAGTTCCCGCCGCGCGATATCCAGATCAACTCGGCCGCAGAACTGGCCGCGCGCATGACGGCGGTGCGCAACAGCACCTCGCGACAGGTGCTGGGTACGCTGGGGACATTGTTCGGCTCCAGCGAAGTCGCCAATGTGGGCGGGACTGGCGGTGCCTTCGGTAAGGGCAATGCGGTGGTGTTTGTCGTCAACACCGTCAACGAGGCCCGGCTGGCCAGCGAGCCGCAAATTTTGGGCCGTATGACCGTCATGGCAGATACCGTGATGACCGAAGACCGTCCGGATACCTCGCCGGGCCAGTGGTCGGCCGAGATCACCGCAAACGGCCGCGCATTCAATCTGGCCAAGGCCAGTGCCCAGGGCATCATCCAGGCCTTGGGGCTGGTGCCGGGGCCGGTGGGCACGGCGGCCACGTTGGGTGGTTTCGCCTTTAGCAACCAGATCAACGCCGAACTGGACCGGGTCACCCAGGACAGTTGCTTCCGGGTGCGGGCGGCCGAGTATGGCCCGGTGGATGTGACCGATGAGCGCTACACGGAGGCGTCGCTGATCGGCTCGACCATCGCCTTTACGCGCCATGATGCCTATGTGCCGGCGGACATCGGCGCCACCGAGCTGCAGATCGACCTCAAGTCGGAGGCCTTTGGCTCGGCGCGGACCATCCGGGAGCTGACGACGGTCACCGTCCGGGAGCAGATCATATCGCTGCTCTCCTCGGTCACGGTTGTGGGGCAGCCGGGCGAGACCGTTGAAATTTCGGCCACCGTGGCCAATTCGGAAGATGATCCGGCCGCCTTTACCGCCGAGACGCTGGGTGGTCGTGGGACCATCACCAACCGCCGATTCGAGGGGGACTTCTTCACCGTCACCGTCGAGACACCGACCGAACGCGAGCGCTACCCGGTGCTCGTGAAGTTCGTCAGTCAGAACAAGACCGTGCCGGCGGGCACCCCGCTGCGTGAGTCCATCGCCGAAATCACCCTGGACCCGACTGTCGAGATCAGTCCGTCGGGGGCCTGTCTATTGCCGGGTGGCAATCTGGCGTTGGAGGCGACGCTCAATGGATTCGATGAAACCGAACAGGCCGTGACCTGGTCCGCATCGGCCGGGCAAATCGTCAACGCGCAGGATTTGACGGCCACCTACGAGGCGCCGGGGTCGACGCAGTCGGTCACGATTACGGTTCGGGCGGATGCAGATCCGTCGGTGGAGGACAGCATCACCGTGACCGTGGGCAGCAGCTGTATCAAGAAGGTCTGGTACCCGGCGGCGGCCGCGTCGATTGCCGGCAACGGCACTTACTCACCCGGTGGCGATGGGTGCCCGGAAGACAACCATGACGAAGACCAGACGATGGAGCTGCTGGTCAATGAAAACGACATTTACACGCCGCCTGATGTGCCCCCCGAAAACGCGTTGTGGGCCAATCGGTCCGAGGGGTTCTCGGCCACCTACGGGCATCAGTCGACACGCTATTCGGTGGATGACCGTGGCAACGACGATCCGTCGGACGATGTGTGTCGAAGCATCAGCCTGACCGGTGATGTGGATGCCGACGTCAATTATCAGGGGCAGTCGGATGGGACGCTGGCTGCATCGTTCAGCCTGACCGGCTCCGGCGAATGCGCAACCTACGCCCACGGCGAAGTGGAATGTGTGAGCCCCGGCCTGCAGCAGGGCTTGCATGGCGTGTTCTACACGAACATCACCGCCGAGACCGACATGCGGCTGCTGGGGGAACTGCGTTGCGAGAACTTCCAGGGCAATACCAGCCTGGGGCCGCTGAATATCGTCATGACGCGATTCGAGGAGGGCCAGACGCCCTTCGAGCCCAGCGAGCAGCGGGGCACGTCGATCCGGGATCGCAATGGCAATCTGCGCAGCCCGCAGTTGTTCTCCGCCCAATGCGGTACGGGTAGCCAGGTTATTCCCATCGATGTGCCATTCACGCTCGACGCCCCGGCGGGCACGGAGGATCTGATCGTGTTCAACATCACCGGGGCGGCCTTCTCGGCCCTGCAGGCGCCGGCCAATGGCCAGTTCTCGGTGGGCGGCGACATGGCGTTCTCGGTGCGGTTCGTCAACGAATAACGCCGACCGCCCCCGCCTGATCAGCGCAGGCGGGGGCGGGTCTGCGATACTCCGGGCCTCACCCGGATACGATGGTTGTCATGCGCAGACTGCTGCTGCTCACCCTGTTACTGCCCTCGCTGGCTTCGGCCGAGACCCTGTTTTGCGAGTCCATGCTCGACGTGCGGCGTGGCCGTTTGGTGGACCAGGTACTCGTGACCATTGATGCGGGACGGATCGCGTCGGTTGAGGTCGGCGCCGAGGCGGGTGATGCCCGCGTGCTGGAGGGTCTGACCTGCCTGCCGGGCCTGACCGACATGCACACCCATCTAACCGCGGAGTTCGGCCCCAGAACCTACCTGGAACGGTTCCAGCTCAACCCGGCGGATTATGCGTTTCGTTCGGCGGTCTACGCCGAGCGCACGCTCATGGCCGGGTTCACCACCGTGCGTGACCTGGGTGACAGCTACAACGTCTCCATCGCCCTCAAACAGGCGATTGCCCAGGGGCTGGTCACCGGGCCGCGTATTTTTACGGCAGGTAAATCGCTGGCCACCACGGGCGGGCACGCCGACCCCACCAATGGGATGCGGGCCGATCTGCAAGGTGACGCCGGTCCCAAGCAGGGGGTGATTAACGGTCCGGCGGATGCGCGAAAGGCCGTGCGCCAGCGCTACAAGGATGGGGCAGATCTGATCAAGATCACCGCGACCGGCGGTGTGTTGTCGGTGGCATCCAGCGGACAGAACGCCCAGTTCAGTGACGAGGAACTGGCTGCGATTATCGAGACGGCCAAGGACTACGGGTTCCACGTGGCCGCTCACGCCCACGGCACCGAGGGCATGAAGCGAGCGATCCGTGCAGGGGTGACCACGATCGAGCACGGCACCTACATGGATGACGAGACCATCGACTTATTCAAGCGCTACGGCGCCTGGTACGTGCCCACCATCATTGCGGGCAAGTGGGTGGAGGACAAGGCGCGTGTGGATGGCTTCTTCCCCGAAGTGGTCCGTCCGAAGGCGGCGGCGATCGGCCCGCTGATTCAGGACACCTTTGGCCGGGCCTACAAGGCCGGCGTCAAGATTGTCTTCGGGACCGATTCCGGGGTGTCCGCCCATGGGGACAATGCCTGGGAGTTCGTCTACATGGTCGCAGCCGGCATGCCGCCTGCCGAGGCGATTCGCTCCGCCACCCTCAGCCCGGCCATCGTGCTGGGCCGCGAGGACCAGCAGGGGGCGATTGAAGCCGGGCTGGTGGCCGACATCATCGCGGTGCCGGGCAACCCGCTGGAAGACGTGGGTCTGCTCAGGGATGTGCGTTTCGTCATGAAAGATGGCGTGATTTACAAATCGCCAGACGCCAGCTGATCGACAGCCGGTGGCGGCCCGCCGCTTCGGCGGGCTGGACGCTGCCCCAGCAATCACCGACAATGGTGCGGCGCACAATCGCGGCGTAACGTGCTCATCAGTTGAGACCCCCGCAGCCACGCAACGGTGGCTGTCCGGGCGGGTCCGGCATCGGATCGGACCAGTACGTGACGTCTTACAGGACGCCTTCGGACGGGGCGGCTTGTCCAATCATCCTGCGGCCGGGCGGTGACAGCTTCACCGGTCCGGCCTGCTGCTGTTTTTCTGCCGGGAGTCTGTCTTGCTCAACCTGTCGCCTGCCGATCTCAAAACCAATTTGCTCAGTGGTCTGACCGTCGCCTTGGCCATGGTGCCCGAGGCCATTGCCTTTGCCTTGATCGCCCAGGTGTCACCGCTCACCGGTCTCTACGCCGCCTTCATCGTGTCGCTGATCACCTCGGCCTTTGGCGGGCGCCCGGGCATGATCTCTGGCGCGACGGGCGCACTGGCTGTCGTGATGGTCGCCCTGGTGGTCGAGCACGGTGTCCAGTATCTGTTTGCAACCGTGGTGTTGATGGGGCTGCTGCAGTTGCTGTTTGCTGCCGCCCGGCTCGGTAAGTTCATTCGGATGGTGCCGCATCCGGTGATGCTTGGCTTCGTCAATGGTCTTGCCATCGTGATCTTTCTGGCGCAGTTCCAGCACTTCAAGGTGCCGGCCGCCGACGGGGGCACCACCTGGATGGCGACCGGGCCATTGCTGCTCATGGGGGGGCTGATCGCCCTGACCATGGCCATTATTTATTTGCTGCCCAAACTCACGCGAGCCGTGCCGGCCACGCTGGTGGCCATTGTTGTGACGTCGGTATTGGTGATTGGCGTGGGCATCGAAACCAAGACCGTGGGTGACCTGGGCTCCATCAAGGGCGGCCTGCCGGACTTCGCAATCCCGGCCGTCCCGATGACGTTGGAGACGCTTAAGATCATCTTCCCCTACGCGCTGATTCTCGCCTGCATCGGCCTGATCGAATCCCTGCTGACGCTGACGTTAATTGACGCCATGACGGACACGCGTGGTCGATCCAACCGTGAATGTGCTGCCCAGGGCGCGGCCAATGTGGTCACCGGCTTCTTTGGCGGCATGGGCGGCTGCGCGATGATCGGCCAGAGCATGATCAACGTGAACAATGGAGCGCTGCACCGGCTGTCGGGCATCGCCACCGCGCTGTTTTTGCTGTCGTTCATCCTCTTCGGATCGGCTTTGATCGAGCGTATTCCGCTGGCCGCCCTGATCGGCGTGATGTTCGTGGTGTCGGAAAAGACCTTTGAATGGGGCAGCTTCCGCCTGTTTGGCAAGGTGCCCAAGCCGGATGTCTTCGTCGGCCTGTTGGTCGCTGGGGTGACTGTGATTGCCGATCTGGCGATTGCCGTGATCGTCGGTGTGATCGTCTCGGCGCTGGTGTTTGCCTGGCAGCATGCCAAGCGCGTTCGGCTGTCCAGTTCAATTGCGCCCAATGGCCGCAAGATCTACGAGGTCGAGGGCACGCTGTTCTTCGCCTCGGTCACGACCTTTGCCGAACAGTTTTCGCCGTCGGATGATCCCGAAGAAGTGGAGATCGACTTCCGCGGTGCGCGGTTAATGGATCACTCCGCCATCGAGGCTGTCAATGCGCTGGCAGAACGCTATGACCGCGCCGGCAAGCGGCTGACGTTGCGCCACCTCAGTCCCGACTGTGTGCGACTGCTGGACAAGGCGCAGAAGATGATCGAGGTCGACTACAAGGAAGACCCGCGCTACTACGTGGCGGATGACGCGCTGGCGTGACAGGCTGGCGCTTGGCCGGTGAGCTGGGGATGGCGTGAGCGCGTTTGTCGATTACCTGCATGAAGTGTTCGCCGAGTTCGGCGCCATCCGCATGCGGCGCATGTTTGGCGGCTACGGCGTGTATCACGCTGATCGCATGTTTGCGCTCATCGCCGATGACACGCTGTATCTGAAAGTCGACGCGCAAACCCAGGCGGATTTCGACGCATTGGACCTACCCGCGTTCGAATTTGCACAGCGGGGTCGTGTGGTACAGATGTCCTATCGGCTGGCGCCAGATGAGATTTTCGATGATCCCCAGCTGGCCGCCGAGTGGGCGCGTCGAGCCTATGGCGCAGCGGTGCGCGCGTCGGGCACGGGTTGATCGATCAGAACCTTGACCGGCGCGAGCGCCCGATTGCGCCCGGCCTGCTTGGCTTCCCGCAGGGCGTGTTCGGCCTGCTGGATCAGGCCTTCATAGCCTTTTCGCAAATCCTGCTGCGTTTCGGCTATGGCGATTCCAGCGCTAACGGTGACCACGCCGAGTTCGGAGCCCGGATGCGGAATGGCCAATGCTGCGATGGCTTGTCGTGCGCGGTTGGCCAAACCTTCGGCCTCTACGCGGTGAGTCAGGGGCATGACGGCAACAAATTCCTCGCCACCATGACGGCCAAGCAGGTGTCGCTGTTCGCGGCTTTGCTGCTCCAGCGCCTCTGCCACCTGGCCGAGCACGGCATCCCCGGCAGCATGGCCATGCGCGTCGTTGAAGCTGTGAAAGTGGTCCATGTCGTAGAGCACTAACGCGACGGGCAGGCACTCTCGTAGCGAGCGTCGCCATTCATAGTTCACGATCTGCTCAAAATAGCGCCGGTTGAACAGGCCGGTTAGCGGGTCGGTGATCGATGCCGAGCGCATGACCAATTCGGCTTCGAGTACACCACGCAAATCCTCCATGGCTGCACGTTCCTGATCGCTAAGCGTGCGGGCGCGTCGGTCGATCGCGCAGATCGTCCCCACCTTGCGCCCCATGGGGGATCGGATCGGGATGCCGGCATAGAACCGAATGCCGGGGTCACCCGTGACCAGCGGGTTGTCGGCAAAGCGATCATCTTCCAAGGCGTTTTCGACGACCATGATGTCGTCCTGGAGAATGACGTGCCCGCAGAAGGAGATGTCCCGCCCGGTTTCACGGACGTCGAGACCCTGGATGGACTTGAAGAACTGGCGCTCGTTGTCCAGCACCGAGAATGCCGTGATCGGCACCTCGGTGATGGTTTGCAGCAGGCGGGTGATCTGCTCAAAGCTGGCCTCGACCGGCTCGGTCGTCAGCCGCAGTCGCTCCACGTCACCCTGACGAATCACCTCGTCGGTCGGTAGTTCGGGCTTTTGCACGGGCAGGCTCCGCGAACCGGATGGTCCGCCCCGGTCGCCGGGATCAATGAAATGTCCCGGTTTAGCGGCCGGAGCCCGCTAAACTTTAGTCGTGGTCTAGCCCTCGCGGTTTATCCCTCACGGCTGGCGCGCTTGCGCTCGTGCTCCTTCAGGTGGCGTTTGCGCAGGCGGACGCTCTCCGGCGTGACTTCGACCAGTTCATCGTCGTTGATCCACTCCAGCGCCTGTTCCAGCGAGAGCTTCATCGGCGGGGTGAGGATGATGTTTTCATCGGAGCCGGAGGCGCGCACGTTGGTGAGCTGCTTGCCCTTGAGTGGATTGACCACCAGGTCGTTGTCGCGGCTGTGCTCGCCGACGATTTGGCCTTCGTAAATCGTCTCGCCGGGTCCGATCATCATCCGGCCGCGTTCCTGCAGGTTGAACAGCGAATAGCCCAGCGACTTGCCGTCGCCATTGGAGATCATGGCGCCCTTGTGGCGCTGTCCGACGTTCTGGCCACTGGCCTCGTCGAAGTCATCGAACACGTGGTAGATCAGCCCGGTGCCGCTGGTCATCGACAGGAATTCGGTCTGGAAGCCGATCAGTCCGCGTGCCGGCATCCGGAATTCCAGGCGCACGCGGCCGGTGGCATCCGGCGTCATGTTCTGCATGCTGGCGCCACGTTCCTGCAGTGCCTGGATCACCGCGCCTTGGTGCTCGGATTCCACATCGACCGTCACCTGCTCCCAGGGCTCCACCGTCTTGCCATCGACTTCCCGGGTGATGACCTGCGGGCGTGAGACGGCCAGTTCGTAGCCTTCGCGGCGCATGTTCTCGATCAGGATGCCCAGATGCAGCTGGCCACGACCCGATACCTTGAACTTGTCGGGGTCGTTCATCTGCTCCACGCGCAAGGCCACGTTGTGCTTGAGTTCGCGCTCCAGACGATCCTTGATCTGGCGGCTGGTGACGAACTTGCCCTCGCGGCCGGCCAGCGGGCTCTTGTTGACCTCGAAGGTCATGCTCATGGTCGGCTCGTCCACCGCCAGTGCGGGCAGGGCCTCGGGATGATCCGGGTGGCAGAGCGTGTCGGAGATATCGAGTGTCTCCAGGCCGCTGAAGGCGATGATGTCACCGGCCGAGGCCTGTTCGGATTCCACGCGGTCCAGGCCCAGATAGGTCATCACCTGCAGCACGCGACCACGGCGTGACTTGCCGTGGCGGTCGATGACGACCACCGGGTTGCTGGGGGCGATGGAGCCACGCTGAATCCGGCCCACGCCGATGATGCCGACGTAGCTGTCGTAGTCCAGCGTGGTGACACGCATCTGGAACGGTCCGTCAGCGTCGACATCCGGTGGCGAGACCTTGTCCATGATGGTCTCGAACAGCGGCGTCATGTCGCCGTCGCGTGCGCCGTCGTCCAGGCTGGCATAGCCGTTGAGCGCGCTGGCGTAGACGATCGGGAAATCCAGCTGCTCGTCGGTGGCACCCAGCGAGTCGAACAGGTCAAACACCTGGTCGATCACCCAGTCGGGGCGGGCGCCGGGGCGGTCGATCTTGTTGACCACGACAATGGGCTTGAGGCCCAGCGCGAAGGCCTTTTGCGTCACGAAGCGCGTCTGGGGCATGGGCCCGTCGACCGCGTCGACCAGCAGCAGCACCGAGTCCACCATGGACAGCACACGCTCGACCTCGCCGCCGAAGTCGGCGTGTCCGGGCGTATCGACGATATTGATGCGGTTGTCGTTCCAGCGGATCGCGGTGTTCTTCGACAGAATCGTGATGCCGCGCTCGCGCTCCAGGTCGTTGGAATCCATGACCCGTTCGCGCTGTTCTCCGCGCTCGGCCAGGGTGCCGGATTGACGGAGAAGCTGATCAACCAGGGTGGTTTTACCGTGGTCGACGTGGGCGATGATCGCGATGTTGCGCAGATTGGCGACGGACATGGGGACAGGGGTGCAGACAGAAAGGCGCGCAATTCTAACGGTGTCGGCATCGGCGCGTACGATTTTGTTGCGTTGCGTCATGCCAAGCGGTTCTCGCCGCGTTCACCTGTTGCGGGGTAAGGTACGCCCGCTCCCCACAACCGAGGCTGGTCCATGCGCCTGATTTTCTGTCTTGTTCTTTCGTTGGTGGCCGGGACGGCCCAAGCAGGTTGGGCGGATTGGCTCAACGACCTGCTGGGCGGCGCTGATTCGGATGCTCCATCAGCGGCGGCTCCGCTAACGGCCGAGACGGCGGCCAAGGGCATTCGGGAGGCGCTGGCCGAGGGCACGCGGACAGCCGTGAACACCCTGGGCCAGACCAATGGCTTCTGGGGGAATGAGCAGGCGCGGATTCCACTGCCGCGCGGTGTTGAACGGCTGGGCGAAACGCTGACCAAGCTCGGTGCTGGCGATCTGGTCGACGAGTTTCACCTCACGCTGAATCGGGCGGCCGAGGCGGCGGTCCCCGAAGCGGCCGATTTGCTGGCCAGCGCCGTGCGACAAATGAGTGTGGCCGACGCCCTGGAGATCGTGCAGGGCACCGATGACGCGGCGACCCGTTACTTTCGAGCCAATGCTGGTGATGCGCTCTATCAAAAGCTGCATCCCATCGTGGTCAATGCCACACAACGTGTCGGCGTGACCCAGGACTACAAGGCCCTGGTGCAAAAGGCCGGGCCATTGATGGCCATGGCCGGGCAGGATGTGCCGGATTTAGATGATTACGTCACCTCGCAGGCGCTGGACGCCTTGTTCACCGAAATCGCGGCGGAGGAAAAGCGCATCCGCGACAATCCCGCGCAGCGGACAACCGACATTTTGCGAGAAGTCTTCGGTAGCAGCTAAACCTTTCCGATGATGCGTTTTGCCCGCCAAAAGCTGCTCGACTACGCCCTGCTCATGCGGCTGGATCGGCCCATCGGCATCTGGCTGCTGCTCTGGCCCACGCTGTGGGCCTTGTGGCTGGCGGCGGGCGGACCACCGGATCGCGATGTGCTGCTGATCTTTGTCGCCGGCGTGGTGTTGATGCGCTCTGCGGGCTGCATCATCAACGATGTGTCGGATCACGATATCGATCCGCATGTGCAGCGCACGGCCAATCGCCCCATCGCCGCCGGACGGGTGAGCCGGCGTGAGGGTGTCATGCTGTTTCTGCTGCTGGCGTTGGTGGCGTTTGCGCTGGTCTGGCAGACCAACTGGCTGACCATGCTGCTGTCTGTCCCTGCCGTGTTGATCGCCGCGTCCTACCCTTTGGCCAAGCGCTGGCATCACCTGCCCCAGGCGCATCTAGGCATTGCGTTCTCGTGGGGGATACCGATGGCCTTCGCGGCGCAAACCGGTACCGTGTCTTGGATCGCCTGGCCGCTGTTTCTGGCCAACCTGCTCTGGACCGTGGCCTACGACACCTTCTACGCCATGGCCGACCGCGAGGAAGACCTGAAAATTGGTGTGCGCTCCTCGGCGATTCTGTTCGGGCGGGCCGACCGGCTCGTGACCGGCCTGCTGCAGTTTGCCACGCTCTGGGTGTTGTTCATGCTAGGGCTGAGCCTGGATTACGGGCTGTTCTACAACCTGGGCTTGGCAGCGGCTGCGGCGATGGCGCTGCAACAGCAATGGCAGATTCGTCACCGCGAAGCGCCGGCCTGTTTTGCTGCCTTCCTGGCCAATCATCGCTTTGGCGCGGTGATTTTCGCGGGCTTGTTGCTGGAGACTTGGCCGGCAGCAGCCTAGCGCTGCATCTCGTAGTGGCTTGCGATAAAGCCCTGTTGGCGTACACGCTCGGATGCGCGCCAGCGCTGAACGGATCATTGCGCCAGCGACCGGTTCTGCCCAGAGCGCACGGTCGGCAGAACCCAGGCGACGGAGCGTCGATCCAGGGCCGGTTGAGCCCTCCGGCTGCTCGTGGATCGGTGCCCGAGGGCAGCCGCTTGTCCGTATTGGCTAGACTCATGCTGGGAGCGCGGTGCAGGGGAAGGGGCGTGCTGGAGTACGCGGTTCAAGCGATTGGGAGGCCGTTGCGATGACACGCGCGACGCATGGTTTGGTTGAACGCGTGTTGGAGGTCGCAGCGTCGGATCCCACAAGGCCGGCGCTGCTGTCGCTGGATCATGAGTGCTCGTATGGGGCGCTGGCCGAGCGGGTGGGTGCCTGCTGTCTGGCGCTGCGACATCGCGGGGTCCAGCCCGGGACGACCGTGGCGTTCCAGTGTGCCGACGAGTTTCCGCACCTGACGTTGAGTCTGGCCCTGATGGCGCTTGGGTGTCGACAGCTGGCGGTGGCGTCGCATGAGTCGGGACAGGCCGGGCAGTCGCTCGCCCTTCAAGCAGGTGCTTCGCTGTTCCTGCAGGACGGGGATGCCGTTGAACTGGCTGCTCACAACCCTGCCAGCCCCGCCTCGGGCGCACCGGCAAACGCCGGATGGCTTTATCTCAGCACATCCGGCACGACAGGACGGCCCAAGGTCGTGATGATGCAGGAGCAGGACCTGGTGGCCCAGGCACCTCGACACATCCTCGGGCCTCAGGAACGCTTTGCCTGCATGGCGTCGGTCGAGCACAACTTTGCCAAACGGCATCGGTTGTACTGCCTGGCGATGGGAGCGACCACGGTGTTCCTGCCGACGGATCGCAAACGGTTCGTGGACGCCTGTCTCTTACTTGGCGTGACCACACTGCATGTGTCCGTATTTCAGGCGCAGGAGCTATTGGGGCTCGATCAGGTGGCGCGGCTGCGCGGTATCCGGCTCAAGCTGGGCGGGTCTCATGCTTCACACGCCTTGCGCCAGGCATTGATCGAGCAGGTCACGCCCGCGCTCTACGCCGGATACGGGACCACAGAAACCGGCGCCATCGGTTTCGCCGAGCCCGACGAGCATGCATCCGCGTCGGTGGGCCGGCCGCTGCCGGGGCTGCAGGTGCAGATTGTGGATGCGCTGCGACAGCCCTTGCCGCAGGGCGAACGCGGTGAAGTTGCGGTCTGCGGTCAAGGCCTATTCCGGGGCTATCTGAACGAGCCGGAACTGACCCGACAGCAGTGCGAGGCCGGCTGGTTTTACACGGGCGATATCGGCGAACTCGATGCGAAGGGGCGTTTGACACTGAGCGGCCGCGCCGATGACATGTTTGTGTTCAACAGCATGAACATCTACCCGCAGGAGCTGGAAGCCGTGATTCGCGAGTTCCCGGGGGTGCAGGCTGCAGCGGTCTTTCCACGGCCTTCGGCAACGCATGGCGGGATTCCCGTTGCCCTTGTGGAGAGCGCAGACCCCGCACTGGACCTGAAAGCCTTGCGTCGGTTTGTTCAAGAGCGGGTTGGATTGCGATGCCCACGCCAGTTTTTGCGCGTTCATGACATTCCCCGGAACTCGGCCGGCAAGATTCGCCGAGAACGGTTATCGGTCATAGCTGGCGGCGGATCGCCATGAAGGTGCTGGCAATCCGGCAGACCATTGCCGAGGCGCTGGAATTCGCCAACGCACTCGAGCATGTCACCGCGCAGGATCTCGCGGCATTCGTGGCCGGCAGCCAGGCGTTGACCATCGAGCAGATCAGACTCGACAGTCTGGCCCGTATGGAACTGCTCATTGCGCTGGAGACGGAGCATGGGGTCGCGGTCACGCCCGCGGCGTTCGAGCGTTTCGAGAGTCTGGCCGCGCTGGCGGATGCCATCGCCACGGGAGCATTCGCAGCCGCGGCGTCGGTCTCGCCGGATGACCCGGCGCCATGGCGACAGGATCGGCGTCAGCCTCGCATCGCTCGACTCTATGAGCGACTGACCCGACACCCGCGGACGGCCAATCAGCTCAATCAGCTACATATTGCGCTGGAGAATCGGATCACCCCTGCGGAGCGCGATGGACTCTGGGCCGCGATGCGGTCTGCGGGCGCGGAGGCAGCGACCACTTGGCTGGAAGGCTTGTGCGAGCAAGCGGGTATTGCAGGCCAGGCGGCGACTGCTCCCGATTTCAGCCGGCAGTCACTTGGATGGGGGCTACGGCTTTATCAGGGGGGCGGAGACCCGGCCGACAAGGTGCTGATACTCGCATTCTCGACGCGGGGCGAGCGGCTGATGATGCCGATGCCGAGCCTGCTGCAACAGCTCGACAGCCAGCGCTTTGACCTGTTGCTGGTGCCGGACCGGAGCCGTTCGAGCTATGAGCGGGGATTGCCGCCGCTGGCCGAGTCCACGCAAACCCTGATTGAGTACTTGGCGCGTCTGCCGGTGTTGAAGGCTTATGGGTCGGTGCGATCAATGGGGTCTAGCGGAGGTGGATACGCCGCCCTGCTGGCGGCCGCGACCTTGGGCTTGGAGATGGGGGTTAGTTTCGCTGGCCGGTTTCCGGCCGGGCGTCACTGGCTCCGTTTGCAGCGTGTCTGGGCACTACGCCAGGCGCGCAGCCGATCCGGCGGAGCCCCGTTGCTCGCGGTATTCGGCGGCCCCAAGACGCGCGATCGCAAGTTTGCTCAGGCTTTCGTACGGGGTGTCGGTGCGCGGTCGCTTGCAATCGACTACGTGGAGGGCGAGGCAGGCCATCTCATCCTGGCCGAGGTGCTGGAGCGCGGTCATCTCGAAACGCTGATCGGGCAGACAATCTGCGCTGAGGCGAGCGCCCACTGGCCGGAGGCACTGCGGTTATAGCCGTCAGCGCTTGCGGATCCGCACGGCCAGATGAAGCGGGATGTCCTGCACGGGGCCGAAGAAATCCGAGTCTAGTGCCATGTGCTCCTGGCGCACACCAAGTTCTCGAATCTCCGGCAGGCAAGAGAAGCCCGCCTGACCGAGGGCCTCGAAATAGTGGCTCAAGGTCTTGTGGACCATTTGCACCGGGAGCCGGGTGCCATCGCGGCGCCAAATTTCACCCTGAAACTGGCGATCGGTCCCGGAGAAGTAGCCGGCATCCAGCGTGTCGAAATAAAACGGGGCCGCGTGCTGCGTGCGAATAAAGCCCAGTGCTGGGTGGGGGACCGAAAATACAAACGCGCCACCGTCGCGGAGTACGCGGTAGACCTCGGCAAATGAGGCTTGCATCTGCTCCGCCGTCAGGTAGTTGTACAAGAACACCGCAGTGACCAGGTCGAAGCCGGCACTGGGCACGCCGGTTAGCGCCACGGCATTGCCTTGTCGATACCGGATGCCTTGCCCGAGGCTGGCTTCCTGCTGCCGCGCGATGTCGACCATTTCGGCCGAGAGTTCGATGCCTAGCATGGAGCCAGCGCCACGTCGCATCAGTTCCCGGCTGCAGTAGCCTTCGCCGCAGCCCAGGTCCAGTACGTCCAGTGCCGTGACGTCTCCACAAAGCTCGAAGACTGCAGGGCGCCCGGTGAAATCCGACAAGCTGGATGGCTTGTTTCGCGCCCACTTGGCGGCGTTGTCATCGTACAGCGACCTAGTGTCCATGCTGGGTATCCTCGCCGATTTGCGCCCGCGCCAGCATCACGTCCCAGAACGCGACGCGCAGATTCAATGAAGAGAACACCCCAAAGCGGACGGCCTCCCGGACGTTGGGGGTGTCACTCAGTTCCTCGGTGATGGCGATCAGGTCCTGGGCGTGCTCGTCATCGCAGTCGATGTGCAGGGAAAAGAAAACATGGTGCTCTTCCGGAATCGTCGTGTGTTCTCTGATCCCCCGCAGAATGTAGCGATAAATGTCAGAAACGAGGAGTTCCGTGGCCAGGCCGATCGCGCCAAGTCCTACGCCTAACTGACTGGACTGACACTTTTGCAGAAACAGGTCGCGCCACACGCTGACGGTCGTCGTTGGCACGAACTGCGCCTCATCAGCAGCACTGACGCCAGTGGCGCGCCGGAATCGATCGAACAACACGGCGTGTGGCGTGTGCTGGCCGTCGACACCCGTCAACCCCTGCTCTTCCTGGAGGTTCTCCGTCAGGACATCGCGATGCCTTCGTTGTGGCAACGAATTGATCACGCCCTGCAAATAGCTGGTGAAGCCGGCGCTGTAGACGGCGTACTGCTGGGCAAAATCACGAACGGCAAAGGCCATGGACGGAAAATCGCCCGCCGCGAAGCGCTCTAGATACTCATGCCGCACCGCGACATGGGCCTTGGCCTCGTGGCGCAACGCAGCCACAAATTCGTTGGGAGAACCCCGATAAAGCAATTCGCGTGATGGAACCGATGGGCCGGCCATCCTGAGCTCCCCTGACGCAAGCCGAGCGGACAGTCTACAAGTTGGAGGCAGGCGAAATCGGCTGCAGTGCGTCCAGTCTCCGGTCAGGCCGCGACCGGGCGAAGCAGATCAGTCCGCGCTTGCCTGGCGCTCATCACAAAACCGGTACGGGTTCGGGGCGGGCACGACTTCTCCCGTTGCCTGTCCGCGCAGGTCGCCGTACGCCTGCCGGCGGCGCATCTGCTGCGCCATATAGTCGCAATAACCCGGGTCCTTGCTGCGTGTGGGTGACCCAAAACCAAGATGGGCCAGCGTTTCGTCCACCACGCCCTTGCTAGGTTCGGTGGTCAGGTGCCCCCACGCCAGTTGCAGCCAGGGTGCGACGGGATTGATCGGTAGTGCGCTGATAGGAAGAAAGTCGATTTCGGGTTCCGGGGCGACATAATCATCCGGGTCGTAATCCACGAATGCGGCTTCTTCCAGCGCGCGGCGCAGGTCCCAGTTGGTGATGCGCAGGTCACCCGCCACGACCATTGCGGGTGCATCGTCTCCAGCGCCCAGGTCGATTCCGCCGCGGTGGCCTACCTGGCGGCGGGCTTCGAGCAGCACTTTAGAGGCCAGGCCCGTGGCATGTGGTGTTGAAATACTCGTGCCGCCGATGGGCACCAATTCCGATTCGCAGTCGTTACAGAACGGCAGGGTGTCGGTGAATCCTGCGATGAAGTCCGGTAGCAGGGCGCCTGTGGACGACTGACCGTTGGCGGCTTCGTCGATGCCAGAGACGCCGATGGTCCACCAGCTGCCGGGACCACCCTGGTATTCCACCGGCACCAGGAAGTTGCCCGCAGCCTGGAACATCAGCTTGCCCAGCTCGACCACCGCCCGGTAGGCCCCCGTCTCGGTAATGGGCAGCCCCAGGTTGTAGCTGAAGGCCATCATATCGACTGCCGGGTGTTCCAGCGCGTAGGTCATTTCATGCGGCTCGGGCTCTGCGCAGGATTCCACGAATAGAATCACCGCTTCCGGATTGGCTTTGAGCACCGAGGCGCTGACGCCCGTGCCGTGTGGGCTCTTGTCCACGTCCGGTTGCAGCGGAACAAACGGTTCTTCACAAAAGGACACAGCCACCACATTGGTGCCTGTGAACCAGTACGGCGTGCCGTGTTCGACGCGGTCCCAGAACGCCGCATCAGCGACCTTGTCGGCGTCGATGTCACCGCTGCGGGTCAGGGTGACATGGTTGTCGGACGCGACGCCGAGTTCCATCAGGACCGCCGGGGTCACACTCGATGGCGCGACACCCGGGTAGATGCTGCTGTCGGCGTAGAAAAAGTCGTGGTAGAGGTTGATGGATGTGTCCACCACGGTGACAACCACGCGGGCGGGCTCGCCCGAGTCAGCGTCTTGTTCGCTGCAGGCAGACAGGATGAGGCCACAGGCAATGGCCAGCAGCGTGCGGAACGTTGAGTCGATCACGGTGAACCCCAAAAAAGAATCGTGCGTCGTCGGGCGTTGACCCAGTAGCAGGAAGTGATCCGGCAAAGGGCGGCCGCAGACAGGTTGCGGTGTCTATGTTTTTTATTGGATGCGCCTGCCCCGCTGGGGATCGTGGCCGACGCCTGGTCATTATGGCTGCCGAATGGCGGGGCGTCGACGGTTGGTGACGAGCCTTCATAGTGCGCATGCGGATTATTCGGCTCGCGGAAGGCCACTTTGCAGCGCTGCGCATGAGCAGCGAACCGTGTGCCCCGCGCGCATCACCCGAATCTGTCGGCATTCGGGTTACAACGCGCATCCATTGGGCCAGGCGATGAATGCCTTCAGGCTTGTTCCGCAAAACACGGCTGCCTGAGTTCGCAGTCGGGCCCAGCAATATCCAGCGCCGTGTCGCGTGTCAGGGCTTCCTGAATGTCAGGGCGCTTCGGCCGTCTCAGGCTGGGTGTCGTAACGGCTAAACCACCCCATGATGTTGTCGGTCTTGGCGATGAGCCGGCTGGGTCGGCTGGCGATGGAGTGGGGGGCTTCGGGAATGCGAATCAGCGCGGTATCAATTTTTCTGAACTTAAGCGCGGTGTAGAACTGTTCCGCCTCCCAGGTCGGGGTGCGCCAGTCCTGCTCGCCAACCATGACCAGCGTCGGGGTGGAGACGTTGCCGACCAGGCTGATGGGGGATCGCTCAAAGTAGGCTTGCGGGTTCTCCCAGGGGTCTTCCCGGATCCAGTGCCGCCACACATAGGCTGCGATATCGCCTGTGAGGGCCTCGGTGAACCAGTTGATCACGGGCTTGATGGTGGCGGCGGCCGCAAAGCGGTCGGTCTTGCCGACGATCCAGGCCGTGAGTACGCCGCCGCCCGAGCCGCCGGTGACAAACAGGCGCTGGGGATCGACATAGTTTTTTGCGATTACGGCGTCGACCACGCTCATCAAGTCGTCGTAGTCATACCCCGGATAAGCGCGGTCGATAGCCTGGGCGAAGGCCTCGCCGTAGCCGGTGGAGCCGCGCGGATTGGCCCAGACGGTGACGTAGCCTTCGGCCGCGTAGCGTTGGATCTCGGCCGCGAACGTCGGCCCGTACATGGTGTGGGGGCCACCGTGAATCTCCAGCAGCAGCGGGAAGCTGCCATCGGGTTTGAAGTCCGGCGGCCGCGCGATCCAGGCCTCGATGGTCTGGCCGTCGTGGTTGGACTCGACCTGGATCTCCTCGACGGTGGCCAGGTCCAGATACGGCAGTACATCGGCATTGAGGGCCGTCAAGGTACGGGTTTGGGTCCGCGGTCCGGTGACCGCAACATCGGCTGGCTTGTCGGGTGAAGCGACGGTGTAGGCGATGACGGGGCGGCCCGCTGTGGTCACGGAGAAGTCGCCACTGGCATAGGGGCGGCCAATGGAGGTGCCGCCCAGGTCATCGGCCACGACCTTGACCCGGCCGCGCAAGGAGATGTTCAGCAGCTCGATATGGCCGGCATTCTCTGCTTGCACGTAGAGGCTGCGGCCATCGGGCGCCCAGACGGTTTTGCCCATGGCCAGATCCAGGCCTGTCTTGAGTTCGCGCTGGTTGCTGCCGTCAGCGTCCATCAGGTACAGGCGATTCTGCTGGTAGGTCAGAACCGCGTCGTCAAAGCCTCGAAAGGCAATGGTCTGACCGTCGGGCGAGACGACGGGGGCAAAGTCGGGGCCATCGCGATCGGTGAACGCCGTGAGGCTGCCGTCGGCCAGGCGCAGGCGGTATAGCTCGCTCTCAATTGGATCCAGGTCGCGGTCCTCGGCCAGGTTGCCGCTGACGATGAGTGTTTCGTTGTCCAGCCAGGCCGGTTCGCCCAGGTCGGCTTGGCCGTGCGTCAGCTGACGCGGCGAACCGCCTTCGGCGGAGAGTACGAAAATCTGGTCCACACCCTCGTCGAGATAACCCTGGCCGTCGAAGCGGAAAGTCAGATCGTCGAATACGCGTACGGGCTGATTCCAATCGGCGCCCTCCGGTGCCTTGGGCGGCTTAGCAAAGCTTGGCGGCTCGCCGGGGACGAACAACGCAAAGGCGATGTGCTGGCCATCCGGGGACCACACGGGGCTTTGGGGTGCGCGCTCGAACTGGGCCAGCGAAAAACTTCGGCCGCTGTCCAGGTACAGCACGCGTAGTTCAGGCTTGCCGTCTGCGCTGCTGCGATAGAGCAGACGCTCGCCGTCCGGCGACCAGGCCGGGCTGCTGGCGGAGGCGCCGCCGGTGACCAGGGGACGGTGCGCGCCGCTGTCGAGGTCGATGATCCAGAGATCGCCGCGGTTTTGGTCGGCGCGTCGGTCCATGGAATGGCGCACATAGACGATGGAGTCGCCATCCGGTGAAATGCGTGGCGCGGCGGCGTACTCGATGTCGAAGACGCGCTCTGCGGTGAAGCGATTCAGGGCGGAGGCGGGTTCGTCGGCGGCACTGGCCAGCGGGGGCAGGCCGATGAGCAGCAAGGCGGCCACGACGTGAAATGCTCGATGCACGGAGAGTCTCTTCGCAAGGTTTGTCCCGGACTCTACCGCCTTCGCTGCGGGCCTGCGTGGCCGCGTGTCGCCGTTGCGAGGGTGGGTGCTGCTGCGGCGTCCGGGTCACCGACGCTTGCCGTCGCCGGTCAATTCCGCTCTGATGCCCCCATCGCAGGTGATTTAACAACAAGGGGCATGCGGGTGAGTCAGACCAAGACCGCAATGAATCAAAAGGGGTTTCTGGGGTTCGTGGAACGTGTGGGCAATGGCCTGCCCGACCCGGTTTTTATCTTCTTTTATCTAATCCTGATCCTGGTCGGGGTTTCCATCGTCTGTGCGCTGGCCGGGGTGACAGCGCCGCATCCGACGCTCACCACCGCCGACGGCAGTCCGCTGCTGTTGCAGGCACAAAGCCTGTTATCGGCCGAGAACATCCAGAAGCTCTGGGTGGAGATGCCGAAGACCTTCACCCACTTTCATCCGCTGGGCTACGTGCTGGTGGTGATGCTGGGTGCGGGTGTGGCCGAGCGCTCGGGGCTGTTTGCCAGCGGCATCCGGCAGGCTGTTCGCAATGCGCCCAAGGGCTTGTTGACGCCTGTGGTGGCGCTGGTTGCGATGTTGTCCAACCACGCGGCCGACGCCGGCTATGTGGTGATGATTCCGCTGGCAGCCATTATTTTCGCTGCGGCGGGGCGTCATCCCATGGCCGGTATCGCTGCGGCCTTCGCCGGTGTGTCGGGTGGCTTTTCGGCGAATATCTCTCCGGGGCAGCTCGATGCGTTGCTGTTCGGGATCACGGAGGCCGCCATGGACGCCTCACAGATCGACGCCGGGTGGTCGATGAACATCGCGGGCAACTGGTATTTCATTACCGCTTTGCTGGTGATTTATCTGCCGGTGATCTGGTGGGTGACCGACAAGGTGATCGAGCCCCGGCTGGGCGAGTGGACGCCCGCCGGCGACCAGGCGGCGGCCTATGGAGACGAGAGCGCACCGCTCACCGATGACGAGCGCAAGGGCCTGCGCTGGGCCGGCTATGCGATTCTGGGTGTCTGCCTGGTCTGGGCGCTGATGACATTCGGGCCCGGTACGCCGTTGCTGAACGATGAGGCCGCGGTGGACGGCCAGCCCTGGTATGTCACGGCGACGCCGTTCTTCCGGTCGCTGGTGGCGGGCTTTCTGGTGTTGTTCCTGGCCGCCGGCTGGGCCTATGGCGCGGCTGCCGGGACTATCAAGACCCATCGCGATCTGGTCGACATGATGTCCGAGGCGATGAAGGACATGGGGTACTACCTGGTGTTGGCCTTCGCAGCCGCGCATTTCGTGGCCATGTTTAACTGGTCAAACCTGGGCCTGATTACGGCGGTGCACGGTGCCGGGGCCATCGAATCCAGTGGGCTGCCGTTGCCGATCGCCCTGGGGTTGATCGTCATCTTCGCCGCCTTCCTGAACCTGTTCGTCGGGTCGGCCAGCGCCAAGTGGGCGCTGCTGGCGCCGGTGCTCGTGCCGATGCTGCTGCTGCTAGGCATCAGCCCGGAGGGTGCGACCGCAACCTACCGGGTCGGTGATGCAGCCACCAACATCATCTCGCCGCTAATGGTGTACTTCCCGCTGGTGCTGATTTTCGCCCAGCGTTGGCAAAAGGATTTCGGCATCGGCTCGCTGACCGCAATGATGATCCCGTATTCCATCTGGATGCTGATCACCGGTGTGCTGCTGGTCATGGGCTGGATTCTGTTCGGCTTGCCGCTGGGGCCGGGCGCGCCCATTGGCTTTGATCTGGGTGCGGTCACCGGCGGGTAGGCGCGGGGCCTGCCCGCGACCGGTAGCGCGTACCGACCTTGGTGGACGGCGATCCCGGTTGGTGGCGTCACTTGGACGCAGTGGTTGAGCTGTTTGCGTTCTGATCGCTGTCCGCATGAGGAGTCCGTGCGGCGGCAATGACCACCACATCCGCTGCGCCGGCTTGGTGCAGCGCATGGGCCAGGCTTGATGTGGTTGCCCCGGTGGTCACGACGTCATCGATCACGAACACTCGGGCGCCTTCGACGGTTTGATTCAAGGCAAACGCATTCCGCAAATTACGACGCCTGGCGGCGGCGTCGAGTCGGGTTTGCGCCGCGGTGGATCGGACACGCCTGACCCCATCTGGCACCAGGGTCCAGCCGCGGCGTCTGCACAGGGGGCGAGCAATTTCCAGCGCTTGGTTAAAGCCGCGTTCGCGGGTGCGCGCGGCATGGAGCGGGACGGGTATCGCAAGGTCCGGCGACCCGATGTCGGGCAAGGTTCGATGCAGCCAATCGGCGAGGCGGCGCCCCGCAGAGATGTCCTGCCGAAATTTTAGAGCCTGGATCGCGGTCGAGACCGGTGGGGCGTACAGCAATGGCGCCAGCACCCGATCAAACGCCGGCATCTGTGTCAGGCAATGAGCGCAGAACACCGGGCCTGACGGCGGGGTTGGAAAGGGCTCGGCGCAGCGGATACAGCCCCAGCGGTTCAGCGGTAGGTCGGCGAGACAGGCCGCGCATAGCGGCCCGGTGCTGCTGGGCCCCCGGCAAGTCTCACAACGGCGAAGCAGGGCGCCCGTCAACCTGCCTAGGCTGCGCAGGTTGACAGCATCCCATCTCGTCGCGAGCCTAGGCCGTCTCATTGGAGGAGTACCGCGACATGACGACCCTGCGTCACGACTGGACCGCCGACGAAGTCCATGCCTTGTTCGACCTGCCGTTTGCCGATCTCATGCATCGGGCGCAGACCGTTCACCGCGAGCATTTCGATGCCAACGCGGTGCAGCTGTCGACCTTGTTGTCGATCAAGACCGGGGCCTGTCCGGAGGATTGCAAGTACTGCCCGCAAAGCGTGCGCTACAACACCGGCCTCAAGACCGAAGCACTGATGGCGGTGGAGCAGGTTGAGCAGGCAGCGCGCACGGCCAAGGAAGCCGGCGCGACGCGATTCTGCATGGGCGCGGCCTGGCGCAGCCCCAAGGACCGCGATGTCGATACGCTGATCCAGATGATCGAAGCCGTGCGCAGCCAGGGGCTGGAAACCTGCATGACGCTCGGCATGTTGAGCGAATCCCAGGCTGAACGCCTGGCCGATGCCGGGCTGGATTACTACAACCACAATCTCGATACCTCCGAGGAACACTACGGGGAGATCATCGGCACCCGGACATACGATGACCGGTTGGAAACCCTGGAGAACGTGCGCAAGTCCGGCATGAAAGTGTGCTGCGGAGGCATCGTCGGGTTGGGCGAAACCCGACAGGATCGGGTGGGCCTGCTGCGTACGCTGGCGAATCTGGAGACCCATCCGGAATCGGTCCCCATCAATCAGCTGGTGGCCGTGCCCGGTACACCAATGGCCGATGCTGATCCGGTGGACCCCTTCGAATTTGTCCGCACGATTGCGGTGGCGCGCATCCTGATGCCGAGCTCGCATGTCCGCCTATCGGCCGGGCGCGAGTCGATGGATGATGCGCTGCAGGCCTTGTGCTTCCTCGCGGGCGCGAACTCGATTTTCTACGGCGAGCAATTGCTTACCACGGGCAATCCGGTCACCGACCGGGACCGTGCCCTCTTTGAACGCTTGGGTATCGAGCCGGAAGGGGCGCAGGCCGTGGAGCAGCGTCGGTCATGTCAGGCCGCCTGAATCACCGGGTCCGCGAGGCGCTCACGGCACTGCATCAGCGGGATCGCCATCGCCGGCGTCGGGTCATCGAGCCGGTCGGTCCGGGTTTGTCGCGCGTCGATGGACAGGTCTGCGTCAATTTCTGCAGCAACGACTACCTGGGGCTGGCCCAGGATCCGCGTCTGCAGGCGACCTGCGGCGCTGCCGGTTCTGGCGCCTCGGCGCTGGTGACTGGCTACAGTCCCGCTCACGCCGAGTTGGAGGCCGCGCTCGCCAACTGGCTGGGGCGCGACCGGGTCTTGCTGTTCCCGAGCGGGTTCTCCGCCAATGTCGGCTGTCTGGATGCCCTGTTGCGTCGCGGTGATCAGGCGGTTTGCGATGCCCTTAATCACGCGTCGCTGATTGACGGCGTGCGCCTGTCCGGCGCGACCAAGGCGATCTATCCGCATGCCGACGTGCAGGGCGCAGAGGCGCAGCTCAAAACGGCCCCTGAGGCCGTGAGCGCCCTCGTCACCGACAGCGTGTTCTCGATGGACGGGGATGTCGCGCCGCTGGAGGCTTTGGCCACGCTGGCACGGAGCCGGGACGCGCTGCTGTATGTGGATGATGCCCACGGTTTGGGCGTGCTAGGCGATGACGGCGCCGGCGTGGCCGCGCAGCATGGTCAGGACAGCATCCCGATGCTCATCGGCACTCTTGGCAAGTCGCTGGGGGCGGCGGGTGCTTTTGTGGCGGGCCCGGCGGAGTTGATCGACTACCTGGAGAATCGTGCGCGGACGCAGATCTACTCGACCGCCTGCCCGCCAGTGGCCGCGCAGGCGGCGCTGTCCGCGCTGCATATCGCCCGGGTCGAACCCTGGCGGCGCGAGCGCATTCGCGAGCTGATCACGCATTTGCATCAGTCACTGGCGGCAGCGGGGCTCCCCGTTCCGCAATCGCAGACTGCCATCCAGCCGATTGTGCTGGGTACGGACGCCAGTGCGCTGCGGGCCTCGCAGGATTTACAGGCGCGCGGATATCTCGTAACAGCGATTCGGCCACCCACCGTGCCCGAAGGCTCGGCGCGGCTGCGGATCACGTTGACGGCGGCTCACTCGAAGTCACAGGTCAGTGGCTTGGTGGAGGCGCTGGCCGATTCGCTGCTGGAGTCGCGCGTTGCCTGAGCCAATGGCGCTGCCCGGCGTTTTCATCACGGGCACCGATACCGAGATCGGCAAGACGGCGGTGACGGCCGCGTTGCTTCGCGATTACGCGGCGCGCGGTGTGGATGCGGTGGGCATGAAGCCGATTGCGGCTGGCGCCGACGAGACACCCGACGGTTGGCGCAACGAAGACGCGCTGGCCCTGCAGGCCGCATCGATGCCTGGCGTCGCCTACGAAGACATCAACCCCTGGTGTCTGCCACTGCCCATTGCGCCGGAGTTTGCCGCTCGCAGTGCGGGGGTGACCTTGAGCTGGCCACCGGTGCGCGATGCCTATGCTCGGTTGCGTGCCGGCGCGCAGCGGGTGTTAGTGGAAGGAGCGGGCGGTTGGCGATTACCGCTGAGCGCCGGTGCGGAGATGCCCGATTGGGTGGAGGCTGCGGGCTGGCCCGTCGTGCTCGTCGTCGGCATGCGTCTCGGCTGTCTCAATCACGCATTGCTCAGCGCGGAGTCGATTGCTCGTCGTGCGCCGTTGCTCGGGTGGATTGCCAATACACTGCCGCCCGTCCAACGCCGTCTGGAAGAGAATCTGGACTGTCTTCGGGCGCGAATGCCCGTGCCCTGCCTGGGTCAGCTGGGTTGCGGGCAGCAACGTCTGGCAACGAATTTGCTGGATGACGCCTTGTTCTGCTTTGCGCGGGAATCGTCGCATCGCATACAATCTGCGGCCGATTCGATGGAGCGCATCTGTCCGGAACCGCGCCGTGGAACCCTCCCCGAATCCATCTGAAACCCGATTCGTCATTCGTCCAAACGGATCCTTGAGCTGGGGACAGGCCATGACGTTCATGGTGTTCATCAGCACGGTTTCGCTGGGTATCGGATTGGCATTCGCATGGATGGGTTTTTGGGTCATCCTGCCGTTTGCCGGGCTGGAGTTGCTGGCGCTGGGCGCGGGTTTGTATGTCAGCCTGCGTGGGAATGATTACCGAGAGGTCGTCACGGTGTCCCAGGGGCGCGTCACCATCGAGTACGGACGAGTCGGCGATCCGGAGCGGATCGTCAGGGAATTTGCGCGCGCTTGGGCGCGCATTCGGCTGGAACCGCCGCAGGGCAAGACGGGACATGCCCGCTTACTGGTCGGTGCCAGCGGACAGTTTGTGGAACTGGGTCGTTGCCTGACCGACGCTGAGAAGCGCCGTTTGGGCCAGCGCCTGCAAAACGTACTGGCGACGCCGGTCGCTACGTGGAGAAGCGAATGAAACGAGCAGTTTGCGCGAGCCTTCTGGGTCTATTGCCCGGGTCAGCTCTGGCCTTGCAATGGAATATGCCGGAGGGCGTCACGGAAATCAGTCGCGAAGTCTATGGGCTTCACATGCTGATCTTCGGGATTTGCGTGGTCATCGGTATTGGCGTCTTCGGCGTCATGTTCTATTCCGTGTTCAAGCACCGGAAGAGTCTCGGTGCCAAGCCGGCCAATTTCCACGAAAGCACGACGGTCGAGATTGTCTGGACGCTCATCCCCTTCCTGATCCTGATCGGCATGGCGATTCCTGCTGCCGGGACACTGATCAAGATGGAAGATGCATCCAACGCCGAGATGACGGTCAAGATCACCGGCTATCAGTGGATGTGGGAGTACGAGTATCTCGATTCCGGCATCCACTTCTACTCGCGGCTGGATGCTGATTCAGACCGCGCGCGCCAGACCGGCGCCGGGGTGGATGTCTCTGCCGTGGACAACTACCTCTTGGAGGTGGACAACCGCGTCGTGCTGCCGGTGGGCAAGAAGATTCGCTTCCTGTTGACCGCGAACGACGTGCTGCATGCTTGGTGGGTGCCCGACCTGGCCGTCAAGAAGGATGCCGTGCCGGGTTTCGTGCGTGAGATGTGGACCAAGATCGACGAGCCGGGTGTTTACCGCGGTCAATGCGCCGAGTTGTGTGGCCGTGACCACGGTTTCATGCCCATCGTTGTCGAAGCGCTGCCGCAGGACGAGTATGACCAGTGGGTCGCAGCTCAAACCGGTGGTGCCACCACTGACGTGCCGGCTGACTCTGCAGCTGCCACGGCCGAGCCAACCGAGGTTGCAATGGCCGATGCGGCCGCTGCCGAGGCGGATGCGGAGCCCGCCGGTGATCTGAGCCAGGATGCGCTCATGACGGCCGGTGAGAAGGTCTACAAGAGCAACTGCACCGTCTGCCACAAGGATGCGGGCACCGGCATGCCGCCGGCCTTCCCGTCGTTGGTCGGCAGTCCCGTGGTGACCGGGGATCCGGCGACCCAGATTGCCCAGATCATCAGTGGTAAGAACGCCATGCCGCCTTTCGGGCACCTGTCCGATCAGGATATCGCGGCGGTCGTGACCTATACGCGTAACTCCTGGGGCAACGACACCGGTGTCGTTCAGCCCGCCGACGTCGCTGCCCAGCGCTAAGAGGACTCAAAATGACTGCATCTGTGGACCATCACGACGACCACCACGGCCCGGTCACGCTGAAGGACGGCTTCGGCAAGTGGGTCATGCGGTGGATTTCGACCACCAACCATAAGGACCTCGGGACGCTGTACCTGTGGTTCGCCTTCATCATGTTCTTCGTCGGCGGCGCCATGGCGCTGGTGATCCGCGCCGAACTGTTCGAGCCGGGCATGCAGTTTGTCCAGCCCGAGTTCTTCAATCAGATGACGGCAATGCACGCTCTCATCATGATTTTCGGCGCCGTCATGCCGGCGTTTGTCGGGCTTGCGAACTGGATGATCCCGATGATGATCGGCTGCTCCGATCTGGCGCTGCCCCGTGTCAACAACTGGGGCTTCTGGATTCTGCCGTTCGCATTCACCATCCTGCTGTCGACGTTGTTTGTCCCGGGCGGTGCGCCTGCAGCCGGGTGGACGATGTATCCGCCGCTGTCGCTGCAGACATCCAATGCGTTCCCGATGTTGATCTTCTCGGTCCATTTGATGGGGATTAGCTCGATCACGGGTGCCATCAACGTCGTGGTGACGATTCTGAACATGCGGGCGCCGGGCATGACCCTGCTCAAGATGCCGCTGTTCGTCTGGACCTGGCTGATTACGGCCTATCTGTTGATCGCGACCATGCCGGTGCTGGCTGGTGCCGTGACGATGCTGCTGACCGATAAGTACTTCGGCACCAGCTTCTTCTCGGCCTCTGGTGGCGGCGACCCGGTGATGTTCCAGCACATCTTCTGGTTCTTCGGGCACCCCGAGGTGTACATCCTGATTCTGCCGGCCTTCGGCATCGTCTCGACGATCATCCCGACCTTTGCCCGGAAGACCTTGTTTGGCTACGACTCCATGGTCTACGCCACGGCCTCGATTGCCTTCCTGTCGTTCATCGTGTGGGCCCACCACATGTTCACCGCAGGCATGCCGCTGGCCGCTGAGCTGTTCTTCATGTTCTCGACCATGCTGATCGCCGTGCCGACGGGCGTGAAGGTCTTCAACTGGGTGGCGACCATGTGGCGGGGCTCGATGACCTTCGAGACGCCGATGCTCTTCGCGATTGCCTTCGTGTTCTTGTTCACGATCGGCGGCTTCTCTGGGCTGATGCTGGCCATCGCGCCGGTGGACTTCCAGTACCACGACACCTACTTCGTGGTGGCGCATTTCCACTACGTGCTGGTTCCGGGTGCCGTCTTCGCCATCATGGCGGGCGTGTACTACTGGCTGCCGAAGTGGACTGGCGTCATGTACAGCGAAACCCTGGGCAAATGGCATTTCTGGCTGACGTCGATTTTCGTCAACGTGACGTTCTTCCCGATGCACTTTTCGGGTCTGGCCGGCATGCCCCGCCGTATTCCGGATTACGCCGTGCAGTTCGCCGATTTCAACATGTGGTCGTCGGTTGGCGCCTTTGGCTTCGGCTTTGCCCAGCTGATCTTCCTGTACATCGTGATCCAGTGCTGCCTGAAGAAGGGTGAGGCTGCCACGTCCCGTGTTTGGGAAGGTGCGCATGGCCTGGAGTGGACCGTGCCCTCGCCGGCGCCGTACCACACCTTTGAAGAGCCGCCGCTGGTCAGCGATGCAGAAATCACTGCGGTGCACGACGAGCCGGCCAAGGCCTGAGCGCATCGCCGTGAGTGATCGTCTGGCCAAAAAGAACATCATCACCGCACTGCTGCTCGCAGCGGTTGCGGTGGGGTTCTACGGCGCCTTCTTTCTCGTGATGAGCTAGCCTCGGTGACGGAGCAGCGAGATAACTCGACGGGCGCATCCTGGTGGCTGGCCGGCAAGTTGTTCGGCATTACGGCCGTGATGTTCGCGTTCGGCTTCGCGCTGGTGCCGTTGTACGAGGTGGTCTGTGAGATCACCGGATTTAACGGCCAGAACGAGGGGCTGACGCTGGTGTCCAGCGTCGAAGAGGCGCCGGTCGATGATCGCGTCGTGCGGGTGGAATTCCTGACCAGCGTGCACAGTGGCCTGGACTGGAGCTTCTCGTCCGAGCGCGATTCGATTGATGTGCACCCCGGTAAGCTCTATACGGTGACGTTTACCGCTGCGAATCACGAAGGGCGTGCCATGGTGGGCCAGGCACGGCCGAGCGTCGCACCGTGGCAGGCCGCCAAGCACCTGCGTAAGACAGAATGTTTTTGCTTTGACCAGCAGCCCATGGAGGCTGGCGAAGAGAAGTTAATGCCGGTTCGGTTCATGGTCGATCCGGAATTACCCGACTCGGTCGATACCGTGACCCTGTCGTATACGTTTTTTGAAGTTCAGGACGTCGCGCAAGCGAACTAGGGGAAGAGATGTCAGCTACCGCCTCTGCAGACCATTACTACGTGCCCGCGCCCAGCTGGTGGCCCTTCGCGATGACCGCAGGCATTTTCGCCCTGCTGCATGGCGTCTTCGGTTACCTCAACGGGTCGGGTTTCGTCACGATTCCGGTCATCATCGGCAGCATCATGCTGATCGCGATGATGGTGATCTGGTTCCGGGACATCATTCACGAGTCCGAATCTGGACTGTACAACCAGCAGGTGGATGCGACGTATCGTTGGGGTATGGGCTGGTTCATCTTCAGCGAGGTGATGTTCTTTGCCGCGTTCTTCGGCGCCCTGTACTACGCGCGGATGATCTCGGTGCCCTGGCTCTCGGGCGACTTGGTGCTGACCAACGAGTACCTGTGGAAGGGCTTTGAAGGTGGCTGGCCCACCAATGGGCCGGCGGCGCTGGGCGGCGAGTTTTCCACCATTCCTGCCTGGGGCATCCCGTTCCTCAATACATGCCTGCTGATCGCGTCGGGCTTCACGTTCGAAATCGCGCATCACGCACTGAAGGAAGACAAGCGCGGCAAGTGTCTTGCGGCCATGGTTGCGACCATTGCCTTGGGCCTCGTCTTCCTCTACTACCAGGCTGCTGAGTACGTGGAAGCCTACGGCCACCTGAACCTGACGCTGGAATCCGGCGTCTACGGGTCCACGTTCTTCATGTTGACCGGCTTCCACGGCATGCATGTGACGCTGGGCGTGATCATGCTCATCGTCATGGCCTTCCGCATCGCAAAGGGTCATTTCACCAAGGACAAGCACTTCGGTTTCGAAGCGGTTGGCTGGTACTGGCACTTTGTTGACGTGGTGTGGATCGGCCTATTTATCTTTGTCTACGTGGCCTGAGGCCGGGTAGATCACCGCAACAACGCCCGCTATGACGCGGGCGTTGTTGTCTGTGCCGCAGGTGGTGCATCCAGCGGCCCACCGTGGGGTTCGATCCACCCCATGAAGTAGGCCAGCACCAGGAACAGAATCAGGGTGATCTGCAACCCGACGCGCCAACTCAGGGCTTTGAACAGGTTGCGCGACGAAGTGCCACCTTCCTTCATCAGGAAGTAAAAACCCACCGCCAGTGATGTGACGATGGCCAGAAAAAACAGCGTCAGAATCCAGTTCATGCGCCGCAGTTTGACATGAAACTACGCCATGTCCTGATCGCTGTTCTGGTGCTGACGCTCTCGGCCATCATGATCAGCGCCTGCCTATGGCAGCTTCAGCGGGGGCTGGCTCGTAGTGCCCAGTTGGAGACGGATGCCGCGGTAGCGGACGCCGACCCAGCACCTATGTCCATCGGCGAGGTACCTGCGACGCAAGGCGATCAGCGTGTTCAGGTCCGGGGCGTCTTTGATGCTGAGCGACAGATTCTGCTGGATAACCAGACCCGTGATGGCCAGTTCGGCTATCGCGTCTGGACCGTCTTGCGAGACCAAGGCCAGGCGCTGCTCGTGGATCGCGGTTGGATTCCTGGGCGGGCCGACCGGCGCAGTCTGCCTGAGTGGATCACGCCTGCCGGCCCGGTGGTTCTCATTGGGCGCTGGGCTTCGCTGCCGCAAGCCGGTTGGGCGACCGCCGGCAATCCCTGCCCGGTGACGCGGTGGCCGGTGCGCCTGAACTACCCGAACCGTGACGACCTGCGCTGCTCGTTGGGGGAAGAGATCCAGCCGGGGCTGCTCCGCCTGGACCCGGCCTCCGATCACGGATTTGCACGATCGGTACAGTCCTACGGGCTGTCCCCGGAACGACACTACGGTTATGCCGGCCAGTGGGCTGGCTTAACCCTGGCGCTTTGGATATTGACCTGGATGGTTTGGAGACGTCGTGAGCGATAAACCCGTAAATCGTGGCCCGTTCCTGTTGCTGGTGGCCTTGTTCTTTGGGCCGATGGTGGTGGCTATGTGGCTTTACTTCGGGACGGATATACGGCCCAGCGGGCAGACGCACCATGGGCACTTGCTGGAGCCGGTCCGGCCCTTGCCGGCCGACACGCAGTGGCGTTCTCCGCAAGGCGAGATCGCCGATGAGCTCGAGGGTGACCTGTGGACCTTGCTGCAGTTCGTTCCCAGCCCCTGTGAGGATGCCTGTCAGAACGACCTGTACCGATCCAGGCAGGTGTGGCTGGCCTTGGACAGGCGGCGCACCCGGGTGCAGCGTATCGCGGTCGTGGCGGATGCAGAAGAGGCGCGGGCGCTGGCAGCGATTGCTGCCGACGCCGACCCCAACCTGAAGCTGCGCATCGTCGATAAGGCCGACCCGCTACGCGCTTTTCTTCGCGACCCGGCCCATGGGCCAGGCACGTTCTACGTGATCGACCCGATTGGCAACTGGGTGCTCTGGTACGACCGCGAGACGAACTTGCGAGATATCCACACCGACTTCAAGAAGCTGTTGCGTTTATCCAAGATCGGATAATCAGGCGCCGCTGTGTCCCTAGTTTGCGACGACGATGAGCACGCCGGCCGCCGCCACGATGCTGCCCAGCCATTGATGCGCGCGGAGTCGTTCCTTGAGGAACAGCGCCGCAAGAATCAGCACGAACACGGCCGAGGTTTCGTTGAGTACGGCGGCAATTGAGGCATCGGCGTACTTGTAGCCGGCCAGCCAAAGCAGCATGGCGACATAGGTACCCATGAAGGAAGCGGCCACCGTACGGGGCCAGGCGCGCGCTCGCCGGAACTCCTCGGTCACGGCCAGCAGTCGGCCTTGAACCAGCATGAGCAGGACCATGCTGGCCACGCCCCCGATGACGCGAATCTGAACCGCCCAGACGAAGGGATCGGACTCGAGCATGGGTTTGGCCATCACAATGCCCGTGGCCATCAAAGCCATGGCGGCAACCAGCGCGATCAGCCCCCGTTTGTCTGCAACCTGCTCCAAGGGGTGAGCGCGGCGCCAGTTGACCAACGTGACGCCCGCAAGCGTGACGGCCGCGCCCAGCCATTGCCAGGCGCTGAGCCGCTCTCCGAGAAACACGAAGGACAGCAGAATCACAAAGGGTGATAACAGCATGCTGCCAATGGCCGTGCGTGAGGGGCCCAGTGCGTTCAGCGCGCGAAAGAACAGGGTGTCGGCCAGTCCGATGCCGACAGCGCCAGACAGCAACAGAATGAGCCAGTGCTCCAGCTCGATCGCCGGCCAGTGCGAGCCGTGCGCAAACACAATGGTCGGCACCAGCAACACCAGCAACAGAACATTCTTGAATAGATTGAGCGAAAAGGGGCCCAGCTGCTGGCCCGAGAGTCGGAACAGGATGACCGCAACGCCCCAGGCAAAGGCGCTGGTCAACGCGAAGCTTTCACCGATTCCGATCATGTTCGGGCTGTGTGCAAGGGGCGCGTAGTCTAGGGCTTTGATGGCGCGGCTGCAGGTCTAGGCCGTGGGCCGAGGAGGGGGCGGTCTAATCGCCTACTCAATCGATGTTCGCTGCAACATTCCTGGCGCTGCAACGGTACAATACGCGGCCGCGCAATCCTCGGTCGTTTCAGGCCGCAAAGCCACATGTTTCGTCACCTGTCTGTTACTGCATTCGGGCTGTGCTTCTGCGTCGTCGTTCTGGGCGCTTTCGTCCGGCTGACTGATGCCGGCCTGGGCTGTCCCGACTGGCCGGGTTGTTACGGCCATCTCGACGTACCGTTGACCAGCGAAGAAGTTTCCGCCGCGAACGAAGCGTTCCCCGAGCGGCCCGTCGAGGCCGGCAAGGCTTGGAAGGAAATGATCCACCGCTACGCGGCGGCCATTCTGGGATTGCTGATTCTGGGTATGTCCCTGCTCTCGGCCATTAAGCGGCGCGGGCGCAAGCTGCCTCATGTGCTGCTCGGGCTGGTCATCTTTCAGGGCATTCTTGGCATGTGGACGGTGACCCTGCTGCTCAAGCCGCTGGTTGTGACGAGCCACTTGTTGGGCGGCATGACGATTCTGGCTTTGCTGGCATTGGTCAATCTCCGCGAGCGGGACTGGATGGCCGGTTGGCCCGTTCCCACGTCGAATCACATGCCCCACTTCGCCGTCGCAGCGCTTTGCATGGTGATCGTCCAGATTTTTCTTGGTGCCTGGACCAGCACCAATTACGCCGCGTTGGCCTGTGTTGACTTCCCGACCTGTCATGGCCGCTTCGTGCCCGAGATGGATTTTGCGCAGGGCTTCACGCTCTGGCGTGGCCTGGGGATTAACTACGAGTTCGGGGTGCTCGATGGCCCGGGACGCACGGCCATCCACTTCACCCATCGCGTGGGTGCGTTGTTGACGGCCATCATCGTGGGCGCGCTCATCGTCCGGCTGCTGCGCGAGTCGGGGGCCTCCAACCGTTGGCGCCGCATGGGGCTGGTATTGCTGGTTGCGCTGCTGACCCAGATCGGTATCGGCATCGCGACCGTCGTGTTCCACCTCCCGCTGGCCGTGGCCACGGCGCATAACGCCGGGGCAGCATTGTTACTATTGGTGATCGTTTCGATTAACTGGGCCGTCTTCAACAGCAGGCGGATCCGGCAGTGAGCAGTATGACCACCACCGCCACGCAGGCCGGTTTGTCCGATCGCCTCCATGACTACTACGAGCTCACCAAGCCTCGTGTCGTCATGTTGATCGTTTTTACGGCCATCGTCGGGATGTTTCTGGCGACGCCGGATCTACCGCCGTTGAATCTGTTTCTGCTCGGTACGCTGGGCATTGCGCTGTGCGCGGCCAGCGCCGCCGTGATCAATCAGGTGGTGGATCGGCAGATCGATGCGCGGATGGCGCGGACCAGTCAGCGGCCGATCGTGCAGGGGCATGTGGGCGTCGCCCAGGCCTATGCATTTGCTGCTGTGCTGGGTGTGCTGGGTGCTGCGGTCCTGGTGATCTGGGTGAACGCGCTCACCGCCTGGCTGACGTTGGCGTCCCTGGTCGGCTACGCGCTGGTCTACACCTTGTACCTCAAGCGGGCGACGCCGCAGAACATCGTGATCGGTGGTGCTTCGGGCGCGGCACCTCCCGTGTTGGGCTGGGTGGCTGTGACCGGCGAGATCCACGCACACGCGCTGCTGTTGTTCCTGATCATCTTCGTCTGGACGCCGCCCCATTTCTGGGCGCTGGCCATTGATCGCCGTGAAGATTACGCCAGGGCCGGCATTCCGATGCTGCCGGTGACGCATGGTGATCGGTATACCCGTTTGCAGATTCTCTGCTACACGGTGCTGTTGACGCTGGTCACCCTGTTGCCGTTTTTGACCGGCATGAGCGGTCTGGTGTATCTGATCGCCGTGCTGGGGCTAAACGGGGGCTTTCTCTGGTATGCCGTGCGGCTTTACACCACGCCGTCCTCGCCGTTGCCCATGCAGACATTCGGCTACTCCATCCTCTATCTGATGGGGTTGTTCACAGCGTTGCTGGTGGACCACTACGTGCCGATTCTCGTGCTGGGCTGAGAGCCGGCTCGGCACGCCCCGACGGCGGGGTTGTTGGTCTGAGTTTTTTTCTTGGGGCAGAAACAAACTGGCCTCCGCAATTGCGGAGGCCAAACAAGACTATCCCCAGTTATTATTATGAATTCATTGCCATGGCACTCGGCATTGCCGTCACGCGCCACTGAAGTTGCGTTGTCGCGACTTCGTCGCCAATGGGAACTTTTTACCGAAACTTGATGCCGGGCGCAACATTTTCTTTACGTGCACAAAAAACCCGGCATGAAGCCGGGCTTTTCGTAGGGTGTTGAGTCTCAGGCTGCGATGGCTTTGCGCAGTTTCTTAATAGCCGCTGCTTCGATTTGTCGGACGCGTTCTGCAGAGATGCCATAGACCTCTGCGAGTTCCTTGAGCCCGGTCTTGCTGTCTTCGGACAGCCAGCGCTGATTGAGGATGTCGCGGCTGCGCTCATCCAGATGTTCCAGTGCAGCAGCCAGCTGCTTGCGCTGGCGGGTGTCCCAGTCCGCGTTCTCCAGTGCAGTGGCCGGGTCGGCATCTTCCGAAGCGAGGTACTGTTCCGGCGCGTACGCCGTACCCTCTTCATCATCGCTGGCCGTCGCCGCAAACGAGACATCTTGCCCGGACAGCCGGCGCTCCATTTGCAGCACGGTTTCGGGTTTGACGCCCAGGTCTTCGGCAACCGCATTGACCTCTGCCTGGTTCATCCAACCCAGGCGTTTCTTGGAGCTGCGCAGGTTAAAGAACAACTTGCGCTGGGCCTTGGTGGTCGCGACCTTGACGATGCGCCAGTTGCGGAGAATGAACTCGTGAATCTCTGCCTTGATCCAGTGCACGGCAAAGGAGATGAGCCGAACGCCGACTTCTGGGTCGAAGCGCTTGACGGCCTTCATGAGGCCGATGTTGCCTTCCTGGATCAGGTCAGCCATCGGTAGGCCATAGCCCATGTAGCCGCGGGCAATGTGTACGACAAACCGCAGGTTGGACATGACCAACTGCTGCGCTGCGGAGAGGTCGCCATCATCGACATAAGCACGCGCAATCGCCCGCTCTTCCTCGGGCTCGAGGACGGGGATGCTGTTCACAGAATGGATGTAGGCATCCAGACTGCCTGTCAGCGGGACCAAATTGGCCTGATTTGAAAGCGCCAGAGCTTGCGTCATGGGGACCCTCCTTGCGGCCGATAAGTTTACCACGCTCACCAGGCTGCGAGCGTCGTTGAATACGGCTCTTCAGACGCTCGCGCGCGGTGAAAAGTTCCCGCCGAAACTGGGGGCTACAGGGCGAAATTCAAGAGCGGTTTGTAGCGACCTGGCCCGACAGCAGGGGGGGGCTAGCGCGGAACGATGGCACCGAGGTGGCGGGCGACGGTCCAGGCGGCGCCAAACCAGCCGAGTCCGATTCCCAGCACTAGCAGGAGCAGGCTGCGTCCGAACCCCAGTCCGCTGATGACGAAACTGGATTGATACAGCGCGGCCAGCTGCCCGGCGGGGCCTGCCATCAGACCCACGCCAATGCCCAGCAGGATCAGGGCCGTGACCCCACCCAGTAGGCCATACCAGAAGCCGGTATACAGAAACGGTCGCCGAACAAAGGCGTCCGACGCCCCGACGAGCTTCATGATCACAATCTCGTCCCGTCGATTCTCGATATCCAGGCGGATGGTATTGCCCACGGTGAGTACGACGGCAACGCCCAGCAGGCCCGCAATCAGTACCGCGGCGCGCTGCACCGTTGCCAGAATCGCAAACAGGCGATCCAGCCACTGATGATCGAGCTTCGCCTGGACGACATCAGGCAGATCACTGATCTCGCGCATGACGGCGTCAATCACCTCGGGTGACTGGGTGGTCTTGAACTGCACGACGATCACCGCGGGTAGCGGATTCTCTTCCAGCAGTTCAAGCGCTTCGCCGAAGCCGGACAGGGCCTGGAATTCCTCCAGGGCCTGCTGGCGGGAAATATATGTCGTGCCGCGAACACTCTCGCGAGCCCGAATTTCCGACGCGATCTGTCGGGCGCGCGACTCGTCGGTGCTGTCTGCAAGAAACAGTGATGCGTTTAGCGTGCCCTCCCAGCTGTAGCCGACGGCATTGATATTCTGAATGACCAGATGCAAGCCGGCCGGCAGGGCGAGCGTGATGCCGATGACCAGAACGGTGAGCCCGGTGGCAACCGGGCGTTGGTACAGCCGCCCGAGCGTAAACACCAGCGTCTGGGCATGGCGTTTGAAATACTCCGCAATCATGACGCGCCACCGGACTCGAACGGCGCGGCGGCCGCTCGATCCAGAACCTGGCCGCTTTGCAATGCGATCTCGCGGTAGGGCATCGAGCGGATCAGCTCCACATCATGCGTGGCGATGAGCAGGGAGACCCCCACTTCGTTGAAGCGCTGGAACAACTCCATGATCTCGGCCGACAGCGCCGGGTCGAGGTTGCCCGTGGGTTCGTCGGCGAGAATCAGCGGTGGTTTGGCCACGATGGCGCGGGCAATGCCCACCCGCTGCTGCTCGCCACCCGACAGCACCATCGGATACTGGCGTTCCTTGTCGAGCAGGCCCACCGTATCCAATGCTGCGCGTACACGTCGGGCAATGGTGTCGCGGGTTTCGCCGCGAATCACCAGTGGCAGTGCGACATTGTCGAACACCGTCCGGTCATTCAGCAGATTGAAGTTCTGGAAAATGACACCGACGTTGCGTCGGTACCGGGCCACCTGATGGCGTCTGACCTGGGCGATGTTCTGGTTGTTGACGACGACCTGCCCTCGGCTGGGTCGCTCGATGAGTGCGATCAACTTGAGCAGGGTGGATTTCCCGGCGCCGGAATGCCCGGTCAAAAAGGCCATCTCGCCCTGCTCCAGGGTGAGTGTCACGTCGTTCAACGCATCGTGACCGCCGGGATAGCGTTTGGAAACCCGGTGCAGGTAGACGATATCACCCATGTCGATTCATCCCTGAGCCTTCCTGGCGTCAGTGCCGAGCGCTAGGCGGCAGGTTCAAACAGCGCGTTGATGAAGCTCTGGGCGTTGAACTCGCCCAGATCCTCTGCGGACTCGCCCACGCCGACGAAGCGGATGGGCAAACCCAGTCGTTTGGCGATCGCAAAGACAATGCCGCCGCGCGCGGTCCCATCGAGCTTGGTCACGGTAATCCCGGTCAAACCCACGGCTTCGTGAAACTGAACCGCCTGATTAAGCGCATTGTTGCCGGTTGTCGCATCGACGACCAGCATCACTTCGTGGGGGGCGTAAGCATCATGCTTTTGCACCACGCGTTTGATCTTGCGCAGCTCTTCCATAAGGTGGCCCTGGGTGTGCAGCCGGCCGGCGGTATCGGCGATGATCACATCAATGCCGCGACCCTTAGCGGCCTGCACGGCGTCGAAAATCACCGATGCAGAATCGGCGTTCTGGCCCTGGGCGATAACCGGGACATTGTTTCGCTGGCCCCAGGTCTTGAGCTGTTCGACCGCCGCGGCGCGGAAGGTGTCGCCGGCAGCCAGCATCACCGATTTGCCTTCCTGTTGCAGGCGCCGCGCCAGCTTCCCGATAGTGGTGGTCTTGCCGGCGCCGTTCACCCCGACCATCAGGATGATGTAAGGCCGGATGAACTCGGGGATGTCCAGCGGCTGTGATACGGGCTCCAGCAGTCCACCCATGACGTTGGCAATCGCCTTACGCAACGCCTCTGCGTTGCGAATACGGCCTGCATTGGCTTCGGCACGCAGGTGGTCGACGATGGCCATCGTCGCCTCCACACCGACATCGGAGGTCAGCAGGCGGGTTTCAAGCTCTTCCAGGGCGTCGTCGTCCAGTCCCTGGCCGGGCAGCAGGTTGGCCAGATCGTAGGTGAGCCACGAATCACCTTTGTTGAGTTTGGCGCGTAGCCGGGTAACAAACCCGCCGCCGTTGTCTGCACTCATGCCGTCCACGCCTCGCGTGCGGCCTCGATGGTCTGGTCGATGTCATCGCGGCTGTGCGAGGCCGAAACGAATCCAGCCTCGAAGGCCGATGGTGCCAGGTAGACGCCGCGATCCAGCATGGCGTGGAAGAAGCGACCGAACCCGTCGGCATCGCAGGCCACCACGTCGTCATAGCTGCGGACCGGGCGGTCGGTCATATACAGGCCGAACATGCCGCCCTGCCAGTCGCCTCGCAACGCAACACCGGCCCCAGCGGCGTGGGTCACCAGACCCTGGACCAAGCGGCTGCTGCGTTCGCTGAGGTCATCGTAGAAGCCGGGCGCCTGCAGCAGTCGCAATGTGGCCAGACCTGCCGCCGTGGCCAGTGGATTGCCCGACAAGGTACCGGCCTGGTACACGGGTCCGGTCGGTGCCAATTGCTCCATCAGGTCGCGGCGACCGCCCAGCGCGCCGACCGGCAGCCCGCCGCCGATGACCTTGCCCAACGTGGTGAGGTCGGGGCGCACACCGTAAACCGCCTGGGCGCCGCCCAGGGCGACGCGAAATCCAGTCATGACCTCATCGAAAATCAGCACGCTGCCGTGGGCATCGCAAAGGGCGCGCAGCCCCTGAAGAAAGCCGTCGTCCGGTTTGACAAAATTCATGTTGCCGGCGATGGGCTCGACGATGATGCCGGCAATATCCTGGCCTCGCGCATCGAACAGTGCACGAACCGAGTCCAGGTCGTTATAAGTTGCGGTCAGCGTATGTTGGGCGATGTCTGCCGGAATGCCCGGTGAACTGGGCACGCCCAGCGTGAGCGCCCCGGACCCGGCCTTGACCAGCAGCGAGTCGGCATGGCCGTGGTAGTTGCCTTCGAACTTGACGATGGCGTCGCGGCCGGTCGCGCCCCGGGCCAGTCGGATCGCCGTCATCGTGGCCTCGGTCCCGGAATTGACCAGGCGGACCTGCTCCATCGAGGGTACGCAGGCACAGAGCTGCTCGGCCAGGTCGCATTCACGTTCGGTCGGCGCTCCGTAAGACAGGCCTCGGCCCGCCTGCTCACGGACGGCTTCAATCACCTCAGGGTGTGCGTGGCCAAGAATCATGGGCCCCCAGGAACCCACGTAGTCGATGTAGCGCTGGCCGTCGGCATCCCAGATATAGGCGCCGGCTGCGCGATCGATGAAGCGTGGCGTGCCGCCGACGCCCTTGAAGGCACGGACCGGAGAGTTCACGCCTCCGGGGATCACGCGCTGTGCGCGTTCGAACAGGGATTCGGATTGCGTCATGACTATCCCAGCAGGGCTTGAAGTGAGTGCACGGCTTGGGCTGGGTCCGGGGCGGCGAAAATGCCCTCCACGGATGCCAGCAAGTCGGCGCCATGCGTGACGAGTTGCGCTGCATTATCCACGGTGATGCCACCAATGGCCGCAACCGGGACCGGCAGGCGAGCCCGCGCGGCGGCAAGAATATCAGGCTGGGCTGGTGTGGCCGATGGCTTGGTGCGAGAGGGGAAGAACCGGCCGAAGGAGACATAGTCCGCACCGGCCTGTATGGCGGCTTCTGCCCGTGCCATATCCGCATAAACCGACACGCCGATGATGGCCTCGGGGCCCAGCGTGGCGCGGGCGTCGGCCACCTCGCCATCGTCCCGCCCCAGGTGGAGGCCGACGCCGAGCCGGCGCGCCAGCGGGATATCGTCATTAATGATCAGGGGCACACCGGCGCGGGCGCAGCATTGCTGTAGTTGCCGGGCCAAGGCCGGGTCGGGAGACGGTTTGGCCCGGTACTGAAGCAGGGCGGGCGCAGCGGACAAGATGGTTTCGCAGGTCGACAGCAGCTCGGCATCAGCCCAGCCGGTCGGGGTGATCGGATAAGCACCTCGGAGCCGGCGCATGGCGGCGTTCACCGGAATCGGCGGGGGATCGACTGGCCCTGTCCGGGACGCAGGGCGCTGGCCAGTGCGCGATCCACAAACTGTTGGGCGCCGAGTGCAGCCTCCGGGACCGAACGGCCCAATGCCAGGCCAGCGGCCAGGGCGGACGCCAGCGTGCAGCCCGTGCCATGAAACGACCCTGCGCGCCGCGGCCAGCGCGTGGTGACGGTCTCGGCGCCGATCAGGTGATTGCACACATCGTGGGTTGGCGCATCCCCTCCGGTGACCAGTGCCCATCGGGCGCCCAGCGCCACGAGGGCGTGCCCCGCAGTCGCTGGATCATCCTGTCCGGTGAGCGCCCGGGCTTCGGGTGTGTTTGGAGTGACAACCGTGGCCCGGGGAATCAGGGCATCGCGTAACACCGGTACCAGGTCGGCCTCCGCCAGCGAGCCGCCGCCGGATGCGACAAGTACCGGGTCCAGTACCACCGGGACGTCCTGCAGGCGGTCCAGCAAGGGCAGCAGCGCCTGCGCGCTGGCCGGGCTGGGCAGCAGGCCGATTTTGATGGCTTGCGGGGGGATGTCCGCCACCACGCGATCCAACTGTGCCAGGAGCTGATCGGCCGGGACTGGAAAGACCGCATAGGCGTTGGCCGTGTCCTGTTCCGTGATCGCGGAAATCGCCAGGGTGGGATGCGCGCCGCAGGCCGAGATGGTTTGAATGTCTGCGACCAGACCTGCGCCCCCGCTGGGATCGTGGCCCGAAATTACTAGCACGTTGGGCGTCATGGCGCGCAGTCTAGCACTAGTGTGCGGCTTGACTTATGCACAGTGTTGCGCTGCAACATGCAGGCGAGGCACCGCGCTGGTGCGCCCGTCTGTCGCCTTTGGGGTGGACAAAACTAACTTGTTGTTTTTACTTGGCCATTTCAGATTGGTTACAAGTTGACCGACGTGGAGGATTGCCTGAAAACAAGCCGGTTTCGGCCACTTGCTGAAGTTCTTTCCACACAGTTATCCACAGCTTCTGTGGGTAGCGCGGAAAATGTTCGTTGTAGCAGTGACTTAGCGCCGTTTTGTCAGGATTTACTTCGAGTTTGTGATGCAAGCGACTTCGCCCATCGGGTTCCACGGCGGTGCGCGGATCGCGCTGTGCTACCGTCGCGCCATGTCGCCGAACCCGTTGTCGTATTCGCATCCATCGCAGGGTCTACCGTCCAGGCAGCCCAGCGTCGTGGCTGATGGCGTCCAGGACTGATCCGGCCGGACCAGACCCGCATGCGTGAAACGCTCTTGATCGTCGGGCTCAGCCTGTTGATGCTTTCGGCTTGCGAGTTGGTCAGAGACGATGTCGCTCGGGCCGAGCGCAACTGTCAGCGCGCGCAGCAGGAGCAGGCCGATGCGCAGGAGAATGAGGGCGCGCCCTCGGCCCGCCGATGTGGCTTGATCCGCGCGACCTGTGACATGGATCGACGTGGCCCCGCCTGCCAGGCCTTGCTGGAGCGTTATCAGTGATTACGTTGGACAGCGTGTACGTCAATCTGGGCTACGGGCTGATGTTGTTGGCCCTGCTGGCCCGGGACATGCTCTGGCTGCGGGCAACCCTGATCGTGGCCCAATCCCTACTGTGCACCTATGCCCTGCATACGGGGGCGCCGAATGTCGCCGCATGGAACGCGTTGTTCGTGGCGATCAACATCATCCAGGTCATCCGAATTTTGATGGAACGCCGCAGGATTATCCTGGCCGAGCCCCTGGCATCCATCCATGCGCTGAACTTCGATGTGATGACCGTGCCGGAATTCCTGGGACTCTGGCGGCGCGCCGAGGAGTGCCGTGATGTCACGGGCGAGTTGCTGGCCGAAGGCGTCGCCAATGAGCGCCTGATTCTGCTGGTAGCTGGCCAGGTGCGGGTGCTGGTGCAGGATCAGGAGGTGGCGCGCCTGGGGCCCGGTCGGCTGGTCGCCGAAATGAGCTACCTGACCCAAGAGCCTACCTCGGCATCGGTGGTCGCGGACGAGCCGGTGACTTATCGAGCCTGGTCGCGCGACACGCTGGATCGCATCAAGCGCAACAGGCCGGCGCTTTGGAGCAAGTTGCAGGCCGCCATTGGTCGCGACCTGGTCCGTAAAATCCGACAGGTCGACGCTCAGGCCGGCACGGCTCCGGCATCCCGTGGAAATACGACTACGTGATCGGTGGCCATGCGAATCCCAATGGGTTCGCCGATTTGGTGATTGTGGTGGCTGGGCACCAGCGAGAGGATGCGGGCCCCACTGGGTAGTTCCAGCGTGTACAGGATCTGGGCGCCGCGGAAGGCCTTGCGCCTGACGATGGCCTGCTGCGGGCTGGCGTCATCGTGGATGATGTCGTCCGGCCGCAGGAGCACGTCCACCTCCTCGCTGGTCGCGCCGACACGTTCGCCGCGCAGGCGCCCCAGTTCGGTATCCACGCCATCGTTGTCCACCGGCCGTCCGGGGAGCAGCACCCCTTCACCGACAAAACGGGCGACGAAGCGATTCGCCGGTCGATGGTAGAGGTTGTACGGCGTGTCCCATTGCTGAATTTGTCCGGCCGACATCACGGCGATACGGTCAGCCACCGCGAAGGCCTCTAGCTGGTCGTGGGTCACCATCAGCGCAGTCATGCCCGCCGCCTTGAGAATTTCACGGACCTCTTGCGACAGCCGCTCTCGAAGCTCCGTGTCGAGGTTGGAGAACGGCTCATCCAGCAGAATCATCTGCGGTTCGGGCGCCAGCGAACGCGCCAGCGCCACGCGTTGGGCTTGTCCGCCCGATAGGGCATGGGGAAAGGCATCGGCGTAGGCGGCCAGCCCGACCAGTTCCAGTGCCCAGCGGATGCGTTGTTCGCGGCTGCGTTTATCCAGATGCCGGAGTCCGAAACCCACATTGCCGGCAACGCTGAGGTGGGGCAGCAGGGCATGGTCCTGGAACACCATGCCGATGCGGCGCTGCTCGGGTCGCATCATCTGTTCGCCGTCGGCCAGCAGATGGTTGCCGCTGGTAATCCGGCCGGTGTCCGGCTGCTCGAAACCCGCGATCAGACGAAGCAGCGTGGTCTTGCCGCAGCCGCTAGGTCCCAGCACACAGCCAATTTCGCCGGCCCCGAGTTCAAGGGTCACGTCGTGTAGCACTGGGGTCGCGCCGTAGCGCTTGTGAACTGCGGTCAGGCTAAGCGGCATGGGCATCGGCCAATGGTGTCAGGGCCGGTTCCTGTTGGCGCTGTGCCGGCTCGGAGCCGCGCACCAGCCAGAACACCGGTATCAGGCCTGCGAGCACGATGCTCAGCCCCGGCACGGCCGCGCGCGACCATTCGCCCTCGGCGGTCATTTCGAAGACACGGACGGCCAGCGTGTCCCAGCCATAAGGACGGGTCATGAGGGTCAGCGGCAACTCTTTCATGACGTCCACGAACACAAGGATGGCGGCGGTTACCAGGCTGCCGGAAATCATCGGTGCGTGCACCCGGCGCGCGATCTGCCAATTGTTGCAGCCCAGGCTGCGGGCCACGTCTTCCATGGCTGGCGACACGCGCATTAGCTGTCCTTCGATGGGGTGGGTGGCGACAGTCAGGAAGCGGGCGACGTAGCCTAGCAGGACCGTGGCCAGGCCCGTGTGCAGGGCGATACGCCACGGGCTGCCGACGGCTTCGACCGCGCTGGTCAGCGTCGCCGACAAGGCTGCAAGCGGCACGAACAATGCCACCGCCAGCACGGTGCCAGGAATTGCGTACCCTGCGGTGGCCGTGCGCCCCAACAGGCGAGTGCCGGGGCGGGGGTCTTGCCGCAGCACCCAGGCCAGGCCGAGGCCGAGCACCGTGAGCAGTCCGGCCGCCATGCCGGCCAGCATCAGTGAATGGGTGGCAAAGCCCAGCAGGCGGGCGTCCACGTCAGCCCGGTGGAGCCATGACCAACTGGCCAGCTGGGCCAGCGGGGCAGCAGCCCCTGCCAGCACCACCAGGCCGCAGGCCGCCGTGGCCGTCCAGCCGCGCCACCCGGCTAGCACTGTTCGGCGCGCGGCGCGCATGCTGGCATCGCCGACGTAGCGTTGGTCGCGTCGCTGTCGCCGTTCCAACGTGGCGACCACCAGCGCGATAGCGACCAATACGGCGGCTAGCGCCAGGGCACCATCCAGTGAGAACAGCGCGAACCAGCTCTGGTAGATGGCGGTGGTCAGCGTCCGGACATTGAATGCGGACACCGCGCCGAAGTCCGCGAGGGTTTCCATCATGACCAGCAATGCGCCGCCGGCGATCCAGGGCCGTGCCAGCGGCAGACCGATGCGCCAAAAGCCGCCGACCGGTCCAAGCCCAAGCGAGGCGGCGACCTCCAGTGCGCGCCGACCCTGCGACATGAATGCATTTCTGGCGAGCAGGAAAACGTATGGGTAAAGGCCCAGGCCCAGGACCAGGGCCGCACCTCCAACAGAGCGAATCGGCGGGACGTTGAAGTCCGCGCCCAGCCAAGCACGCAGACGAGTCGGGACCGGGCCCGCGTAGTCGAACCAGCCGATGTACACCGTGGCCAGCAGATAGCCGGGAATTGCGAGTGGCAGCACCAGCGCCGGGGTTAGCCAGCGCCGACCCGGGAACTCATACAGGCTGGTCAGCCAGGCGCAGGCGACGCCCAGCACCACCGCCAGACCCACGGTCATGACCACCAGTGCGGCCGTGGTCGGCAGCACCTGGGGAAGCATGGTCTGGCCCACAAACGCCCAGACCTGGGCATCCGGTTGCAGCAGCGAGAGCAGCATGGTGCCCAGCGCCGCCAGCACCGGCAGGGCGATCAGCGCGGTGAGTGGGTGGGCGGGCAAACGCCGCCGTCGCAGGCTCGTGGCCATGGAGGTCGCCGGTCCGGTTGCTTAGTGGTAGCCGACTCGCTCCATCAGCTTGACCGCGGCCGGCTGCAGTTTGCCCGCTTCCGACACATTGATGACATTGGGGACAAAGTCGCCCCAGGCCTTGACCAGCGGATCCGACGGCACGGCCGGGTTCGCGGGGTATTCGAGGTTTCCGTCGGCCAGAAGATCCTGTGCCTCCTGACCTGCCATCCATTCCAGAAACGCCCGGGCCGCCTCGAATTGGTCCGTGGCCGCGGTGATGCCGGCGCCGGACACATTGACGTGCACGCCGCGCAGCTCACCCAGTGACTCCGCCTGATTCGGCCAGAACAATGCCAGCGGGATGTCGGGATCCTGACGCTGTAGTCGCCCGAAATAATAGGTGTTCACGATGCCCACGTCGCACTGGCCGGCCAGGATCGCCTCCATGACGGCCGTGTCATTGGAATAGGGTTCGGCGGCCAGATTGTCGACCCAACTGCGCACCACGGCTTCGGTGGCCGGTTCGCCTTGGGCCGAGATCATCATCGCCACCAGTGACTGGTTGTAGACCTTTTGCGAGGTGCGCAAACACAGGCGGCCCTGCCAGGCCGGATCTCCCAACGCGGCGTAAGTGCTCAGCGCATCCGGGTCCACGCGTTCGGTGGAGTACACGATGGTGCGCGCCCGGACCGACAGCCCAAACCAGCGACCGTCCGGGTCCCGTAAATGGGCCGGAATCCGCTCGTCCATGACGTCGGACCGGGCTGGCTGCAGCAGGCCATCGTCAGCGGCTTTCCAGAGATTGCCGGCATCAACCGTGATGAGCAGATCGGCCGGGCTGTCGGCTCCTTCGCTGCGCATGCGCTGTAACAGCGGGCCTTCCTTGCCGGTAATGAACTGAATGGCTTGTCCGGTCTCCGCCGTGTATCGATCGAACAGCGGTTTGATCAATTGCTCATTGCGGGAGGAGTAGATGACCAGCGGGGCATCCGCACCGGTCTGGTCGGAGGATTTCGAGCAGGCGGACAACACAAGTCCGGTCGCAACCAGCAGCAAAGCGGAATGGCGCAGCATGTCGGAATTCAATTGAGAATGATTCTCATATCTTAAGGCATCACCGATCAACTCGCACGAATGGCGTCACCCCCAGCCGGTACTTCTCGCTCAAATCGCGACCTATCCCTCAAATGGCGTAGAGCGCAGCGTCGTAACCGTGCGCAATGTCCGGTTAGTGCAAGAAAGCTCGTCTTAACTGAGGCGGCCACCGACATAGAGGGACATAGGAATGCCCTGGGTGGCCGCGACATTTAATCAGGAGAGGGAATCATGATGATCGAAGTACACCGTCGAGTGCTCACCGGGCACCGCTGCTTGGCGGTCGCAGCGGCGACCGTGTTCATGGTGGGCTGTTCCAGCGACGATGACGCCGAAGCGCCTCCGGCCGAACTCACCGCAACCATTGCGACGATCGCGCAGGAGGATGCGCGCTGTGATTTTGGCGGTGCCATTGTGCGTCGGGGAACAGACACCAATCGCAACGGCACCCTGGACACCGACGAGGTCGAGGCCGAGGAGGTGGTCTGCAATGACTCGGCCGCCGATGCTGCGCCGGCCGCGTTGATCTCCTCTCTGGTTGCCGGTGATGCCATGCCGGGGCCGGGCGAATCCACCACGCTGACGGTGACCGCGGTCGATAGCGCAGGTGGAACGGCCGTGACTTACGCTTGGTCGAACGCGACCACGGAAACAGCGTTTGCCGAGACGTCTAACGTGCTGACGATCGAGATACCGGAAAGCGCCACGGTTGGAGACGAGATCACCTACCGCGTGACCGTGACGGATTCGGCCCAGGTGCAACAGATTCGCGACATCACGCTGACGGTCGGTGAGCCGGCCACAGCCCCGGTGACGACGGCGTCGACGACCAACCACCAGATTTTCCTACCGGAAGGACTCGAAGCGCCTACGGAGCAGCCGACGGGCGACTTCGACGGTGTCGTGTTTTTTGCGGGCGAGGGTTCCGTCGAGTCGCGCAAGCGGCGTTCGCTCCGTGATCTGGCCGGTTTCGGCGCGCAGCGTCGAGCACTTAGCCAGGCGTCCTCGCAATCGCAGGATGAATTCGACCAAATGCGTAACGCGATCAGTTCCGAAGCGGGTTATACGCTAACCAATATTTCCACCGCTTTGACCAATGCCTGTGCGGTTGGGCGTTTTTCACTGGAGTTGGACGCGGGAACCACCCCGACGGATCTGGTCAAAGCATTGCTGGAACTCGTTGGCCGGAGCACGGGTGAGGGAACGCTAGGCAATCTGCCCGAGTCGCTAGAGGACGAACTGGCGGCCCTGCTCTACGAGATGCGCCTGTCGGTGTGCTATTTCTCGCAAGAGGACGTGGTCGTCCTACTGTCGCTGGTGATCGACGACGTCGCCGATCTTTACGAGAACGTCAGCCGCGGTGTGACCGATGGCACCAATGTCGGCGACACCCAGTCCACGCGTGAGCAGCAGACGGATCAGTTCACGGGCACTGGGTCCGGTGGCCAGGCGGACTTCCTGTTCGTCATCGACAACAGCGGCAGTATGGGCAACGAGCAGGAGGCACTGTCCCAGGCAGCCGCCGAGTTCATCAACGTGATCACGAGTTCGGGCCTGGACTTCCAGATCGGAACGATCACCACGGACAGCCAGACGCTGCAAGGCCAAGGCTATACCAACGACACCAACCAGTTCGCGGCGGATGCCAGCCCGGGGACCGGTGGTAGCGGCACCGAATCCGGGGTGTACTTCGCCGAACGCTCGCTGTTGTCGACCGCGCTGGGTGATGCCGAGGACGGTAGCAGCACCACCGCGGGTTATCCGCGTGCCGGTGCCAGCCTGTCGGTGGTGATCATGAGCGACGAGCCAGATCAGTACTCCCGGTATGCTAGCTCGACGTTCGATGTCCAGAACAACCTGTTCGTCGATCGCAGCTACCCCGTCTACGCCATCATCAACGAGGGTAGTCCCGGTGACTATGACGACCTGGCGCTGGCCACCGGCGGTTCGACCGCAAGCATCGCTGATACCAGCCAGTTCCCGCCGATCATGAACGAGATCGCCCGCAACGCGGGAGGCGCTGCAAGCCTGTTCCAACTCTCCGAGGAGCCCATTTCCAGCACCATTGTCGTGGAGGTGGATGGAACGCGTGTCCAGGCCGATGGCATGGATGGCTGGCAGTACGTGGCCGGCAGTAACTCAATCGTGTTTCGCGGGTCGGCGGTGCCGGCCAGCGGCGCCGTGATTGATGTGACCTACCAGTACATCGCCGAAGCTGAAGCACGCTAAGCGGCGTGATCGACCGGGGCCCGGCTGTTGTGAAACGGCCGGGCCTTTTTGATTGGGGCGCTGGCGGCCGGGTGGGCTTATGCGGAGAGCTGGGCGCCTAACGCCTGGCCGTAGAGCATCAACGGCGGCAGCTGCAGCGGAATCAGTAATGCATCCCGGCGCTGCTCGTGGTGTGCGATGGAGTCGGGAAGGCAGAAGCGTGCGATCGCTGGCGCCAGCGCGGCCAGCGCTAACGCGGCCCAGGCGTCGGTGGACGGCCACAGCGAAACCGCAGCCCCGGGACTGATCCAATGAAACAACAAGGCCAACAGCAAGAACCCCTGGAGAGGCAGCACCGCGCCCGGCACACGTTCGAGTGTGGGGAGTAGCGGGAGCAGCATGGAGGCCGCAAAACCCAGATTCAGCAGATGCGACCAGCGCTCATCGGTCTGCAGCACGGCGGCCAGGGGCGGGGCTTGGGACAGGCCGAAGATAGCGGGATAGCCGAGCAGGATGAACGCCAGCACGCAGGCCGATCGTGCAAGAGGCAGCATCACGTGTTGAACGGACCAGGCCGCCCAACGCGGCTGGGCGAATTGCTGCAGCAGCCACGATTCGATGGAGACCAGTGCGAATAACAAGCCCAGGCATGTGATGACGGCCGTCCCCATGCGTGGATTATTGCGCAATGACGCCAGCGGGTGGCCCACCACCGTTCGTCGGTCTGCCAGCAAGATTGGCCCGACAACCGACGGCGGGACTTGATCCTTGCTTCAATCCGCAGGAGGCTGTTCGCTGCTTGACATCGCCCGCTTACGTAACAGTAGCCGTCGGATGGTTTTGGGGGCGCCTGCAGCAGCAGGGCTGCGACCAGGTGTCGGCCATCCGGAGCCTGCGGGCCGGGAATCAGACAGGGAGCATCAGCATGGACAGCAACGTGCAACGCGTCATTTGTCGCGCGGGATTGGGGGTCGGCTTGTCAGTCATGGGGCTGCTCGCCGGATGTAGCGAGTCGGAGGTCGACATCGTGGCCTTTGAACAACTGACGGCCGTGGCGGCGACCATTGCGCCGGAGGATCGGCGCTGCGCCTTTGGTGGCGCGGTGATCCAGACCGGCATTGATGACAACCGAAACGGCACGCTGGATACCGAAGAGGTCGATGACGCTCGGGTGTCCTGCAATACCAGCCTACCGTCCGGAGCCAGTCCGCTGATCTCGTCCTTTGTGGCCAGCAATGGCATGCCTGTGGCGGGTGAAACGGTGACGTTGACGGTGGGTGCCAGCGACAGCGCTGGCGGTTCGGCGCTGACCTACAGCTGGTTCAACGTGACGGAGCAACTGCTGCTGGCCGAGACCGGTGCGGCGCTGACCGTGGTCATTCCTGACACCGCCGAGGTCGGCGACACGATCGTCTACCAGGTCACGGTCACGGACAGTGCGCAGGTGGAGCAGATTCGGCGCATGACATTGGTCGTCAGCGAGACGGTTGTCCGGCCGGTCACCGCTGTGAGCACCGAATCACACCAGATCTTTCTGCCGGATGGCCTGGAAGCGCCGGTCGACCAGCCCACCGGCGACTTTGACGGTGTCGTGTTCTTTGCCGGAACCAACAGCCTGCCGGATGCGCAGAAGATGCGGTCGCCCCGCGACCTCGGTGGCTTTGCCGCGCAGCGTCGCAACTTTGGACGCGGATCGAATGCGCGATCTGAGCTAGACCAACTCCGCAATGTGGTCAGCACCCAGAATGGCTACTCACTGACCAACATCTCCACCGCGGTGACCCGGGCCTGTGCCGTGGGTCGGTTCGCATTGGATCTGGCAGACCCGGCCACACCGACATCGCTGACACGATCATTGGTTGAGCTCATCGGCCTGAACGCCGAGGGCGGACAGCTGACCGCTTTCCCCGCGCCGGTTGCCTCGGAGGGTGAATCCACGGCCTACGAGTTCCGCTTGTCTGTGTGCTTCTACTCGCCGGACGATGTCGTGGTGCTGGTGTCGACGGTCATCGACGAGGTCAAGCAACGCTATGAGGCCGTGACGCGTGGCGTCACCGACGGCACCAATGTCGGTACGGCCGAATCCACCCGCGCTGAGGCGGCTGACGAATTCGTCGGGAGCGGATCCGGCGGATTGGCAGACTTCCTGTTCGTCGTCGACAACTCCGGCAGCATGGGCAATGAACAGGCTGCGTTGTCGCAGGCGGCTGCCGACTTCATCAGCGTCATCACCGCATCGGGACTGGATTTCCGGATTGGCACCATCACCACCGACCGTCAGACCCTGCGCGGTCAGGGGTACACGGCAGACACGATGCAGTTCGAGCAGGACGCCGTGGCCGGTACCTCCGGGAGTGGCCGTGAGTCCGGCATTTACTGGGCGGAGCGTTCCCTGTTGTCCACCGCCCTGGGCGATGCCGAAGACGGTTCCAGCACCCTGGCAGGTTATCCGCGGGCCGGTGCCAGTTTGTCGGTGGTCATGCTGAGCGACGAGCCGGATCAGTACTCACGGTATGCTGGCACCGCGTTCGACCCGACCGACAATCTGTTCATCGACCGGTCGTATCCGGTGTACTCGATCATTAACGAAGGCAGTCCGGGGGACTATGACGACCTGGCATTGGCCACGGGCGGCTCCACGGCCAGCATCGCCGATACCAGCCAGTTCCCGGCGATCATGAATGCCATTGCCACCAATGCCGGCGGCGCTGCCAGTCTCTTTCAACTGGATGAAACGCCCATTTCCAGCACCCTTGTGGTGACCGTCGATGGGGTCGAAGTGCCCGAAGACGTCGACAACGGCTGGCAGTACGTGGCCGGTAGCAACAGCATCGTGTTCCGCGGCACGGCGGTGCCCGGTGAGGGCGCGGCGATTGTGGTGCGTTACCAGTACGTCGAGTCAGGCGAAGCGGCGGGCTAAGGTCCATGCAAGCGACGGCAGGCGCCCGCCTGCCGTCAGCTGCCCGGACGCGCCCGCACCATCTGCTGGACGAAGCAGGCAATCTGATGCAGCCGGGCGATGGGGTCTCGCAGCTCCAGGAGCTGTTGCTTGGCCGACCCGGGGATCGGCAATAGCTCCGTGAGTCGGCTGCCAACCCAGCGCGCGTTCTGTGGCTGCGGGGCATCCAGATCGAAAGGCGGGCCGAGCTCGGTCACCAGTTGCAGGGCGAGGTCGGCGAGGTGTTCATAGGATTCCGGAACCGCGCCGTCTGGCTCGTCGCCATAGGGCGCGGTATCACCCAGCCACAGACCGGCCCGGGTTTGATGCGGCGTCAGAATGCGTACGCGTTGCTGCCCTCGGCAAACAATGCCCAGAAACCCGTGGTCCAGCGCCTCAAAATCGATGATCTCGACATAGGTGCCGATCTCCTGGGGGCGGACGTCTCGCCCGGTTTCCTGGCCGGAGGCCGACAAGGTCACCACGAAGCCGGTGCCGCTGCGCATGCAGTCGCGCACCATGTCGTGATAGCGCGTCTCGAAGATGCGCAGGGGCAGAAGCCCACCCGGCATCACGAGCCCGGAGAGCGGGAATAGCGGAACGTCCGTGGTAACCAAGGCGCCGAGTCCCTCCAGCAGTAACCGCCGGCAGTGTAGAACGTGGGGCAGCACAACAGAAATGTCGCAAAGAGTCGAGTGAGCCGGGGCGGCTGCTGCGGGTTTCGTGACTTTTGAGCAGTCTTTGCCTAGCCTCTGAGCGAACCCTTCCTGAAGGATCCATCGGCATGAACCGCGTTGCCCTCGGCTGGCTCTGGTCAGCGTTGATTGTGGGCCTGACGGCTTGTGGCTCGAAGCCGGCAGAGCAGCCGCCACCGCTGTTTCCGGGCGTGCCGACATTTGAACTCGTCGCCGATGAATTCCCCATCGAAGCGCTGTTCGGCCCCGTTCCAGCGGCTCGTTTCTCAAAGCTGAGCTATTTGCAGGACATCGAATCGCCGGAACACCCGGTGCCAGTCGAACATCTGTTCGAGCTGGTGATTCGGCAGGGGGCCCGGGCGGGGATGCAGCGTGTTCGATCGGAGTACACCTTTGCGGATTCCAATCGCCACGCCATCGAGGAGTCGGTGCAGGTGGCTGACTTGTTCGACTTGTTCACCTACGCCTACACGCCCGAGACCGACACCGCTCCGGAAACCGTGACGCGCAGCTATGTTGCGGAGGTCTCGCAGGTCAGGGGCGTGCTATTCCCGCTGGCGGTGGGCAACCACCTGCAGTTCGAGGCCACGCGGCATTATCAGGTCGAGCGCGATGGTCAACGGGCCGAGGCCCAGACCCTGGAGTTTGCCTACGACCTGCGCGTGGACCGCCAGGTGGCGCCGGGCAACTACAGCGGCGTCGAGTTGCAAGAACCGGTTTGGGTGATTCAGCTGCTGGAGGTTGATCCCGATGGTGTGGAGCATCGTCGGGAGGCGCACTTCTCTGCCGAGGTCGGTATGCCCGTCTTCGACGCCCGCCGCCACGACAGAACCATTACCACCCGTCGCCTCGTGCGCTGGGAACGCGACGCCTGATCAAGACGGCGGCTGCCGCGACAGTGACAGCAGCATCCATCGGTCGCAGCCATGGTGGCCGGTTTGTCCAAGCGGCTGTTGCAGGGGCTGGAATCCAGCCGCGCGATAAAGCCTGCGCGCCGCGGTCATGCTCTCCAGCGTTTCCAGGTAGAGCTGGGCATAGCGCATGGCACGGGCTGCGGACAGACAGTGATCCAGTAAGGCGCGACCCACACCCTGGCCGCGGGCCGAGGCCCGCAGGTACATCTTGCGCAGCTCGGCCGTTTCGCGATCACCACCTGCCAGCGGTGCCACGCCTGCGCCCCCCAGCAGCTGCCCATCCCACTCGGCAACAAAGTAGGCATGGCGTGGTTGGGCATAAGCGCCAGCCAGCGCGCGGGTTTCGGGGTCCTGGCCGGCGAATCCGTCTCCGCAGGCGTCAAACTGCGCCAGCGTGGTCCAGATGATGTCCGCCATCTCGGTGTTGTCGGCGGGGGTGATCGGGCGAATTCGGGCGTCCATGCTGCGTCAGGGTTCGGCTCGGTGTGATAATGCCGTGATGCGTCCCACCATTCATATGCTGGCCCCTCTGGCCGTGTTGTTGGCGGTGCTCTGCTGGCCGCTTGAGGCGCAGGCAGACGCCCAGACCTGGCTGCAAATCGACAAGAGCGCCCGCACCTTGACGCTGTTCGAAGGCGAGCAGGCCGTGTTGGAGTATCCGATTGCATTGGGGCGCAATCCGATTGGTGCCAAGCAGCGGCAAGGCGATGGCAAGACGCCGGAAGGTCGTTACTTCATTCGCAGCCGCCTGCGCGCCAGCCGGTTTCACCTCGCATTGCAGGTGTCCTACCCCTCGCTGGCTGACCAGATGCTCGCTGATGCGCTGGGCGTGCCAGCCGGCGGACAAATCATGATCCACGGTGTCGGCCCGAACGCACCGCCGGCCGCCGCACATCACCCCCTGTCCGACTGGACCGATGGCTGCATCGCCGTGACGGATGCGCAGATCGAAGTGCTGTGGCAACGGGTGCCGGTGGGTACGCCCGTGGATATTCGCCCATGAATCTGCTCCATGACGCCGTGATTTTTCTGGCGGCTGCCGTCGTGGCCGTGCCGTTGGCCCGGCTGTTGGGTGTCGGAGCGGTCATCGGCTACCTCGCGGCCGGGGTGGTCATCGGGCCCGCCGTTCTGGGATTGGTCGGCGATGTGCGCGAGGTCATGCATTTCGCCGAGTTCGGTGTGGTGTTGCTGCTGTTCATCATCGGACTGGAGCTGCAACCAGCCCGGCTCTGGGCGCTGCGACGGCCGATTTTCGTGAACGGCTCGGCGCAGATTCTGATCTCTGCGCTGCCGATTGCAGCCGTGGCCTATCTGGTGGGTTTGCCCGCCACCCCGGCGATTCTGGTCGGCCTGGTGTTGGCGTTGTCATCCACCGCCTTTGCATTGCAGGTCTTGGCGGAACGCGAGGAGCTCACCACCCACCACGGGCGGGCGGCATTCGCCATCCTGCTCATGCAGGATTTGGCCGTCATTCCACTGCTGGCGGTGATTCCACTGTTCGCGCCCCATGGCGATCAGGGTTTCGACCCCATCGCCTTGCTGCGCACGGTGGCCGTCATTGCCGTTGTGATCGTGGGCGGGCGTTATTTGCTGCGCCCGGTGTTGCGGACGGTCTCCGCTGCACGCACCAACGAGATTTTCACGGCCATGGCTCTGTTGGTCGTGACCGGCACGGCGCTGGCCATGGAGTGGGCGGGACTGTCCATGGCGCTGGGGGCGTTCCTGGCCGGCGTGCTGTTGGCCGATTCGGAGTATCGCCACGCGCTGGAAGCCGATATCGAGCCATTCAAGGGCTTGCTGCTGGGGCTGTTCTTCATCTCGGTCGGCATGGGGGTCGATCTGGGGCTGTTGGTTGAGCAACCCGACGTCATTGTCGCGATTGCTCTGGCTCTGACCGCGGTCAAGGCAACCGTGTTGTGGCTGGTCGGCCGCGCGGCGGGGCTGGATCGACGCGGTGCGCGTAGCCTCGCCATCGCCTTGTCGCAGGGGGGGGAGTTCGCGTTCGTGCTGTTTGCCGTCATGGTCAACGAGGCGGTGCTTGCGCCGCAGATCGTCGATCCGCTGATCGTGGCGGTGACCCTGTCCATGGCGCTGACGCCGCTGCTGTTCCTGATGAACGACCGCTGGCTGCTGCGCTGGCTTCCGCCCACCCAGCGTCCCTTCGATCAGATTGCCAGCGAGCACCATCGCGTGGTGATCGCCGGATTCGGTCGGTTCGGCCAGATCATCGGTCGTGTGCTGCGTGCCCGCAATATTCCGTTTACCGCATTGGAGCTGGACGCCGATCACGTCGATTTCGTCCGCCGCTTCGGTAACCGCACCTACTACGGCGATGCGTCGCGCCCCGAACTCCTGCGCGCCGCCGGTGTTGAGCATGCCGATTTGTTCGTGCTGGCCGTGCAGGATGAGGCGGCCTCGCTGCGCATCGCCAAGGCGGTGCGCGATATGGCGCCGTCGCTGCGGATCATCGCCCGCGCCCGCAATCGCAGCCATGCCTACAAGCTGATGGAACTGGGCATCCGCGATGTGATGCGCGACACCTTTGACACCAGCGTCCGCGCCGCTGGCGAGGTGCTGCGCGGATTGGGCCTGTCCGAGGCCCAGGTGCGGTACACCACGGAGACCTTTGCCGAGATGGACGAGCAGCGTCTGTTCGAGGCGTTTGGCTCGCATGACGATCTGGACAAGATGATCGAGATGGCCCAGCAGTCGGCCGGCGAGCTGGAACGGCTGTTCGCCGAGGGCCACCCCAAGGATGGCAAACCACCGAAGAAAGGATGAGCCGATTATGAATCACTGGCCTGTACGCATGCTGGAGACCCAACGCGGTCGGCTGAGTCTGCGCGAGCGTCCAGGCAGCGGGCCTGCGGTCGTCTTTATCCACGGCTGGCCGGAGAGCAGCGCGACCTGGAGCCCGATCCTGCCGTTGCTGCCGGACGACTGGTGGGTGATTGCGCCGGATCTTCGGGGGTTGGGAGATGCCCCGCGCACACCGGAGCCCGCGGCCTATCGCAAGCATGCGTTGGCGCAGGATGTCCTCGCGCTACTCGATGCATTGGGCGTCGGCAGCTTCGATCTGGTGGGGCACGACTGGGGTGGGATTGTTGCCCAGGAAGTGGCGCTGGCCGCAGCCGACCGCGTGCGAACACTGGGCGTGTCCAATATCGCGATCATCAATAATCTGGAAACGAATCGGCGGATCGCGGCCAAGCCCAACCGCTACGTCTGGTACCAGCACTTCATGCAGTCGTCATTGCCCGAGGCGCTGATCCCGGGCAACGAGCGGGCGTTTCTGCAGGAATTTCTGCGGATGGAAGGCGGGCGCCGTTTTCCCGACGAACTGCTGGATGAATACAGCCGTTGTTATGCCATCCCGGGTACGCCGCGCAGCGCCGCTCAGCTCTACCGAACCTATCGCGACGACATCGCACGGTGGAGCGAGCTAAGCCAGCATCGCTTTTCCATGCCGGCCGCCTATCTGTATGGCGAGCTGGATGTGGTGATTACACCGGCTTATCTGGAGGGGGCCGAGGCCTGCTTTGAGGATTTGCAGATTCACCGCATGGATGCGGGACACTTCGTACAGGAAGAACAGCCGGAGGCCTTTGCAGCAGGCGTGCGCGCGCTGGTGGCGCGTGGCTAGTCCTGCCTGCTAATCGCGCAGAGCGGCTACAATCCCGCGCCATGAGTACCGTACTGCAAGATTTTCTCGACCTGTTGAACCTGGAGTACCTGGAAGACAACCTCTTCCGGGGTCAGTCCCGCGACCTGGGGGGGCGCAGCGTTTTCGGCGGCCAGGTGTTGGGCCAGTCACTGGTGGCGGCCACGCGCACGGTGAGCGAAGACCGCCCTCCGAACTCGCTGCATGCCTATTTTCTGCGGCCGGGGGACATGGAAGCGCCCATCGTCTACGACGTGGAGCGGTCCCGTGATGGCGGTTCGTTTAGCTGGCGGCGGGTTAAGGCCATTCAGCACGGCCAGCAGATCTTCTCGATGATGGCGTCATTTCATGTCGAGGAGCCCGGCCTGGCCCATCAGGCGAGCATGCCCGACGTGCCCATGCCCGAAGCGCTGGAAGACGAACAAAGCCTGCGCAAGCGCTGGCTGGAGGACTGTCCGGATCGGCTTCGTCGGGCCTTCTTGCGGGAATCCGCTTTCGAATTCCGTCCGGTGCGGCCGACCAATCCGCTGAATCCGGGCCAGGGTGAGCCGGCCCATTCGGTCTGGTTCCGTGCGTCCGGCACCTTGCCTGATGATCCGATGTTCCATCGCTGCGTACTGGCCTATGCCAGTGACTACAACCTGCTGATGACCGCGATGCTGCCGCACGGGCGTAGCTTCTTGCAGCCGAACATGATTGTCGCGAGTCTGGATCACGCCTTGTGGTTCCATCGCCCGCTGCGGGCCGATGAGTGGTTGCTGTACCACATGGAAAGTCCTAGCGCGCAGGATGCCCGCGGTCTGGCCCGCGGTCTGATCTTTGATCGGCAGGGGACGCTGGTGGCGACGGTGGCGCAGGAGGGACTGATGCGCGACACAACGCTGAAAGCCGGCGCGTGAGCGTGGCGCGATCGCCGGCCACCCGCAGCCGTTTTCGCACCGAACCCGCGCCCCGGGTCACCGTGACCTGGCTCGGCGGCACGTCCAGTGCCTCGGCTAGCAAACGACAAACCGCCCGGTTGGCCTGGCCGCGCTGCGGCGGGGCCGTCACCCGCAGTTTGAGCTGATCGCCCATCCAGCCATCGATCCGGTCGCGTGAGGCGCCCGGTGCGACCTTGACCCACAGTTCCAGGGATTCCTCTGATGTCATGCTCCGCCCGCCTTTTGATCCAGTGTGCCGACCAGCCGGGTATCGTGGCCGCCGTCACGCGATTCCTGTTTGAGCATGCCGCCAATGTGACCCACCTGGATCAGCATTCGACGGAGATGACCGGCGGTCGTTTCTATATGCGGGTCGAGTTCCAACTGCCCGACCTGGAACCACCCGATGCCCGGCTGCGGGCGGCTTTTGACGCCCAGGTCGGACAACCCTTTTCGATGCACTGGTCGATGATCGACGCCAGCGTGCGCAAGCGCATGGTCATTTTTGCGTCGCGCACCGAACACACCTTGCAGGAGTTGCTCTGGCGACAGGCCCGCGGCGATCTGGCTGTGGACATCCGGGCCGTCATCTCCAACCACGCCGAGACCGAGGAGCATGCCCGTCGGTTCGATGTGCCGTTCTGGCACATACCCGTCACGCCGGAGACCAAGGCTGAGGCCGAAGCCCAGGCACTGGAGGTGATCGGGGAGGAGACCGACCTGATTGTCCTGGCGCGGTACATGCAGATCCTGTCGCCTGCGCTGGTGGATCGCTTCCCCGAACGTATCATCAATATTCACCACAGCTTCTTGCCGGCTTTCGTCGGTGCCGACCCGTACCGGCAGGCCTACGAGCGCGGTGTGAAGCTGATCGGGGCCACGGCGCATTACGTTACCTCGGAGCTGGATCAGGGGCCGATCATCGAACAGGATGTCGCCCGCGTGACGCATCGTGATGCGGTCGACGACCTGCGGGCCATGGGCCGGGACATCGAACGTCGGGTGCTGGCGCGTGCCGTGCACTGGCATGTTGAGGACCGCGTCATCGTCTCCGGCCATCGGACCGTGGTGTTCCGCTAGCTGCGATCAGGCAGCCAGGCGGCATAGGCAGCGCGAAGCTGCACGGCGTCCGGGCAATCGTTGCTGCCCACTTGAATGTCCAGCGTCCACCGGGCCTTGCGCCCGGATTGCAGGTCCGCGCGCAGGCGCGCGATCGCCGGGTGCTCGCAGCGGACCTCGGCCATCAGGTCGCCCCGGACCGGCTGCCGAAACCGGGTCTGTACATCGAAGATCGCGCATTGCGCTGCCGCATCCACGCCCGCCGCAGTGCGCTGGGTCAACGCCCACCCGCACAACATGCCCAGCGCTGTCAGGCTGCCGGCGAACGCCGTCTGTTTGTCGTTCTGGTTGCGCGCCAGCGGTGCCGCGAGACGGACATGGTCTTGCGATAGGTGCAGGCAGTCCACGCCGATACCTTGCAGCGCCGGCATGTCCTGGCGCATGCGCGCCAGCAGGGCGCGCGTCTGTTCGTCCTCGTTCATCCAAAGCAGTGTAGGCAACACGTGGCTTGCTGCCGACCCGGGCTGGCGCGCGGAGCCGAGGCCTACCAGGGAATCGCAGCGCCATCCCAGGCGAAGAAGCGGCCGTTATCGTCGCGTGTCACCCCCGCCATAACGGTTAGCAACTGCTTGGCAGCGCGCGCGGGCTCGAACAACCGTTCCGGGGGCACGTTGGCCTGAAACGGCCGGGAGAGGGGCGTGTCGACGGTGCCCGGATGCAGGAGCACGCAGGTCGGATGGCGTCGTCGCCGCCCAAGCTCGATTGCGGCGGTCTTCCACAGCTGGTTGAGGGCGGCCTTGGACGCCCGGTAGCTGTACCAGCCGCCCAGGCGATTGTCCTCGATGCTGCCGACGCGCGCCGACAGCGCGGCGATGAGCGATGGCTCATCATGCGTCAGTAAGGGCAGCAGCGATTGCAGCAGCTGCAACGGGCCGATGGCATTGACCGCGAACGCCTGTTCTAGCGTCGAGGACTTGACCTGATCCAGTGACTTTTCCGGACCATGCGGTGGTTGATTTAGCAGGCCCGTGCAGATCACGACCAGGTGCAAGCGCGGACAATGAGCCGCAACGCTATTCGCCAGATGCTGGGCACTGTCGGGCTCCGCGAAATCGATGGGGTGCTGGGAGTCTGCTGACTCGCAGCGTGAATGTCGGCCGGCGACGGCCAAATGCTGACACTGGGCGTGGGCGTGCAATTGCTCCGCCAGCGCGTGACCAATACCACCGCCTCCAACCACCAGCGCATTGAACCGATCCGGCAGCTGACCAAATTCCAGCGGCTGTTCCATGGCGGGTATTCCTGCAAACCGAACGCGAGTGTCAGGCGGGCTGGGCCTGGTCAACCAGCGCTGTACAGCCACGGGTGGATGACAAACGCCGCTACGACGTTCACATTACCGGTCGCCGAATCCGGCGCACGCGCATCCCGAAGGTCACCCGGCAAGACATGCGATTACCTCTGATCTCCAACATCGTGCTGCTCACGGCGCTCTGCTGTTGCGGTGCTGGGTCGGCGGCGTTCGCCCACCCACCCGCGGTCATGGCATCGACGACACTGACCAGTGACTACGTGCTGCGCGGCACCAGCCAGAGCAGCGGCGAGCCGGCTTTGCAGGCCGGGTTGTCAGCAATCTGGCCGGCAGGGTGGACGGCAACGGTCTGGGGCTCGACCCTGGATACCTCGAATCTGCAGCCCGACACCGGGGACGGGCAGGGCTACGAGCTGGACCTGATGGTGGGCCTAGAGCGTCCGCTGGGGACTGATTGGCGCGGTTCACTGTTGCTGGGCCATTACCAGTACGTGGACACCGGACACCTGCTGGACTACGACCACACGGAAGTCAGCGGTTCGCTGGAATATCGCCAATGGCTGGCGTTGTCGGCCAGTTGGACGCCGGAGGCAACGGACCACACGTTCGAGCAGACGGCGTTGCTGCGCGGCAGTCGCTGGACGGCCGAGGTGCAGGTCGAGCAGGGTGTTGGCGACGGTGTTTGGGTGCATGCCGGGCTGGGCTACAACGCGGCGGGCAATGTGTCCGAAGTCCAGCATCTGTATGGCAGTGTCGGTGTGGGTCTGCAATGGCAGCGCACGGTGTTATCCGCCGCGATCATCGGCACCGACGCCCGGGCACGGGAGCGCTTTACTGACGGCCGCGCGGATACCCGTCTGGTGATGTCCATCAGCCAGGCTTGGCGCCTGCGCTAGGGGATTTCGAGGTCGTTGGCGTGAGCCTCGCTGCGCCAGTCGGCCGTTTGTGTCCCCGGTGGCGTGGCAGGCGGCTGTGAACCTTTTGCGACCGGGCCGGAATCAAGTCACAAGCGGCTTATGCAGGCCGGGTTACCAGGGGTGAGGCATCTTGGGCGGTAGCGGGCAGGCGGTACCACAAACAACGGACACGGCGCTGGAGGCCGAATTGCTGCGTCGTGTGGCCGCTCGGGATGAAGAGGCCTTCGAGGCGTTGTACCGCATTTATCACCGCCGACTCAGTCGATTCTTGATGCGACTGACGCCGGACTACGCGATCGCCGAGGAAGTGATTAACGACACCATGCATATTGTCTGGGACAAGGCGGAACAGTACGACGGACGCGCCAAGGTTTCGACCTGGATTTTCGGAATTGGCTATCGTCGTGGCCTCAAGGCGCTGGAGCGTCAGCGCACCCGAAATCGGTATGAGGAGGCCGCCGCGCGCGACCGGAGCACGATTAGCGAGCCGGTGGACGAGACCGCCCGAGAAGATGAGGGTCAGTGGATCGACCGGGGTCTGCAGCAGCTGTCCACCGAGCATCGCATGGCCTTGGAATTGGCCTATGTCGCCGGTCACTCCTGCGAGGAGATCGCTGCCATCGTGGGCTGTCCGGTGAACACGGTAAAGACGCGGCTCTTCCACGCCCGTAAGCGGCTTCGTGCGCGGTTGCCGAATGATGCGGGTGGGGGCTCATGACCCGCCTGCCGGAGGATCCGATGGAGCAATCCCGAACCCACGCCTGGGCCGAGGCGGCCATGACGGACTGGGTGAACGGTCGGATGGACGCAACGTCGGCTGATCGTATGCGTGCGCATCTGGCGCAATGCGCAGTGTGTCGCGCCGACGCGTTAATCGAAGAGCAGGTGCAGGCCCGCCTGTCGCGGCAGCCCGTTGTCGAGTACGCGCCGCAGGCGTCTTTTCGCAGGCTCATGGACCAGATTCACGCCGGTGAGCCGCCGGATTCGGATGCCAGCGCCGATACCAAGACCCCGCGCCCCCGTTCCCTGCGGCGCCGGGCGCGGCCTTGGCTGAGTCGGGTGGCCGCTGTCGCAGCGACGGTTCTGGTGACCGGCCTGTGGATTCAGCTGGCCTGGTCTCCGGCGCCGGAGTACCGGACGCTGACCAACACCCCGGCCGTTGAGAACAGCTTGCGATTGCAAGTCGTGTTCGCCGAGGGCGCCACCGCGGGCGATATTCGCGCTGCGCTGGGTGAGGTCAACGGGCGGATGATCGATGGTCCGGGCCCCAGCGGATTGTTTACGGTCACGCTTGCGTCTGCTGATGCCGAGGCATCCGTAGCCGATTGGCACGCTGCGGAGCAGCGGCTTCAGCAGCACCCGTCTGTCCGGTTTGTGGCCCTGGTGGGCGAGGCGGGGGCGCCATGATGCAGCGCCTGCTCCTGCTGGCAGGGCTGCTCCTGCTGGGTGGCTGCGTATCGCTGGCCGGTCATACGCCGCGAGGTGCGGCCACGCGCCTCGCCGATCCGGCGTCCATGCTGGTCGTCACGGTCGACAACCCCTTGGCGCCCGGTTCCGCCAGCGTCGGGAGTACGCCGCGGGGCTATGGCCTGTCGGGTGGCTATGCCGTCAGTCCCGTGGCCAGCCGGGCGATGGACGCACTCTCGCGCGAACATCGATTGGAGCTGGTCGACAGTTGGCCTATTCAAGCGCTGGGCGTGCATTGCGCGGTCTTCGCCTGGCGGGATGCGGTGTCCCGTGACGAGATGCTGCGCCGCCTGGCGGCGGATGCGCGCGTGGAATCGGTGCAGCCGCTGCAGGTCTTCCGGAACACTGCGCGCCCGGCGGTCGTCGGGGCCGCCGATCCACATCGCAGTCTGCAGCATGCCGCCGATAGCCTCGGGCTGGAGGCTGCTCATCGCTGGAGCCGCGGCGCCGGCGTACGCGTGGCCGTGGTCGACACCCAGGTGGATGCGAGCCACCCGGATCTGATCGGCCGCATCGCCCAGCGCATGGATTTGGTGGGGGAGGAGACCGTGGCTGCCGAGGCGCATGGCACGGCGGTCTCGGGCGTGATTGCAGCGCTGGGCGGCAATGGCGAAGGCATTTTGGGGATTGCCCCCGAGGCTGAGTTGCTGGGCTTACGCGCCTGCTGGGAACAAGGTGGCGGCTCCATCTGCAACAGTTTCACCCTGGCGCGGGCCTTGTCTGTGGCCCTGGATGCCAGCGTCGACATCGTCAACCTGAGCTTGGCTGGCCCTGCCGACCCCCTGCTCAGTCGTTTGCTGCGGCAACTGATCGTCCGGGGTGTGTTCGTGGTCGGTGCAGAGTCACCTTCCGACCCATCGGGGTTTCCCGGTGGCGTGCCTGGCGTGGCCGTGGCGCGCATGGCCGAGTCGGGTGTCCTGGCCGAAGGTGAGGTCTTGCCGGCGCCGGGGCGCAGCATCCTGACCACGCTTCCCGGTGGCCGCTACGCGTTCCTGGACGGGAGCTCGCTTGCCGCTGCGCATGTCAGCGGTGTGGCGGCGCTGGTCTTGTCCCAGCGGCCGGGGATGGCGCCGGCGGTTTTGCAGGCGACCCTGCAGGCCTCGGTTCGGCCGCCGCGTTCACCCGCCAATCGGGGCGATCCGGCCCGATCGCCCATGCTAAATGCCTGCGAGGCATTGGTCCGCGTCGATGTCGCGACAACCGATTGCCTGCGGCCGACACGGGTCGCGCAGCGTCCGTAATTCAACGCGTCGGGGTGTGGCGGCCTGGCCGTGGACACGGTTGTTGATTCTTGGATCAGGTTGTTAGGGTGATTGTGAGGGAAATTTAGACCAAAGCCCGCTCACCGCTGGTGTGCGGGTCTGCGGCGTTCGCGGGGGCGCGTCGTTCGTTATCTGTCTCAGAGAGGAACAAGGAGCGATCACCATGAAGACATCACATTTCCCAGAACGCATGGCGGGGCGACTCGCCTGCGTCGGGCTTGGCCTGATGATCCCGTTGGGGGCGGCCACTGCAACCGACTACGTTGTGGACTCCGAAGCCGACAATACCGATACCGACGGCGTGATCACGCTGCGTGAGGCGGTCTTGGCCGCCAATACCGATACGGCGGTCGGCGACGCACCGGCCGGTGAGGCCGACGGCGACACCATCACGTTTGACGGCGGCGATCCGCTGCTCGGCGGCGGTGTGGCAACCATCACCCTGGGGTCTCCGCTGGCGGTGACCGATGATGTCAGTATCGACGGCGAGTTGGATGCAATCACGGGTACGACCATCACCATCAGTGGTGGCGATGCGACCCAGCTCTTTGCGGTTGATACGGCCGCCTCCGTGGGGAGCGAGGCTGCGGTCACGTTCAGTAACGCCACCCTCACCGAAGCTGTGGCCGAGTCCGGCGCGGCATTGGACATTGCGGCCGGCGCGACGGTGACGCTAACGGCGGTGACCGTGTCCGAGAGTGAAACCACCGGCGCTGACGCCGGAGACGGCGGTGCGGTCCTCAACAACGGCACATTGACGATCGTCGACGGCGCGTTCACCAATAACGCCGCAAGCGGACTGGCGGGCAGCGGTGGTGCATTGCTGTCCAATGGTCAGCTCACCGTGACAGGCACCACGTTCACCGGCAACACGGCGAACAGGGCAGGCGGGGCTGTCGAGTTGGGCGGCAGTTCGACGAGCACGTTCTCCGGCGTGACGATGTCAGACAACTCGCACGTGGCGCCGAATCCTGGCAACGGGGGCGCGCTGCATGTCTCGGGCGCTGGCGACGTCACCCTCACCGGGGGGACGTACAGCAACAACACCGCGGGCAGCGAAGGCGGTGCCCTGTGGAACAGCATGGGCACCATGACCATCGACGGGGCAGCCTCGTTCACCGCGAATACAGCCGCAGGCAACGACGCGGATAATGGCGGCGGTGCGCTGTTCAACAACGGGGGTACCCTGAACGTCGAGGGGGCGACCATCGATGGCAACAGCGCCACCGGTGACGCCGGCTCCGGCGGCGGCCTCTTCAACAACGGCGGTGTCTTGACCGTGGCTTCGAGCACCGTGAGCAACAACACGGCGGCCCGCGCAGGCGGTGGCCTTGAAGACCGGGCTGTTGAGACGGCCACGACGGTCAATCTGTCTGCAGTCGATTTCACCGGCAACAGCGTGACGGGTATCGACGATGGCATGGGGACGATGACCGCTGGTAACGGCGGTGCCGTTCACATCAGCGGCAACGGGAGTTTTACGGCCTCCGGCGGCACGGTGTCCGGTAACACGGCCTTTGCCGAGGGTGGCGGCTTCTGGAACGGATCCGGCACGATGACACTGATCGGCGTCACCGTTGATGGCAACGCGGCAGAGGGTGACGACGCGACTAATGGTGGCGGCGGTTTGTTCAACGAAGGCGGTGTCATCTCGATGGACGACGCCACGGTGATCAGCAACAACACCGCGCTGGGCACCGCCGGCTCCGGTGGCGGCATCTTCAACAACGATGGGCGCATTGTCGCGGTGGGCACCACCATCACCGGCAATACGGCGAACCGTGCCGGCGGCGGGATCGAGGACAAGATACTTAATTCCACGCCCTCCGCAGACATGCCTTCGGTGCGCCTGACGGCTGTGACTCTGGACGGAAACGGTGCGGGCACCGACAACACGGGGGCGGTGCTGGCAACCGCCAATCCGGGTAATGGGGGCGGGCTGCACATCACCGGTCCGGGGTATGTCCTCGTCTCTAACGGGACGGTCTCGGGCAACTTTGCGGCGCTGGAAGGTGGTGGTTTGTGGAACAACACCGCGCCCAGCACCATCGGCGTCAGCGGTACCGTGTTCGATGGCAACATTGCCAATGGCGTCACCAGCGATTCCGTGGCGGTGGCCGGTGGCGGTGCCCTGTTCAACAAGGGCGGCGTCATGGCCGTGAGCAACGCCACCATCACCAACAATATGGCCGCCGGTGATCCCGGCGGTTCGGGTGGCGGCATTCTTAACCAGGGTGGTCAGCTGGCCGTAACCGCGACCACGTTCACGGGCAATACCGCCGTGCGTGCTGGCGGTGCGCTGGAAGACCGGTCGGTCGAGGGTGAATCCACGGTCAACCTGCTCGACGTCACCATGGATGCCAACGCGGTTGGGCCGACACCGGGTAACGGGGGCGCCGTCCATGTCACCGGTGAGAACAGCACGGTGACCATCGACCGGTCCCAGGTGTCGAACAACACCGCGGCCAACGAGGGTGGTGGCCTGTGGAATTTCGACAACTCGGTCATGCAGGTCTACAACTCGACCGTGTTTGCCAACGAGGCCTCGGGGACCGACGGGGGCGGGCTGTTCAACCGACCCAACGCCAATACCACCTTGCTCAACGTGACGGTGGCATCGAATTCCGCGGCCGGAAACGGTGGTGGCGTGTTCGTCAGCGACACGTCGACGGTTGCTGCGACCAATACGCTCATTGGCGACAACAGCGCCATGGCCGGTGCGGACGTCTTCGGCACGGTGGATGGCGGTGGCTACAACCTCGTCGAGGACACCTCGGATGCCACCATCAACGGGCCGTCCAACATCACGGGTCAGGATCCGGCATTGGATTCCGAAGGCTTGCAGGCCAACGGTGGACCGACCCAGACGGTGGCCTTGCAAGGCGCCAGCCCTGCCATTGATGCCGCCCTGGCCAGTGTTTGTGTCGGCCCGCAGATCAACGGGTTCGACCAGCGCGGTGTCACTGACATTCGCCCCTTTGATGGCGACGGTGACGGGACGGCCGACTGCGACATCGGCGCATTCGAGCTGAACAATGCACCGATCATGGCGGTGACGGCCACGGCGAATACCGATGTCAGTGTCCAGGCCGATGCCACCGGTGTGGTGGCGCTGGGCTACAGCCTGACCAACCAGTCCGACGAGACCGTGACCTACACCGGGTTTTCAGGCTCTCTGGGCGGCACCGGCGATTTCGACACGATTGCGGCGGCCTCCATCGTGCTGGATGCCAATGGTGATGGCGTCGTAGATGATGGCGAAACCACCATCGCCGGCTCCGTCAGTTTCGATGACAACGCCGGGACCTTCACGGCCAGCTTCGACACCGCACGTAGCCTGGACCCGGCCGCCGGCGAGAGCCTGATCGTGACCGTCGACTTTGGCACGTCAACCGCGTTGCTGGGCACGCAGATGCTGGCCGGTGGCGGACTGATGCTCATTGGCCTGGCCGGTTTGGGCGGCTTGTCGCGACGTCAACAGGGCTTGATCGCCGCGATCGCGACGGCAGCAGCATTGGCCGGTTGCGGGAATAGCTCGTCGAACTTTGCACCGGAACAGCCACCGGCCATGTTGACCTATTCGGTCACGCTGACGGCCGTGGCCGCGATTGGCAATGAGTCGGGCAGCCCGGCAGATATTGCGGGTCTGCCGCTTGCCGGGCCGGTGATCACCGTCGACAACCGCTAATTTCACGGGCGGACACAACAAAGCCGGGGTGGGCGACCACCCCGGCTTTTCTTTCGTCCGGACGCGGCGCCGTTTACGCGTCGTCGTCGGTCTCGATCAACAGTTCACGTTTGAGCGTGACATCGTTGAACTTGTAACCCTGTATTTCGAACACTCGACCGGCCACGCGTTCCGCGGCCTTGCGCAAGGCCTCATCCGCGTCATCACCGGCTTCGATGGTCAACCGGGCGAGTTTGCGCCCGTCCTGCTCAACCGCCTCGACCGTCACGACGCTGCCGTCGGCCAGCGTGTACCGCGCCTGTGTCCAGCCGGCCGTGGGCAGGGTTGCATCCGGTGGCAACACATCCTCCAGGCGCAGGTTTTGCAGTACCCGGCCGACACGGGCGAGATTGGCGCCCTTGGCCTGCTCGCCATCCGACAAGGCGTCTAGCGACCAGCTGTCGTCCTCGCGTCGCAGGCTGTAGTCCGGTGATTCGGCGGGCGCAACATCCACGCGAGTCACGTCATCCGGCGGGACATTGATCAGCGCCTTGGCCAGCCACTGCGTGGGGTCGGCGCTGGCGACCAGCACCCGGTCCGCCAACGCACTGGCCTCGCCGGCGATCAACCGGACATAACTGCCCCGCGGCTGGCTGGCCGTCTTGCCCAGGACCAGCCCGGCAATCTGATCGTCGCCGGCCCAGATCAGGATTTGCTTGTTGTCCGCCTCGCCGGTGCCGTAGTCCTGCACGCCCAGACGCTCGTACAGCGCGGGATTGCGGGTCTTTTCTTCCAGCACGGTGGCCTCGGACAGGTTGATCAGCAGTTCGCGAATCTTGCCGACATCTGCCGGGTAGCTGCGCTCGCCGACCTGCCAGCCAGCCTCCACCCGCTGCAGCGTGACCTGATCGTCCGCCTGCCCCTGGATCCGAACCCGGCTGATGTCGTTCAGGGCATCGCCCAACTGCGGTAGCAGCAAGGTGCCATTGTCGACCGCGCCGGGATGCCGGTCGTTGAGGATGACGGCGGTAAAGACGAGCAGGGCGGCCAGGGCCAGGCCGCCGAGAAACGTTGGCTTTTTCATGCGGCTCTCCTGTGGGCGCGACGCCAGCCGATGACCAGCGCGCCGAGGGCGAGCAACAACGGCACGAGGCCGATGTTGATGAACTTGAGGGTGGTTCCGAGCTGTTCGATGTCCTTGTTCAGCTCGTGCTGGACATCACGCAACTGTCGGCGGATGCGAACCTTCTCCTGACGGAACTGCTCGATGGCGTCCTGCTGTTCCGGTGTCAGGATGAAGGCATCGCCTTCACCGCCCTGGCTTTGCAACTCGGTGATCTTGCGTTCGGTGTCGCGCAGCGCGGCCTGCAGCTCACGCTCGGTTTCCAGATACCGGCCTTCGGCCTGGCGCTTGAGCTGCTCGACGACCTCGAAGGGTCGGGAGAAGCTGGCCCGTGCCCGAATGCCGATCAGGTCGGAAGAGCCCAGCAGATTGTCCACGGCGTTCACGACCAGGTCGCCATTGCTCGCGAAGGGCGTGGCCATGGTCTGGCCGAAGAAGTTCTGCACCTGCACCCACAGGTTGTCGCGCAAGACGTCGGTGTCGGCGACGACAACCAGGTTGATGGGGGCGTCCGACTGGCTGCGGTGGGCCTCGGGCTCAACCCCGGCTGGCGGCTGATCGCCAAATGCCGAAGGCGCCGGTCCGCGCAGGCGCACGGCCAGGTTGTAGCGCTCATCGTCTGGCGCGAATCCGCGCCGCAGGTCATTTGGATCCATGCCCGGCTGGATCCGGAACGCCGGAATCAGCGCCGATTCGGCGCTGCTCTGAATCAGCGGTGTGATTTCGAGTTCGGCGCTGTCGGAGATCTTCAGGGCGCCGGCGTAGCCAAAGTTCACGCTGTCCAGGCCCTGGGTGATGACGTCATCCTGGCTTAAGGACTCGCCACCCAGACCGATCAGGCCGAGATGGTAGGCCGGGGCGCCACTACGCGACTGGATGGCCAGCGCATTGGCGCCGTCACCCACCACCTGCTGTGGATCCATGGTCAGACCCCAGGGTTCGAGCAGCGTGGCCAGATCGGAACTGGTTGGTTTGGGATCATCCGCCATACCCATCGAACTTTGGGCTGCCGTTTCCGCGAAGGGATCGACGAAGACCAAGGTGCCGCCGCCGCCGAGCACGAACTGATCGATGGCATAAAGCAGTTCATCGGACAGGCCGGCCGGGTGCACGACCATCAGCGATTCGATGTCCTCCGGCAATGACTCCGCGCCAGCGTCGATTTCTTCAACCAGGAAGAACTGACGCAATTGGTCGAGCAGCATCCACTCCCGTCCCGGCTGCATGGTCTGCGGATTGAAGCTGCCGCCCATGTCCAGCCCGCTGATCAGGCCCAGCGTTGGCTTGAACTGTTGCGAGAGCTGGTAGATCAGCTTGGCCAGGTCGTACTCCAGCAACGATTCCTGGTTGAGCTGGAAGAACGGAATGACCTGGACCTCGTCCACCGAGTTGGTGCCGGCCAGGCCGAAGTACAGCGTTTCTCCAGCATCCAGCGGCACGCCCTGCAGACCGAACTCGGCCGCGCGATCCTCGGCCTCTGAGAACGGTTCCGGGTTGATCTCGGTCAGCCGGACCTTGTCGCCGCCGATGTCTTCCATCTCGCGCAGCATTTCACGCACGCGCGCGGCATAGGTGCTGATGGCCGGCACGTCGCTGGCGGCATCCCGCGAGTAGAAAAAGTACAGGTTAATGGGCTCGTCCAGGTCCCGAAGAATGTTCCGGGCCCCGTCGGACAGGGTGTAGAGCTTGTTTTCCGTGAGGTCCATCCGCACGCCGCCGAACAGCGTGTTGGCCAGCGCAATGATCGCGAGCGCGATCACTGCCACCAGCGCCAGACCCCAACGCGAGAAGAGCTTGGTCTGGTTCATGTTATTCCGCCTTCTTGAGGTCGATCAGAATCGCGCCGGCGACCAGCCAGGCTGCGATCACGACAATGAAGTAGATGACATCGTTGGCTGCCAGCACGCCCTTGCTAATCGCCTGGAAGTGCGACAGGAAGGACAGCGAGGACACCAACTCCACCAGGGCCACCGGAGCCCAGCCGGAGAAGGCATCGAGCACCAGCGGGAAGCCGGCCAGCGTGAACAGCAGGCAGACCACCAGCGTGGCCACGAAGGCGATGACCTGGTTCTTGGTCAATGCCGAGATGCAGGCCCCTACCGACAGATAAGCGCCGGCCATGAGCCAGCTGCCGATGTAGCTGGCGACGATCACGCCGTGGTCGGGGTCGCCGAGATAACTCACCGTGACCCACATCGGGAAGGTCAGCGCCAGGGCAATGCCCAGAAACGCCCAGGCCGCGAGGAACTTGCCCAGCACCGCCTGCCACATGGTCACCGGCAGGGTGAGCAGCAGCTCGATGGTGCCCGACTTGCGCTCTTCAGCCCATAGCCGCATCGCAATGGCCGGCACCAGCAGCAGATAGAGCCAGGGGTGGAAGGTGAAAAACGGCTGCAGATCAGCTTGACCGCGTTCGTAGAAGTTACCGAGGTAGAAGGTGAAGACCCCGGTCAGTGCCAGGTAGATCACGATAAAAACCACAGCCAACGGGGTTGCGAAATACGCGGCCAGCTCGCGCTGGAACAAGGTTTTGACGTGGTTCATTACGCGGCCTCCGTCAGCGAGCGGAACACATCATCCAGCCGTCCCGGTTCCTGGAAGATGGAGTCGGTCTGCCAGCCACGTTCGCGGGCCAGGCGATTCACCGGCTCGATAAGCTGGGCGCCGGGCTTGGGGAATACGGTGACGCGACCCGGGGCGGTGTCGACGTCGGCCACTTGGTCGAGCCCGCGTAGGGCCTCGGCCGCCTCGTCCGTGGCCTCCAGGTGCAGGGTGACCGCATGGTGGTAGCGGGAGCGGGCGCTGAGCTCCTCCGGCGTGCCGTCGAACAGCTTGCGGCCGCGGGCGATGAGCACCGCCCGGCTGCATACGGCCGGCACCTCTTCCAGGATGTGCGTGGACACGACAATCACCTTGTCCTTCGCCATCGACTGGATCAGCTTGCGCACCTCGTGCTTCTGGTTGGGGTCCAGGCCATCCGTGGGCTCATCGAGAATGAGCACCTGGGGGTCGTGCAGAATCGCCTGCGCAAGCCCCACGCGGCGCTTGTAGCCCTTGGACAAGGCTTCGATGGGACGGTCGACGACCGCCTGCAACTGGATGGTCTCGATGACCGACTCGATGCGACTGTCGATCTGACCGGGCGGCAATTCGCGGATCTTGGCGATAAAGCGCAGGAATTGACGCACGGTCATGTCACCGTAGGCGGGTGCGCCCTCGGGCAGATAGCCCAGCGCCCGCTTGGCTGCGACCGGATCGGTCTGGATGTCGTGACCGCAGATACTCGCGGTGCCTGACGTGGGTGTCAGAAAACCCGTGATCATCTTCATGGTGGTCGACTTGCCTGCCCCGTTCGGGCCCAGAAAACCGAGGACTTCCCCGGGCTGGACCTCAAACGACAAGTCGTCGACCGCAACCAGCGCACCAAAGCGCCGGCTCAGCGACTGAACATTCAGCATCCCTGTCTCACTCTTGTGTGTTGTCGAAAGGGCCGGCGCATGCACCGAGGCGCCGGTCGGTTCGAACGCGACCGGCCGACGGCCAGCACGCGTTGCAGCGCTGTTGGGGGCGCTGCACCCGGTTTTCAACCATCTGGCCGTTGCGAATGGTGGATTGGCCGCAACGGGTAGGTGCCCCCGGCCCGGGCTGAGCTACTCTTGGGACAGTGATTGCACCAAGACATTCAAGGAGACAAGACGCATGACCATGAGTACCGGCTCGCTTGCGGGCAAAACGCTATTCGTATCCGGCGCATCGCGGGGGATTGGCCTGGCCATCGCACTGCGAGCGGCCAAAGACGGCGCCAACGTCGCCATTGCCGCCAAGACCGACCAGCCCCACCCGAAGCTGCCGGGCACGATCCACACGGCCGCAGAGGAGATCGAGGCCGCGGGTGGCAAGGCGTTGCCGCTGGTTTGCGATATCCGCGACGAGGCGGCCGTGGAGGCCGCCGTGGCCAAGGCCGTGGAGGCGTTCGGCGGCATCGATATCTGTGTGAACAATGCCAGCGCCATCATGCTGACCGGCACGCTGGAAACGCCGATGAAGCGCTATGACCTGATGCACCAGATCAACGGCCGCGGCACCTATGTGGTGAGTCGCGCCTGTATTCCGCATCTCAAAAAGGCCGAGAACCCGCATGTGCTGAACCTGTCGCCCCCGCTGGACATGAATCCCAAGTGGTTTGCGCCGCACCCGGCCTATTCCATGGCCAAGTACACGATGAGCATCTACGCCATGGCCATGGCCGAGGAATTCAAGCGTGACGGCATCGCCTTCAACACGCTGTGGCCACGCACCGCGATTGCGACCGCTGCGGTGGCGAATCTGCTGGGCGGTGACCAGCTGGTCGCCAAAAGCCGCACGCCGGAGATCATGGCCGACGCGGCCCACGTCATTCTGACCAAGCCCTCGCGCGAGTTCACCGGCCAGCACTGCATGGATGACATCGTGCTGTACGAGGCCGGTGTTCGGGATTTCGCCGGGTATCAGGTCAACCCGGACGAGACCGAGCTGGCGCCGGACTTTTTCGTTCCGGACACCTTGCCACCGCCACCCGGATCGCTGCCGGGCCCCATGGGCGGTAAGCTGGGTCACTAGGTCGCTGTGGCCAGTCCCTACATCACCCCGCAAGGCCATGCGGCCCTGCGGGGTGAACTCGATCATCTGTGGCGGACCCGGCGGCCGGCCGTTGTTCGGGCGCTGGCGGCGGCGGCCGCCGAGGGTGATCGCTCGGAGAATGCCGAGTACATCTACCGCAAGAAGGAGCTGCGGGAGATTGATCGGCGCCTGCGCTATCTCACCAAGCGCATGGACGAACTCAAGGTGGTTGACCGGCTGCCGGATGACACGGGGCGCGTGTTTTTCGGTGCCTGGGTGCGGGTTGCCGACGAGGCCGGCGAGGAGCGGACCTATCGCATCGTCGGCGTGGATGAAGTCGCCCCCGGCGAGGGCTGGATTAGTGCCGATTCGCCGATGGCACGTGCGGTGCGCGGCAAGGCGGTTGATGATGTGGTGGTCGTCCAACTGCCTGCGGGGCCGGCAGAGTTTGAGATCGTCGAAATACACTACGCCGACCCGACTGGGGCGGTGGCAGCCGAGCCGCCATTTGAGAAAGAGCCCGGAACCATCCGGTCTTGACCCTTCAACGCCGCTCCACGTGAGCTTCCAGGGAGTCCGATCATGTCCGCGCCACAGCGCTACCTACCCGCTTTGCTGTCGATTTACATCGCCTTCGTGTTCATCCAGTCGCTGTTCTTCAAGTTCATTGACGCGCCGGAGACACAGTTGATCTTCGGAACACTGGATGCCTGGGCAGCCGGGGTATTCGGGGTCGAAGGGCTGTTCGCGCCCGGTGGTGTGTTCTCCGCCAAGGTGATCGGCTCGCTGGAGCTCGTTGCCGCCATCGCCTTGTTGCTGGGTTTATTCGTGCCTGGCCTGCGGATGCTCAATGCGCTGGGTGCGCTACTGGCGTTCTGCATCATCTCGGGGGCCATCTTCTTCCACCTGTTCACGCCGCTGGGCATTGTCGTGGGCGACGAGCAGGTGGCCGGTGTTCGTCAGGGCGAAGTCGCCACCGAGGGTGGGCTGCTGTTCTTCATGGCGGTCGGCGTCTGGATTGCTTCGGCGATTCTGATCGGCATGGGGCGAGACCGTCTGTTGTCGCTTATCGGCCGCAACTAGCCACCCGACCACACCCCTCAGGGCGTCAGAACAACGCCATTTGTTCCACCGGTGGGCGAAACTGGCCGCAGTCCAGACGGCCGCGTCGCTCGCGGTCCAGGCCATGGCGTCGACGGGCCAACTCGAACCGCTTGCGCAGCAGTTCGGCAAACGGGCCCTGGCCCGTCTGACGGCGGCCAAAGGCGGCATCGTAGGTCGCCCCACCATGCATCTGCCGCATGATCGACAACACATGCTGTGCCCGTTCCGGGCGGTGGGCATGCAGCCATTGTTCGAATAGCGGTGCCACTTCGCGTGGCAGGCGCAGCAGCACGTAACCCGCTTCGCTGGCGCCAGCGTCAGCGCTGGCCTGTAATACGGCTTCGATGTGGTGGTCGGTGAGTGCCGGAATGACGGGCGCAACCAGCACCCCGGTCGGCACACCGCGTTCGGTGAGCGCTCGGATCACCCGAATGCGCCGGGCCGGGTCGGCGGCGCGTGGTTCCAGCGTGCGCTTGAGTGAGCGATCCAGCGTCGGCACGCTCATCATCACGTGGACCAGATTGCGTTGCGCGAGCGCCTCTAACAGGTCCAGGTCCCGCAGGATCAAGGTGCCCTTGGTAACAATCGTCACCGGGTGTCGGCATTCGAGCAGGGTTTCCAGAATCTGGCGGGTGATGCGGAAACGCTTTTCGATGGGCTGGTACGGATCGGTATTCGTACCCAGGCCGATCGGCTTGCAGACATAGTTCGGGTGACTCAGTTCCTGGCGCAGCAGTTCGGCTGTTCTCGGCTTGTAGAACAGCCGGGATTCGAAATCCAGGCCGGGCGACAGGTCGAGATACGCATGCGTCGGTCGGGCAAAGCAGTAGATGCAGCCGTGCTCGCAACCCCGGTAGGGATTGATGGACTGGTCGAAGGGCACGTCTGGCGACTGGTTGTGTGACAGCACCGACTTGCTGAGATCAGGCTGAACAAGGGTGTCGACGCGTTCGACAACGGCCTCCTGCCACCAGCCGTCGGCCTCTGCCTGCACGGTCGATTGCCGATAACGACTGGCCTGGTTGGACAGCGCCCCCCGACCCTTGTATGCCCTGATGTCCATGAGGTAACTGTATAAATAAACAGTTATCGGCGCCAGTCATGGGCTGACCAACGGCCCTGCTGTTGGCGCCCCCTGCCGGGACGACGCCACGCGCCTGAGGACAGGCTTGCCTCGCGCTTGTATCGGAGCTTCCTGAAGGAAGCTCCGATTGATTCGCGCCGCCAAGTTGCTGCCTGCAAACAGGCCAGGCAAGGCGCGAGGAGCGAAGTTTGGTCATTCCAAATGAACGACGAGCAACGCAGTCTGGCCTGTTTGCAGGCGCAATCCTGACGGAACGGGCCGGTTTTCCCGCGATCCTGCGTTGTCGTTCGCTGACTTGGAATGACCAAGCGGCACTCACTCCGCCTGGGCTCGCGGGAAAACCGGCTCCGTCTTGGTGGTGCGAATCAATCAGTGCTTCCTTAAGATGGCGCCCCCGTTTCCCCAGGCTCCGGAGCCCGGCTTATGCGCGACATTCTCGGATCGGTACTGTCCAGCACCCTGGCTGGTTGGCGTGGCACCAGCGCCTTTGGCGTTCAGCGTCAGCCGGAGCAGTTGCTTGAGTTGTTCGAGTTCGAGGGATGCCCGTACTGCCGGCTGGTGCGCGAGGCGTTGACGGAAATGGACCTGGATGTGCTGATCCGGCCCTGTCCCAAGGGCGGGCAGCGCTTCCGCCCCCAGGTGAGCGAGCAGGGCGGCAAGGCGCAGTTTCCTTATCTGGTTGATCCCAACACCGGGACGGCCTTGTATGAATCCGACGCGATCATCCGCTACCTGGCCGAGACTTATGGCGCCCGCCGTCCTCGGGGCGGCGGTCACGGGTTACGGGTGCTGACCAGCCAGCTGGCCAGCCTGCCGCGGCTCACGCGCGGCCTGCGGGCCCGGGCATCGCAGCCGCCCGAGCAGCCGCTGGAACTGTATTCGTTTGAGTCCAGCCCCTATTCAAGGCCCGTGCGTGAACGACTGTGCGAGCTGGAACTGCCCTACATCCTGCGCAACATGGGCAAGGCGCAGAAGGCCGACATGGGGCCACCGATCGTCCGCCGGAAGTTTTATCCCGATGCCGGGATTCGGGGGCGGAATCGTCAGCGGATGCATGCCGAGACCGGCCGCCTGCAGGTGCCGTACCTGATCGATCCCAATACCGACACGCGGCTTTACGAGTCCGCTGACATTCTTCGCTACCTCAACGAGACCTACGCGCAATGAACGCTCCGCTTACTCCGGATTCCAGTCAGTGGTCGCCAACCTCGTGGACCGACTATCAGGCCGTGCAACAAGCCCAGTACCCGGATGCCGAGGCCCTTCAGGCCGTACTGGATCAGCTCAGTCACATGCCGCCGCTGGTCACCTCCTGGGAGATCATGGCGCTGCGCAAGCAGTTCGCCGATGCCGCGGCCGGTCGCAAGTTCGTGCTGCAGGGCGGCGATTGCGCCGAGAGTTTTGCCGACTGCACGCCAGACATCATCACCAACCGGCTCAAGGTGCTGCTGCAAATGAGCTTGGTGCTGGTGCACGGACTCAAGAAGCGCGTGGTCCGCGTCGGCCGTTTTGCGGGGCAGTACGCCAAACCGCGGTCGTCGGATCTGGAAACCCGTGACGGCGTGACGCTGCCCAGCTACCGGGGCGACATCATCAACGCGCCCGATTTCACCGAGGCGGCCCGCGTGCCCGATCCGCAGCGCTTGCTCACGGCGCATGCGCGTTCGGCCATGACGCTGAACTTCGTGCGAGGCCTCATCGATGGCGGCTTTGCCGATCTGCATCACCCGGAATACTGGGATTTGCAATGGGTGGAGCATGCGCCGCTGGCCAAGGAATACCAGCGCCGGGTTGATGCCATCGGCGATTCGCTGCGGTTTATGGAAACCCTGGCCGAACAGTCGATTAGCGAGCTGTCCCGTGTGGATTTCTTCACCAGTCATGAGGCTCTGCATCTGCCCTATGAGCAGGCGTCGACCCGGCGGGTGCCGCGCCAGCCGGGCTGGTACAACCTCTGTACCCACATGCCCTGGATTGGCAAGCGGACAGCGGACCTGAACGGGGCCCATGTCGAGTATTGCCGCGGTATCCAGAATCCGGTCGGGGTCAAAATCGGTCCGGGGATGGATGTGGCCTGGGTGCTGGGGCTGCTGGAGCGCCTGAACCCCGACAACATTCCCGGCAAGGTCGCCCTGATTCATCGCATGGGCGCAGAGGTCATCGCCAGCGAGCTACCGCCGATTCTGGAGGCCGTGCGCGACAGTGGCCGGTCGGTGTTATGGATGTGCGATCCCATGCACGGCAACACCGAATCCGTGGCAGGCGGCGTTAAGACCCGGCGTTTCGACAACATCCGCTCCGAACTGGATCAGGCCTTCGATCTGCATGCCGCAGCCGGAACCTATCTAGGCGGAGCCCATCTGGAACTCACCGGCGAAAACGTCACCGAGTGCATGGGCGGCGCTCGTGATCTAACGGAGACCGACCTGGCCCGGGCGTATCACACGACGGTCGACCCGCGGCTGAACTACGAACAGGCCCTGGAACTGGCCATGCTCATCGTCCACAAGCAGGCCTCGGTGGAGGCCGGCTGATGTCGGCTGCAGCCTGGGTGTTGATCGGGCTGGGTGTGTTCCTGGTCTGCGGGTTCGGATTCATCCTCAAGCGGGTGCGGCTGGCCCGTGAGCAGGAGGCGCGTGCGGACTGGAGCAAGGTGCGCGAGTGGCAGGATGATGAAGACGACGACTGGGGCCAGCCGCCGTCGGGCAAGGCGCCGTGATCTGGCTGTTTGGATTGCTGGCCGTCAGCCTGCTCGGCGCGGGGCTCTGGGTGCGTCGGCTTAACCGGCCGTCGGACCGGTCGTCGGCATCAGCGACTGCAGAGCGCGCCAACCGCCGTTGACGGACACGACGTTGCGGTAGCCCATCTGCGTGAGTGCGTCGGCCGCCAGCGCGGAGCGATAGCCGCCGCCGCAGTAAAGATAAAGCGGCGTTGAAAGGTCGGGATGCCGGGCTTCGATGTCGCGCTCGATCACGCCCTTGCCCAGATGTTCGGCGCCGGCCACATGTCCGGCGGCGTATTCATCGACCTCGCGAACGTCGAGGAGCACCGCGTCGGGTTGTTGCGACAGCTGTTGCGCGAGTTCGTCGGCCTCGATTTCTCGGATGCGTGTGCGGGCGGCGTCCACCAGCCGCAGAAACCCGGGGGCGTGCCGGACCAAGCCTGGCCTACGCGCCGACCTTGCCGACCATGGCAATCCGGCCTTGGTCGGAGACCACAACACCGCCAGGGCGTTCGACGGTAATGGCGAACAGCGTTGGCTGGCCGACCGGTAGCTTGGGATCAATGGGGATCACGACCTCGCCGGCTTCGTTCACATCGAAGACCCCGCCATCCACCGGGTGTTTCTCCCGGGTGCCGTCAAATATCCAGAGCTGGTACTGGGACTGGCTCGGGTCATTTGGCGCCAGATTGCGAATGGTCATGTAGCCGCGCTGATCAGCCTGACTCCAGACCACCGAGCCCTGCGCCTCGTCGCCGGCCGCCGGATCCTCCGTGCCGGCCAGCGCAAACTGCACGACCTCGGGGTCTTCTGCAGCCAGCTGATCCCGGAGCTCGGCCACGGTGGGCTCGGCCGGCACCGGTTCCGGTGCCTGCGGCCACCAGCCGGCGATCGCTGCAATCAGACAGGCCGCTGCTGCAAACCAGGCCAGACCTGCGCTTTGGCTGCGTGCCTGGGCGGATGGTTGCGGCGAGATCTGCGCCACGGTTGCGGGGGCTGGTTCGGCGGCCGGGAGCACGGCCTCGGCGCGGATGCGCTCGGCCAGATGCTCGGGCATGGGCTCGACGGACTGTTCACTCCGGGCCAGGTCGTAGGCTGCCGCCACGGCCTCCAGCTCCGCGAACTCGGGGTCATCGCGGTCCAGACGCAGACGCTCCTCGGCCGTGAGTTCGCCCGAAAGCGCTCTCAGCCAGAGGTCCATGTTGTCGTCAGACTGCGCCATCTACTTCGTTCCCGGCTCGTTGAGCCAGCCCTTGAGCCGCGTGAGCCCGCGCCGCATATGCGACTTGACGGTGCCCAGCGGCATGTCCAGTTTCTCCGCGATCTCGGCGTGGCTGTAGCCATAGACCACACCTAGATCGAGGGTTTCGCGCTCTTCGTCGCGCAAATCACCCAAACGGTCGCGGATGTATCCGGCTTCCGTACACAGCTCGGGGTTGGCATCGGCATGTGGGTTCTCGACCCCGGCCGCCGGCAACTCCTCTGCCGTGGGGTGCCGCGTTTCGGCCCGAAAACGGTCGATAATGCGGCGCTTGGCGATCATGGCGACGAAGACAGTCTCCGATCGCTTGGTCCGGTCGTATCGGGCAGCGGACTTCCACAATTCGAGAAAGACCTCCTGCACCGCATCTTCTGCGTCGGCCGGGCGCTTGAAATAGCGTCTTGCGATGGACCAGACCAGGCCGCCGTACTGCTCGATGCACGCATTGACGGCCGCGGAATCCCCGCGGGCGATGCGTTCGAGTACGGTAAGTTCGGCCGTCGGAGTGGACTGCATGACTGGATTGTTTCGGACCCGAGCGCTGCGCGCAAGCGCGGGGAGCGAAATCATCCCGGTCATTGCAATGTCCACCCGCGCCTCCGTGTCTAATCCCGTACGACCATCAAGTTCGTACCGGGCAAAGGCTTTGGATGCGTGGGAAGCGACCGGTTATCGGCGGGTCTACTCCATCCATCCCTCACGGAAAGCGTCATGACAGGATCGAAAATGGGGCTGCAAGCGCTTGTGCTGCTCGCGGCCATGGTGGTGTCTCCAGTGCAGGCCGAGCAGGCGATATTCGCCAGCGGCTGCTTCTGGTGTACCGAATCGGATTTCGAAAAGGTCGAGGGCGTGCGCGAGGCGGTGTCGGGCTATATCGGCGGAGCGGTTGAGAACCCCAGCTACGAGGCTGTCTCGACCGGGCGCACCGGGCATACCGAGGCGGTGCGTGTCGACTACGACCCGGCTGTGGTCTCCTACCAAACCCTGTTGGATGTGTACTGGCGCAACGTCGACCCCACGACCGATCAGGGCCAGTTCTGCGACAAGGGCTCGCAGTACCGACCGGGGATTTACCCGCTGAACGATGCCCAGATGGAGGCCGCGCTGGCCTCCAGGCAGGCGATTATCGACGCGGGCCGCGTCCAGCCCGTATTGGTGGAAATCGAACCCGCCACAACGTTCTACGTGGCCGAGGACCACCACCAGAACTACTACAAGACCCATACGCTGCGGTACCGCTATTACCGCTTCGCCTGCGGTCGTGATGCCCGGCTGAAAGAACTCTGGGGGGAGCCGCCGTCCTAAGGGCGCGCGGGCTCATTCCGGTCGCTCGGCGGGCTCCAGCTGGGCTGGACGGCCGGGTGCCTTCCCGATTGGACTGCGCCGACAACCTGTTGCTGGACAGATGTGCCGGTCGCGGCGCGCCGGACAGGACAGGGTCTTGGCCCATGGGCGGGCCACGAAGCCTGTGCATCCGTTCCGGTGCGCTGGCCTGCCTGCGCTGCAGGCCGGACTGCGCCGGCCGCAGCGATCCGTTGCTGACCTAGGCCTCGGTTAATCGTGGCCGATCTTGGGCCACTGGGCATCGGCCTGCTCAATGAATGCGGGCCGGCGTGCCTCCCACTTGGCCTGGATGGAGGCGTTGTAGTTGAGGTAGAGCTTGCCATCGACGATGGACCAGGCGTCCGGGTCGATCTTCACCAGGTCACCCTTGGCCACCGCATAGGCGCAATGGCCGCCGTACTGTGGTGCGTAGCGATCCGGCGTGGCTTCGAACAGTGCCTGGTGTTTGGCATTGGCGAATCGCCAGGTCGCGCCTTCCCAGGTCAGCGTGTGGTCCGGCGAGCCTTTGGTGGGCTGGCCCAGCGTGAAATAGGCCACCGGGTCATAGCCCTGGATGGCGACATCGCTGAACCAGCCGGTGTAGATCTTCTGCCCGGCGATGGCCGGCGTGAGCAGCATCAGACCTGCGGCCAGCAGCGCCCAGCGGGGCAGGCGGGAGACATTCGACATGGTGACCTCGTGGCTTGGATGTGGGGGATAAGACCGGGGCAAACCGGGTTTCTTGCTAGGGCGTCGTCCGGGCTGTCGGGTTCGGTACCATGCACCGCTGATCGCATTGTTGACCGAAGGGCATTGTCATGATTCCCGCCGGCATAAGTGATACCTGGTGTTAGATTGGTCGTATGGACCTCTTCTATAGCACCAGCAAGTTCAAGCTCAACGGCCAGAGCTACACAGGTTTCCCGATCCTGATCTCAGAGGAAGGGAAGGTCGTGGGAGAAGCTCTCGACTTCTGTATCACCTACCTGATCAAGCGTGGTCGGGTTGAATCGAAGAAGTCTTGGGTGACCTACGGGAAGGCGCTTTACCAGTTCTTCGGGTGGTGCGAAGCCAATGCCATCGATTGGCGAGATGTCGGCAATGACCGAGAGGCGACCATCTTGGCTGAGTTCCGAGACTGGAACCTGAGCGAAGAGGGTGGAAGTCTGGCGGCAAGGACGGTAAACGCTCGCATGCGGCTGCTGTGTGCGTTCTATCGCTACGCGGCAAATAAGGGCTGGGTTGCGTCTGTCCCGTATGACATGGAGACGATCACCGTGAGGCAGCCCAAGGGGTTCCTCGCCCATGTCGATGCCAGTGGTGGGGAGCGAGTGTCGGCAGACGTGATGCTGAAGACGCCGAGAACCTTGATCCGCGTGCTGACTAAGTATCAATCCCTGGACCTGTTGAACGCCATCAAGAACCCGACGCACAGACTGATGGTGCGATTGGGGCTGACGACCGGACTGCGCCGCGAGGAGCTGGCGACGTTCCCGTTGAAATACGTCATCAACCCCGTCACCTACACAAAGCATCGCTCATTCGTCCGGGTCAATCTTGATCCGAGGGACATGGTGATCAAACGGAATCAGCCGAGAGGGATCGATGTGCCGCGCACGGTTATGGAAGACCTGTGGCAATACGTGATCCATGAGCGGCACCAGTTAGAAAGCCTCTCTGGCCAGGCTCAGCCGACGCTCTTTCTGACGGCGGATGGCCTGCCCTATGCCAACGATGGCGCAGCGTTCCTGGGCATTGTGAAGCGGGCTGGTGAGATTGCTGGTATCCCCTACGTCAATGTCCATGTGCTGCGGCATACCTACGCGACACACACGCTGTACGCGATGATGAAATCCAAGGCTCAGACGCACGCACTGATGTATGTGCGCGACCGGTTGGGTCATGCGTCGGTGACCACGACCGAGAAGTACCTGCACTGCTTCTCCGAGTTGGAGGACGCGCTGATGAACGATTACCAGAACGAGATCGATGTCATCAGCCAGGAGGTCGCCTGTGGCTAAGAAGCCGTTGCGGTCATCCGCGTCCCGGCCCTCGAAAGCGGCCAACGACGACACGTTGGATCTCACCACCCTGCCGCCCGCGCAGACTGTGGTGCGGCTACCAGAGAACGCAAGCGCCTTTCGCAACCTCGACTTCGGCAGGTTTTACGGAACCGGCTGCGATGTCGTGGTGTATGCCTGTCAGCGGACGCTGGAACGCATGGCTGAGGGGAGCGCAAAGAGCGCTGGAAAGACGCTCAGCCCGGCGACCATTAGGTACTACTTCGGTAGCGGCCTGGCAGCCTTCCTGCCGCACTGCGCGACGATGGCTGCCGCGCTGGGGCGCGAGCTGCGGCTGGACGACATAGACCGCGACCTGATCGATCACTTCATTGCCGAGTTGCGGCAATCGGGGGGCACGCTCTCAACGCCGAAAAACCGGTACGCAGCGGCCAAATCGGTGCTGGTTGCCATGGGGCAGTCAGGCTGGATTACCCAAGACATCTTTCCCCGTAACCCCTTCCCGAACTCCAACCGATCGAAGAAGGGTCAGGCTGCACTCAGCGAACCCGAGCGCAAGGCCGTGCTGCGGGCGCTGAAAGCGGATATGCGGGACATCATCAAAGGCAGCGACCCGCTGACCAGTGAAGAGCTGAGCGTCTGTCTGCTGGCGATTGCGGCCCGCACAGGTCTCAATCCCACACCGGCACTGGAACTGCTAACGGATTGCCTGCAACCGCATCCGCTCAAGGCGGATCGCTATGTGCTGGTGAGCTATAAGCGGCGTGGCAACGCAACCCGCATCCAGAGCCTGCGTCGCTCGGCTGACATCGAGGCCATGGTGACGGCTCTGCCTGACGTCGCGCGGGTGATCGATCTTATCCGTGACCGCAATGCTGAGCCGCGTCAGAGTAGCCAGCACCCGTCGTCGCTGTTTGTATATGAATCGAGAGGCCTAAACACCGCCGGGGCGAAATCACGACTGTCGAATAACGTTCTCAGCCATGGAATCACCGCATTCTGCAAACGCCATGATCTGCGTGATGCGGACGGCAAGCCCCTGCGCCTGAACCTGATGCGCCTCCGCAAGACCTTCGAAAACCGCTTGTTTTCGCTCTCTGGCCAGGACCCATTCCTCACAGCAAAGCTCGGAGGGCATACCCCGAAGGTCTCCAACGACCACTACCTGGAGGCTCCGGAAACAGCCGAACGCGACTGGCACTTGATGGGCGAGATTCGTACCGAGCAGCTTTTGTCTCACGGCAAGGTCGCTCCGCTGCCCACACAGAACACGCCGGTGGCCCAGTGTCGGGACACCCTGACTGGAGAGCTTGCACCACAGAACGGCGAGCACTGTCAGCGGTTTCTGGCCTGCTTGCGCTGCAAGTCCTTCGTAGTGACCGGCGACGATTTGTACCGTGTCTTCAGCCTCTATTGGATGCTGGTTGGCATGCGACAGAGGATGGGAGCCAGTGCCTGGAAGCGGGTCTACGGACACATCATCCGTATCATCGACCGGGAAATCGCCCCGCAATTTGACGCCGAACTGGTGACCATTCAGCGTCAGCGCGCCAAGGCCGATCCGCACCCCTTCTGGCGCGATCCGGACCTTCTGGAGGGCGCCGCATGAACGAAGCCGCCTTCCGGGCAGAACAGCTCAAAGCCCTGAGGGGCGCTGAGAGCGGCGAACTCGCCGCCAACGCCGTCATTACTGGCTTTCGCCTCGACGACGGCAGCTATCACGTCCTAAGCCGCTATGGGGATCCGGTCTGGACCTTGCCCGACAGCCTCTTCGCGGCGGGGACCAAGGACAGCAAGAAGAAACTGAACTTCGAGCGGGTGCCGGCGGCCTTCCGGGTGACGATGCGAGCTTGTGTCGCGCGCTACATGCTGGTGGGGATTGAGGGGCGTGTCCGACCCAAGGGAGGGACGATCCGCAACTTCTTCGAGGGCACGTACTCCTATCTGGCTTGGCTCGATGAGCGAGGCATCAAGCGTCTAAGCAGCGCATCCCCGCTGATCGCACAGCAATATGTGGACTACTGCCGGGCGATCACACGCAAGGGCAAGGCTTTGTCGGCAGGCACTTTGATGGGGCGATATGTGGCTGTGGAGACCCTGCATTTTCTCAGCGGTCACACCGCCGACCCGATGCCCCATCCTTGGCCGGAGTCTTCGGCAAAGCACCTCGCAGGCCTGACGGGGCAGAACAACCCCCACCTTGCAGAAGCAAAGACCACCATCATCCCGGATGCGGTGTTGGGGCCGCTGTTTCAGGCCGCCGTGGAGTGGCTGGATCGGGCGGATGAGATTATCGACCGGCGGGATCAGATTGCGGCCTGGAAGGCACAGGGGAGGTCTTGGTACTACATCACGCCGCGACTCAAGCAGGCCGGCTGGACGAAAGGCTCGGTCAATGAGGCGGTACGACATCTGCAATCGGCCAGCATGGTCATCATCTTGGTCACCAGCGGAATTCGCGTCTCGGAACTCTGCTCACTGGAAATCGGGTGCGCCTACACCCAGGTCGGTGAGCACGGCGATCGATTCCACTGGGTGCGGGGTATCAGCTACAAGACGGGAGCTGGCCCTTGCGAATGGCTCGTCGCCGAACTAACCCATCGGGCGATTGCCGTGGCCGAGCGTGTGGCCGAGCCGCTGCGAGCTCGGCTCAAGGATTCCGTCGACGCGTTGCTCGCCGACAATCCGCGCGACCATGACATTACGCGGTTGAGCGAGCACGCCAAGCGGCTGTTTCTGGCTGTCCAAATGCGGAAGAACAATCGGGTCGGGACGCTTTCCAGCATTTCGGTCATTGATCGCCTCAATGCGTTTGCGGCCCAGTGTGGACTCGACTGGCACTTCGCACCCCACCAGTTTCGACGCACCTTTGCCGTGTATGCGGCGCACAGCGCGTTCGGTGACCTGCGCTATTTACGCGATCACTTCAAGCACTGGTCGTTGGACATGACCAGCCTGTACGCGATGAATCGGGAGCAGGACGCCGAACTCTACGATGAAGTGGGTTCTGCGGCGGTGAGCATCAAGACGGATCTCCTGGAACACTGGCTGGAGCCGGATGCGATCCTAGCCGGCGGTGCCTCCGAGCCGGTCCGAGCCTTCCGGGCCAAGAACGAAGCCGTAAAGACCGAGGCGGGCCGTGCCGAGATGGCCAAATCGGTCAGTCCACTGGTGAATATCCGCGCGACCGGTGTGGCGTGGTGTACCGCCGATACGGGCGGCTGCAACGGTGGCCAGGGCGCCGAGAAGACACGCTGTGGCGATTGCGGCAATGCGGTCATTGACGAATCCCGAAAGCCCATCTGGCAGGGCATCTATGCCCAACAGCTAGAACTGCGCGACCTGCCCGATATTGGCCCCGGTGGCCAGGAGCGCGTCGAGCGCGACATCGCACGATGCCGCAAGGTCCTGATCGACCTGGGCGCGGCTGAAGAGGAGCTTGACGATGTCGCAACCTGAGACGAATACACCAACGCGCGGCGAGCTGACCGCAAAAGCCATACGCCAAGCCATCCTGCGCATCCAACAGGGTCGCCCCAAGGTCGTCAAGGCGGGCCGCAAGCTGAGCATTAAATCCGTGGCTGAGGAGGCTGGCGTTAGCCGCGCGACAATTCACAACCTCCACCCTGGTCTGGCTGAGCGCATCCGTGAGGCGGGCAACAAGGACGTCAGGGCACAGCGGGACAAAAAGAACGCCGCACTGCGCGACCTAAGGGCCAAGTACACGGAGCTGCGGCAAGAGCACATCCGTGCCCGTGAACTCAATCAGGACATGGCCTCTGAAATGGCCACGCTGGAGGCTGAGAACCAGCGATTGCGCGCCATTGCGGAGAGCAAAAAAGTGGTCGTTTTCCCGTCGAAAAACTCGAAAAGTGATACATGATGGAAAGTCCTTCAATAACAATCACTTATCCATATATAACATGTTACCTAAGGACGTAATACCATGACGACCAAGATCGGGCCGGGGGGCGGCCCCTTTCGACTGGCTGGCGGGTTCGGCCTGGGGCTGCTGGTGGCCGGCTTGGTGGCCTGCGGGCAGGGCCAGCCGGAGGCGCCGGATACCGAGGTCGTGACCGATTGGGTGCAGCCGACCGCGGAGCTGCCGGTCCGTGAGCAAGACCTCCCGCTGGGGCAGCTCGGCGAAGCCGTGATTCCCACGCACTACGCGCTGGATCTCGAGATTGATCCGGTCCGCGATCAGTTTGCGGGGCGCGTCACCATCGACGTGCGGATCACCGAGCCGGTGGACCGGATTTACCTGCATGGCCGCGGCTTGCAGGTGTCCGCGGCAACACTGACCGCGGGACAAACGCGGATGACCGCAGACTATGCCCAGTTGCATGACAGCGGTGTGGCGTTGTTGACGCTGCCCGTGGCCGTGTCGGCCGGTCAGGCGCAACTCGAGCTGGAGTACCAGGCCGATTTCAGCACCACGCTGGACGGGCTCTACAAGGTCGTCGAAAACGACCGGGCCTATGCCTTCACTCAGTTCGAGGCGATTTCGGCGCGGCTGGCGTTTCCGGGATTCGATGAGCCCCGCTTCAAGGTGCCCTTTGACCTGGCCGTATCGGCCCGGCCCGGCGATGTGGTGATCACCAGCACGCCGGTGCGGCGCAGCGAAACCACCATCGACGGTGCAATTCGCCACGTCTTTGAAACCACGCCGCCGCTGCCCACCTATCTCATTGCGTTTGCGGTTGGCCCCTTCGACATGCGCGAGCCGGGGCCGCTACCCGCCAATGCGGTGCGCGATATTCCGCTGCCGTTTCGGGGCGTTGCAGCAGCTGGCAAGGGGCCGCAGCTGGCCTACGCGTTGGACGAAACCGAGGCGTTGTTGACACCGCTGGAAGCCTACTTCGGCAGTCCACATCCCTATCCCAAGCTGGACATCATCGCCGCGCCCGACTTTGCCTTTGGTGCGATGGAAAACGTGGGGGCCATCATCTACCGGGAGCAGTTGCTACTGCTGGATGCGCATGCCTCACTGGGGCAGCAGCGCAGCTTCGGCATGGTTCACGCCCATGAGCTAGCCCATCAATGGTTTGGCAATCTGGTCACACCGGCCTGGTGGGACGACATCTGGCTGAACGAGGCATTCGCGACCTGGATGGCCTACAAGGCCGCCGACGCCTGGCGGCCTGATCTGCTCCTGCCGCTGCAGGCCCAGCGCCGGGCGCTGGACACCATGGCCACGGATTCGCTGCAGTCCACCCGGCAGATTCGCCAGCCCATCACCTCCAACGACGACATCCTCAACGCCTTTGACGGCATCACCTACCGCAAAGGTGGGGCGGTGCTGTCGATGTTCGAGCGATTCGTGGGCGAGACAGCATTCCGCGATGGTGTCCGTCTGCACATGGAGCGCCATGCCCACGGTGTCGCGACAGCGGAAGACTTCATGCAGTCGATTGCCGATGGCAGCCAGAATCCGGATGTCGTGCCGGCGTTCCGTAGCTTCCTGGAACAGCCCGGTGTGCCGCTGATAGAAACCGGCCTGGACTGTGCGGACGACTCACCCACCCTGACGCTGCGGCAGTCGCGCTACCGCCCGCTGGGCTCTGCGATTGATGCCAATCGCCGCTGGCAGGTGCCGGTGTGTGTTGCGGCGCTAAGCGGCGACCAGCGCGAGCAGGTCTGTCATCTGTTGACCGAGCCGGACGCCTCGATCCCGCTGGGTCGCTGCCCCGAGGCCCTGCTGCCCAATGCCGGGGGTGCCGGCTACTACCGCTGGAGCCTGTCCGCCGAGGGCTGGACTGCTTTGCTTCAGCGCTTGGACCAGCTCACACCGGCCGAACAGCTGTCGCTCATCGACAGCCTCGATGCCGGCTTCCGCGCTGGCGTGGTCCCGTTTGATGTGCTGGCCAATGCGCTGCCCGTCTTGGCGCAGCAGCCAAACTACGAAGTGGCGACGCGGCTTAGCCAGGCCTGGGCCGAATACCAGTCGCAGCTGGTGGACGCGCCTGTACGGGCTGCGATGAAGGCGCGGCTGGCCTCGGTGCATGCTCCGCAATTGAGCGAGCAATTGGGGTTAGACCCCCGGCCGGACGAGTCTGCCAATACGGCGTCCCTGCGTGGCGCGCTGGCGCGCATTCTGGTCGAAGACGCCGATGCACCGGCCTTGCGAGCGCAGCTGGCCCAGCGCGCCGATGCCTATATCGGTCCATCCGATGGCGCCATGGATTTGGAAGCGCTCAGTGGTGATCTCATCGGGCCCGCGTTGCAGGCCGGTGTCATCGAGCGCGGGGCAGCCTTCGCACAACGGCTATGGCGTCGGTTTGACGCCAGCACGGATGCCATCCTGCGTCAGCGCATACTCAAGGCCTTGTCGCGGGCCCCCCAAGCCGATGTGGTGTCCGAGGTGCAGCGTCGCGCCTTGGGTGAGGGGCTGCGGAGCAATGAAGTCATCCAGGTGTTGCGTGAGCAGTTCGAGACCGCAGCAACGCGGGCCCAGGCCTGGGACTGGTTGCGCCAGGACTTCGAGGCGATTCGTGAACGTCTACCCGACTATGCCCAAGACCGTCTGGTCGAGACCGCCGAGCACTTCTGCTCCGAGTCACGACGGGCCGAGGTGGTTCGCTTCTTCGAACCCCGGGTGGATGACCTGATGGGTGCACCGCGGGCCTATGCGCAGACCCTGGAGCGCATCGATCTTTGCCTGGCTTTACGCGAGGCGCGGGCCGAGCAGATCGCAGCGGTGATGGCTGCGCGCTGAACTCGTTTGGGGTGAATCGTCGCGTCGCGCAAGGCCTGGCTCGACTCGCTGGATAAGGCGGCCGTTCGGTGCTTTCCTGGCACGCCTTGCGCGGCGGGCAGGATCACAACCCAGAGCCGGGCGAGTACAACGACGCCGGCCATGCACTCGGCCGGCGTCGCATGCAGCTGACGGGGCTAGCCGCCCGCCAACAGGCCGGAAGCCGGGGCGGCCGTATCGCCGACCAGCTGATCCAGCGGTAGCGGCGCTACGACAAACGCGTCGGTGAGGACCGGCCCGATGGCATTGGGCATGCCCTGGGTGGACCGCAGGGTGATGGCCCGCAGGCGCAGGGCATCCACCAGACCCAGGTCGCGAATCAGCTGACCGTGGAAACGCAGGGGAATCCAGTGCACGCCCGGTGACAAGACCTGGGCTGTCTGGGCAATGGCCTGCGGTTGCCCGGCCAGATCCGCCAGGCTGCCTTCCAGGTGGACACGGCCAGGGGCTGCAACCGTGGCCTCCGCCAGGACCACCAGGTGCCCGTCTTCAATGCGCTGCCTGAATTTGCCGGTGAGCTCGGCGGCCGGGTTGCTGTAGAGAAACCCGGTCGACCCCTTGCGAACGCTGCCGTCCGGCGCCGTGGCGGTGAGTCGCACCAACACGCTGCTGGCCTGGCCCAGCGGTGGGGCCTTGGTGGGGTCCAGCGTCAGCGCCGTGGTGAAGACCCCGTCACCGGCCACGGTATCCAGGCCCCGACCGCTGTCCGTGTAATCCAGACTGGCCAATGGCTGCCCGGCCTCGGTGACCAGTTCGGCCGTAATGGACCAGTCTCCGGTGGCCCCGCGCAGCTGATCCCAGGGAGATTGTTCGGTATCCAGCCAGGCTAGCTGTGCAAACAACTCAATGGTCTCGCCGGGTTGCGCCGCCACGGTAGAGGCCCAGGCCTGCAGGGCGGGTGCCTCACCGTTGGGACCACGGACCGACTGGATGCTGATCTCACGGGCGCTGAGGATGGGATCGCTGTCCACCTGTAGTGGTTGGGACCAGGCTGGATACCGGGCCTGCTCGGCGGCGCTGGCTGCCGCATGTGCAGCCAGGTCCGGCAGGGTGGCCGTCTGGGCGGATGCTGTGGCGGTCATGAGGCCGCCGGCTATCAAGCTTGCGATGATTCGCATGGATGTCTCCTGTGGCGGCTAGTAGAGGATGCTGACGAATTCGGCGGAGGTCATGCTGCTCTGAACCACGGTGTTCGGTGAACAGGCACTTCCGCTGCAGGTCCAGATGCCATCCGGGATCGACCGACGGGTGTCTGAATCCGAGGCGTCGCGGATGTCGGAATGGTTCTCATGGGCCGCATCCAGATTGAAGAAGCCCGAAACCTCCTGCTTGCTGCCGTTGCCGCAGGCATCGCTATTGTCATAGCTGGTTGTGGCCGAGCCGTTGCAGGCGTAGATCGACGCATACTGGACCACGCCGTCATCCTCGCCGGACAGGCAGGCGCTGGCGCCGAAGATCGCTTCATAACCACCGGTGAGATAGACGTTCTTGGCCGGGGCGCTGGAAAACGCGCGGACCTGCACGTCTTCGGAGGAGCGCAGCCAGTAGGTCGCCGTATCGCAGCTTTGAATCCAGCTGGCCGCCCAGTTACAGCCGCCACTGGATTGCCCGCAGACCGCATCGGCGCCTTCGGAGCCGCGATGGGCGCCGGACAGGCTGATGCTCAGGCTGATCCGGCTGGCGACGGTGTCGTAGGGGCCGTTGTAGTTGTAATTGGGGTCCGAGCTGTCGTTGTTGCCGAGGATGAAGTCCATCACCGTGTTGCCCATGGAGTGGGCCACGATCCAGAAGCTGCCTCCTTGGGCGTGGGTGGTGCCGCAGCTGTTGCCTCCGCCATCGGCCGTGCCGTTGGTTGCGGCGACAATCTCATTGGCGACATGGCCGGCCGCATCGGCATCCCAATAGGCCTGGGACCCGTTATAGCCCACCACGTAGTAGTCAGTCGCAAAGTTCTTGGTGGCCGTCTGGATGAAGTCATCGCTGCCGTTCTTCCAGTAATCGCGGGCAGCGGTCCAGCTGGTGAAGGTATTGGTATCGGTTTGTTTGCCGTGGATGAAGATCAGGCAGGGGGCGGCGAAGGCCTCCCAGCTCATGATCGATCCGCAGCACACAAGTAGTGCACCGAGCGTGCGTTTCATGTTGCCTCCATTCGTCTTCCATGAACGTCAACCCGCAAGGCTGACGGGGCGGCGGGGCATCCGCCGCCGCAGCCGTGGGATAGCACGACCACGCGAAGCCTGCGTGAACCCGGCAACGGTCTGTTGGGGCAGCTTGCCAAAGCCGCATCAAACGGGCGTTTTGTGCGCTGCGAGATGCTTTTGCAGTGCAAGGTCAGCCGATTAACGTGCGCAACGTCCTGATGAGCGGCCAGATTGTCTGGCGCGGATGTTGCAGCGCATCACGCCACGTATCCAGGGAGTGGATCATGGCGAAGCAGCCACGGATGACCGTTCGGGTGGGGTGGCGTGATCTGGTTGAATCGCAGCAACGCGGTTTGCTGTCGGCGATGAACAGTCTGGGCCCACAACTGGGCGCCGAGTTCGTGCCGGCCGGTGCGGCAGATGCCGACTTGCTCATCGTTGCGGCTGCCGCATCCGCACCGCCACCCGCGCAGGGTCGCCAGCAGCAGATCACCCTGGCTGATCGCAGAGACCAAGCCCGGGCTGATCTCGTGCGTCCGTTTCGCGTGGCCGAGCTCCGGTCCGTACTGGCAGCGGCCTTGGATCGCCTGCGTCAGGCCCCGCCGTCACCCGCGGCGCCGCGGATGTATCGCGGTGTGCCGGTGGAGTCGTCCGGGCGGGCTGCAGGCCGCGCCGAGGCGGATGAGCGGCCGCGCACCGGCCTGGTCTACCGCGGGTCCCGGGTGGGGTAGCCCGGAACCCGTCGTGCCGGCTTAGAGCCCGGCTTTTTTCCAGTCAGCCAGAAAGCGCTCCAGCCCGCTGTCTGTCAGCGGGTGGTTCAGCAGCTTGTCGAAGACTCCGGCCGGAATGGTGGCGGCGTCAGCGCCTGCCAGCGCAGCCTGGAGCAAATGCTCGGTGTGGCGGATGCTGGCGGCCAGCACCTTGGTTTCAAAGCCGTAGTTGTCGTAGACCTGTCGCAGATCGCGGATCAGGTCCATGCCCGCCTGACCGATGTCATCCAGGCGGCCAATGAACGGCGACACGTAAGTCGCGCCGGCCTTGGCTGCCAGCAAGCCCTGGACCGCCGAGAAGCACAGCGTGACGTTGGTCTTGATGCCGTCATCGGCCAGCGCCCGGCAGGTTTGCAGGCCGTCCCGGGTCAGCGGCAGCTTGACGACGACGTGCTCGTGCAGCGCGGCCAGTTCACGCGCCTGCTCCAGCATGGGTGCGGCATCGGTGGCCGTGACCTCGGCGCTCACCGGTCCACCGACGAGCTCGCAGATGGCGACGACGGTCTCGTGGAACGGACGCCCCGTCTTGGCAACCAGCGAGGGGTTGGTGGTGACGCCGTCTACCAGACCGCCGGCCACGCAGCGGCGCAACTCTTCGATATCCGCGGAGTCGATGAACAGTTCCATGCAGGCAAATTCGCGTGTGGGGGAGGCCTCGCATTGTAAGCGCATTGAACTGCGCGCGACGGTTCGTGCCGGTCAGCCATCCAGAGCGGTACACCGGGGAGATCACCAAATTTCGGTCAGACTGGCCGGAATCAGCAGGGGTTCATGCCTGGCTCGCGTCTAAGTATCTGAATTTCAAAGGGCGCGTGACTGGCATGCGCCGTGCGCAAGTGCCCGGTACCGATGACATGGGAGATGGTTGGAATGAATCAACGGAAGATGGGGCGCTGGGTTGGACTTTGCGCGTTGGTGCTGGCGACCTCCGCCTGTGCCGGCGTCGATGTGGAGCGGGTGAATGACCCCTCCGCCGACTTTGAGCTGATCAACGGCGCCATACGCATCGGGCCGAATAGCCAGGTGGGGTCGCTGGAGACCGTGAATGGTTCGATTGCCGTGGGCGACCGATGCCAGGTGAAGGGCATCGAAGTCGTCAACGGCGCGATCACCCTGGGTGATCATGTGGAGGCCGGTGATATCGAGTCAGTCAACGGCGGCATCACCGCAGGGGCCGCGCTGCGTGTGGACGCAGGGATCGAAAGCGTCAACGGTGACATCCAGCTTGGGCCGGGTGCCCGTGTACGCGGCGGAATCGAAACCGTGAACGGTCAGATCAGCTTCGAAAACGCCCGCATCGAGGGCGGTATCGAGACGGTGAATAGCTCGATCGACACCGGCGCGAACAGCGTCATCGTCGGCGATATCGTCTACGAGCGCCCTGAAGGCCAGCTTCGCAGCGTGCCGCGCCTGGTAATCGGGCCGGGCACACGGGTGGAAGGAGATGTGCGGCTGGATCGCGAGGTGGCAGTGAGCATCCACGAAACCGCCCGGATCACCGGCCGTATCAAGCGCGGCTGGCAACAGGCCGGCATTCAACTCTAGGGAAGAGAGGCGGCCGCTGGGCCGCCTCTTCACCGGATTTACATCGCCGGGTCGGTTTCCTGATTGGGGTCGGTTCCAACCTGGGACTGGGTGTAGTTCTGTTCCCCGAGTTTGCCGATTAGCGACAACTGCGTTTCCAGGAAGTCGATGTGCTCCTCTTCCGACTCGAGAATCCGCACAAACAGCTCGCGCGACACGTAGTCACCCACTTCTTCACAATGGGCAACCGCGTCTTTGTAGAGCGGATGGGCCTGCATCTCGATCTTGAGATCGCATTCCAGAATTTCCTGCACGGTCTCGCCGATGAATAGCTTGCCGAGATCTTGCAGATTGGGAAGGCCGCCGAGGAACAGGATGCGCTGGATCAGTGCATCGGCGTGCTTCATCTCGTCGATGGATTCCTCGTACTCCTTCTTGGCCAGCTCGTGGATGCCCCAGTCCTGCAACATGCGCGAGTGAAGGAAGTACTGATTGATTGCGGTCAGCTCGTTCTTCAGACCGGCGTTCAAGTATTCGATGACCTTGCTGTCGCCTTTCATGGCTATGCTCCTGTGGCCGGCACGTCCGGGCTGTTGATGTGAAGTGGGCGCGAGAATACGCCCCTAGCCGCCGCCCATCAAGCTAAGTTGCTGATTTTTCAGGACAATTTGAATGATTACCGGAAGCGTTCTCATTTGGCCTTACAGCGGCTGGCTGACCTGCATGTCAGGAAGCGTTTGATCCATATAACAAAAGTGGATGTTGCATTGCGGCAGGTGCTTGCCATCCCTATCGTCGCAGGCCCATTCAAGGCGCACAGGCGACAGACACCATGGCCGCAGTAGCTCCCGAAACCGTGCTCAGTGTTCATCACTGGAACGAGACCCTGTTCAGCTTCACCACCACACGCGACGAAGCCCTGCGCTTCCGCAACGGCCAATTCGTGATGGTCGGTATGGATGTCGAAGGCAAAAAGCTGCTGCGCGCCTACTCCATTGCCAGCGCCAACCATGAGGACTTTCTCGAGTTCTTCAGTATCAAGGTGCAGGATGGGCCGCTGACCAGTCGCCTGCAGCACCTAAAAGAAGGCGATCAGATTTATGTCAGTCGCAAGCCCACCGGCACCCTGGTGCTGGACGACCTGAACCCAGGCCGCCACCTGTGGTTGCTGGCCACGGGCACGGGCTTGGCCCCGTTCCTGAGCCTGATCAAGGATCCGGAAAGCTACGAGCGGTTCGAAAAGGTCATCGTCGTCCACGGGGTGCGCTACGAGAACGATCTGGCCTATCGCCATGTGCTCGAACATGAACTGCGCGAGCACGAATACCTGGGCGATCTGGTCGGCGATCAGCTCATCTACTACCCGACCGTGACGCGTGAGGACTTCCACAACCGTGGACGCATTACGGACCTGATCCGCAGCGACAAGTTGACGGATGACCTTGGCCTGGCGCCGATGAGCCCGGCGCATGACCGCGCCATGCTCTGCGGAAGTCCCGGCATGCTCAAGGACACGGCGTCGATTCTGGACGAACGTGGATTCACGATCTCGCCGGGAATCGGAGAGCGTGGGGACTATGTGATCGAACGCGCGTTTGTCGAAAAATAGGTACGGCGGGCGCGTGCACTCGAGCAGAGGCGACTACGCCCGCCGCCGCCCCTATCGGCCCTTGAACTCGGCCGGCCGGCGTTCCACGAACGATTGCACGCCCTCTTTGACATCGTCGGAGGCCATGATCGGCTTCAGGTCTGGCAGGAGTTGCTGGATGGCGGCCTGTTCCAGTGTGGCTTGCTGAATTCGCGCCGACACCAGTGTCTGACGGACGCCGAGCGGGGCCTGGGCCGCGATGGTTTCTGCGATCTCCATGGCGCGGTTAACCACCTGGTCGGGCTCGGCGATCTCCTGGATCAGCCCCATGCGCTGGGCTTCTTCCGGGCCGAACTCATCGCCGGTCAGCAGGTAGCGCATGGCATTGCCCCAGCCGATGTTCTGGATGAACCGGGTGGTGGCGCCGCAGACCGGGTAGATGCCGCGCTTGATCTCGATCTGGCCGAAGCGGGTGCCGGTGGCCGCCACACGAATATCGCCGGCGAGCATCAGCTCGATGCCGATGGTGTAGCAAATGCCGTGGATGGCGTAGACCAGCGGCTTGGAGACGCGACGGTCCGGGTGCAGACCCACGGGATCGCAAAGTCCTGCGTCGGGCTTCGGCCAGGCGCCAGAGGAGAACACCTCCTGCCAGTCGGTTAATTCCAGCCCTGCCGTGAAATGCTTGCCGTTGCCATAGACCACGGCGCAGCGTAGTTCGTCGTCCTGATCCAGTTCGGCAAAGGCTTCCGACAGCTCCCGCCACATGTCCAGATCGAAGGCGTTGTACTTGTCGGCGCGATCAAATCCGATCTTGAGGATGTGGCCAACGCGTTCGGTCGAAATTTTGCTCATGTGGTGTCTCCTGCTTGTTGTGTTTGAAGGGGATCGGCCTGGTACAGCGCGCAGACCGCACCCACCGGGTCCCGAATGACCGCGAATCGCGGGGCTTGCTCGGATTGTGCCGGCCGCAGCACTTCACCTCCATGGTCGAGGCAGGCACGGACCGCTGCATCCAGGTCAAGGACGTGGATGTAGATCAGCCACTGGGCCGGTAGACCCTGGTTTGGGGGGAGGTCGTGACAGATCCCGGCAACCGGGTCGGCGCCGGGCGGGCCCACGGCATAGTCCTGATGGTCGTCGACGGGGACCGCCTCGGCCTGCCAACCCACGACGGCTGCGTAAAAATCCTTAAGCGTGCCGGCGTTTGGGCCGGTTAGGTCGACCCAGCCAATGGTGCCGGGGCGTGCCGATGGCTTACTCATCAAGATGGTCCTGGCCCGTCAGAATGGCTGCCGGCAAGGCGTGACCGGCGGGGGAAGTCCTGGATTATTCGCGCCGCGAATAGATCAGCGTCTCCCTTGGCATTGTGGCGGTTCGTCCGGGTTTCTGCCACGTGCCTATCGTTGTTGCAGGGTGCTCGCGGTGATCGCTTGATCGCAACCCGCTGGGCTTCGGTCTACCGGCTGGCAGTGGGCAGCGTGAGCTCCAGCCTTTCGATGGCTTGTTCGCGAATCGCGGCCTGGCAAAACGGGACTTCCAGCCATTGTTTGTCGCCGTACAGCGCGGTTTGGTCGGCGTGGTAGGGCGAGCTGGGGTCGGGTGACTGCGCGTAGGTGGTGATCGTCGACACGCGGGGGCAGCCCTGTGGGGGGAAGCTCACGACCTGGGTATAGGTATTCCCATGGTAGGGGTTGGCATAGCCCACGGCCGGGTCCCAGTCGATATTCATGATGCTGTACGAGCCCATGCGATCGATGCCGCCATGTAGCGGATAGCGCCGGCCCGCACGTTCGATGAACTGATAGTCGCGCAGGCGGGCGTCGAGCGCGATGCCGGCGTCGTTCAGCTCGGTGACCGCATCAGCCAGGGCGGTTTGCACACTGGGGTGCAACGGGTTCAGCCCGCTGGGTGTGTCGATGGGCGCGTCCGGGTCGAAAGGCGTGAGAAACGCGTGCGTGCCGGGCAACCGGGTCTGGGTGGTGGTGCCGGAGGGCAGGGTCTGGCCTGTGAGTCGGCCGGCGATACGCCGGAACAGCAGGGCACCCGGCGCGTCCAGGTTGGTGGTCAGGTCCCAGGCGGCCAGGACGCTGCAGGCCTCGGAGACATCCACCGGTCCGGCGCTGCCGACCGCGATGCCCAGCGTGTTGCAGAGGCTGACCAGTTCATCCCGCCACAGCTCGCCCAGGTACTGGCGCGAGCCGAAGACCCAGTCCTTCATGATGTCATGGGTGAAGCCGACGCCGGGGTAGCCGTCGGTTCCCGCGAGGCGCTCGCGGATCATGGTCAGGCCCAGGCGTGTGCGCAGCCGCCGCTCCGTGCCTTCTTCGCCCAGAATCCGCGGAAAGCCGGTCAGCGGCTGGTCCGGATGGGTCAGCCAATGCGAATCATTCGAGTTGCTAACGTAGTCCGATCGAAACAACCGGGGCAACCGGTCCGGGCCGAGGATGCCGGGGGCAACCGCATCCGGGTCGTCATCCCAGGCGCAGTCCGATCGACTGCCGTCAAGTATGGGTAGGCCCAGCAGGGGAAACGAGACCAGTCCCGCGGCCGATCCGCAGGCGATGGCCTTGTCGTCCTCAACATTGGCGGCCACGGTGATGTCGCCGTAGAACGCCTCGCCCCCGCGATCGACGGCAATGGTGTTGGCCCAGGGAATGCCCTGCAGGGTATCGAGCAGCGATTCGAACTCGCGCACCGTCCGGACCTTTGCCAGGCGCACGAAGTGATTGAGGTAGCGCATGTTCTCGCGATTCGGATCGGCCAGTGCAAAGCCCAGTGCCGGCGTCCAGGCGAACACCGGCAGGCCGGCGATGTTCGTCACCATCGGGCCGAAACGGGTGGTGTAGAGCGTGCGGTTGATCGTGGTGAGACGGCCGTCGGCCTGTCGGGCTTCCACCGTGAGTGGCCAGGCCTGCATCGGTTCGACCGCGCCGTCGATGACAGTGCTGTACGGACCGGCCAGGGTCAGCTGATAGGGCGTGAACCGAAAAGCCGACGAGGTCGTATGCGACCAGGCCACATCGCGGTTGGTGCCGATCACGATGAACGGCAGGCCCAGAAAGCTGGTACCGGACAGCTCCGCCTCGCCGGGGATACGAAAGCTTGCCTGATAGAAGATGCCGGAGTCGTTGTAGGTCTGGTGCGGGTTGCCCATTAGTATGGGGATGCCGTCCGCGCTGGCCTCGGTGCCGATGGCCACGGCATTGCTGGCCATGTGTCCACCGGGCTGCCAGTCACCGGCCTGGCGCAATCCCGCTATCACCGCCGGCAAGTCGCCGGCACTGGCTTCGGCCACGGGCGCCGCGCCACCAATCCCGTCCACAGACGGTGCCGAACCCGCGAAGATGGCCAGCGTGTAGGCCATGCGAAACACGTCGTCTGTGGTGATCGGCTTGACCCAGTCGGCGCCACGACATGCGGGGTCACTGAGCTGGTCGACGCCGGTGTCCTCCAGGTAGCGGTTATAGCCGGCCACATGCCCGGCGAACAGGTCTCGAATTTCTGGCCCCGGCCCCAGAGGCGGCGGTTGGGCAGCCAGGCGTTCCACCGTCCCTTGGGCGCGAATCAGCTGGAAGAAGAAATCGCTGTTGAGGTTGTTGAAGGTAAAGCCGTTGGCGGGGAACGGGAAATCCGCATCGGCGCCGAAGTGCCGTGATCGCTCGCCTGCCGCGGTGATGTAGAACTCGGCGATCCGGCAAATCGCATCCTTGGCGGCGACGTAGCCATAGCCATAACCCAGGCCAAACCAGTCGGCGGCCTCGATATGCGGCACGCCGCCTGCGGTCCGGGTCACGCTGACCGTGCCGGTGGCTGCGCCGTCCTCGGCAACCTGCGATGCGCCGTTGCAGGCGGCCAGCACCGTGCTGGTCAGCAGGAGGAGCAAACAGCGGGGTGACAACATTGGAGCCTCCCTCAGGCCTGCGCAGTGCTGCTAGCGCTCGGCCCGCTGGTGGTCGCGCCAGTGCAGAAAGGCCTCGCGCGATGACTTGGCGGGCACGTAGCCGAATGCGTCTTTGAGCCGCTGGTTGTCCAGCACCGGCCGGAACTGGATGAACTTGATCTGCTCCGGGGCATAGCGGCTCAGACCCAGGCGGTGACCGATGATCAGCCCCGCCTTGATCAGCGGTAGCGGCAGCTTGAGTACGGGCTTGCCCAGCAATGCGCCCAACTCATCCATGGTCAGGCAGCCATCGCCCGCGACGTTGAACTGGCCGCCATGACCGGTTTCCACGCCGTGGCGAATAATCCCGACGAGGTCCTGGTCCCAGATGAAGACGAACGGCGAGTCATAGCCACGTATCGCAAGCAGGCGCTTCTTCTCGAACAAATTGGTGATGAGATTGCGCGTGCCGGACCCGATCACCGTGCCGACCCGCAGCACCAGCTGGGTCAGTTCGGGATGGGCTTGCCGGTACTCGGCCAGTAATTCCTCGACCTGGCGCTTGTGATCGGCATAGGGCATTTCAACATTGCCGCGTAGTGGATCGGTCTCGGAAATCCATGCCGGGTTGTCGGCGTAATACCCATAGGCTGCGCCGCTGCTGGTCACGGTTAGGTGCTGCACGCCGCCCGCCAGGCAGGCATCGAGCACGTTGCGGGTGCCATTGACGTCGATGTCGTAGTCGCGGGCGCGGTCACCACTGAATTCCAGCACGGCCGCCAGATGGATGACATGGGTGATCTGCTGGTCGATCACCAGGTCCCGCAGCGCCGGATTGCGGATGTCCATGGCGCGCAGGTCGAACCCGGCGTCGCTGTCGCTGCGCAGATCAATGCCGATGACGTGATGCTGCTCGGCGAGCTGTCGGGCCACCTGACGGCCGATGTAGCCGCCAGCGCCGGTGATCAGAATGTTCATCAAGCCGCCTTGGCCGGCAGGTCGGCTCGCAAGGCATCGATATGGCGGGTGAGCACTTTGTTATAGACCTGTTTGTTGACGTAGTAGGCCATGCGGTCGAGCTTGAGATAGGCGTAGCCGCCATCCAGCCGTTCCCCGGCCTGTTCCGCCTTGGCCTGCTGCAGCCGCCGTGCTGATGCGGCCCCGTTGTGCAGTTGCCGGATATACAACGCAACCAGCTCGGCCTGGCGACTGCGCGCCTCCCAGCCCAGCCCGGTGGCTTCGACCATGCCCATCATGAACACATTGTCCGAGTGGGGGTGGAAGCAATTGAGGTAGAGCTCGGGTGCTGCCCCGGTCCAGTTCAACTCGGCCGCGTCGATGAAGGGGTAGTGCAGCTTGTAGCCGGTGGCCTGGACGATGAGGTCGTACTCGCCGCTGTTGCCGTCCTCAAAGGTCACGGTGAGCCCCTGGCAATGCCGAACGTCCTTGCGCACAGTGACATCCCCATGGCCGGCGTAGTGCAGCAACAGCGAATTCAACACCGGGTGGGATTCGTAGAGCTTGTAGTCGGGGTCGGGCAACCCGTAGTCGGAAGGTTTGCCGACCAGGGCCTTGATCACGGCGCCATCGATAAACTGCTTGATTGGCCGGGGCAGGGCGATCTGGCCGGCGCCGAGGGTGTCGATCGGCCGGCCCAGCACGAACTTGGGCAGAAAGTGGTAGCCGCGACGCAGCGACATGTCCACGCTCTTGGCGTGGTGCACGGCATCGACCGCAATGTCGGCCCCCGAGTTGCCACAGCCGATGATCAGGACGCGCTGGCCCGCGAAGTCGCGGGCGGTCTTGTACTCGCTGGAGTGCATGACACGGCCGGCGAATGCTCCGGGCAGTTCGGGCTGGTTGGGTTCGTGCAAGGTGCCATTGCAGAGCATGAGGCCGGCAAACTCCCGCGTCTGCTCCTGGCCCTTGCACCGCGTGGTGATCAGCCAGGGGGCATCGGGGGCCGGGTGTTGACGCTCGGCGCGTACGACTTCGGTGTCGAATTCGAAATGCGGGTACAGCTCGAAATGTCGGGCGTAGTCCTGGAAGTAGCGTTTGAGTTCGCTGTGATGCGGGTACTCGGCCACGTCGTCGGCCATCGGGAATTCCTTGAATTCCGTCATGCGTTTGGACGAGATCAGGTGGGCCGACTCGTACATCGTGCTGGTCGGACTGTCGGCATCCCACAGCCCCCCGACATCATGGTGGATTTCGAAGCCGATGAAGGGCAGGCCGAGCTTCTGGAGATTGCGGGCCATGCTCAACCCCGTGGGGCCGGCCCCGATGATGGCGTACATTAGTGGCAATGAATCTGCGCGAATGTGGGGGAGCCTAGATTACGCGCCGACACGGCCTGGCTCCCGAGCCATTCGGGACAGCACACGAACAAATCAGGACCATGACCGAGCCAACTGTCACCCGGCGATTCAGCCAGGCCCTGCTGGAGGCAGCCACGCGGCTGGGCATCCATCTGCCTGCGCTGGCCGCAGGCGAGGAGCGCATTCGGCTGGATGTGCACGACGCGCTCTGGGCCCAGCTTGCCGCCGCCAGCGATGACCCGCTCATCGGCTTGCAGCTGGCGCTGCACCTGCAGGTCGGGCACCTCGACGTCGCCGGCCTGCTGTTGATGAGTTGCGAGACCTTAGGCGAGGCACTGGAGCTGTATACCGAGTACCACCCCATTGTCAGTCAGGGTGGCGAGGTCTGGTTTCATCCCGCCGGGTCGCAGATGGCACTTTGCTATGCCGGCCACTACGAGGTGTGTCGCGAAGCACGGGCCGAGATGTCGCTGGCCTGCGCCATGCACATCGCGCGCTGGTGTACGGGGGATCAGTTCGAGGCCTCGGCCGTGGAGTTTCGTCATGCCCCCCGTGATGCAGTGAGTCGCTACGGCGAGTTGCTGGGTTGCGAGGTGCATTTCGAGGCCCCCGAGGACCGGGTGTTGTTCTCTCAGGACTTGTTGTCGCGCCCGCTGATCCAAGCCAACCCGGCGCTGCGCGATCAGCTACGAGAATTGGCTGACCAGTCCTTGGCCCGGTTGGGCGATCGTAGTTTTGCCGCCACGGTGGCCGAGACCGTGCAACGGCATCCACAGGCCGGCAAGGAAGAAATTGCCGGGTTGCTGGCCATGAGCGGTCGGCACCTCAATCGCAAACTGGCGGATGAGGGCTTCTCGTTCAAACAACTGCGCGACCGTGAACTGCAGGCGCTGGCCTGTCGCGCCTTGGAACGCGGCGACAAGATCGCAGGGATTTCAGCCGAGCTAGGGTTTTCGGACGAGAGTTCCTTTAGTCGCAGCTTCCGGCGATGGACCGGCATGTCGCCGTCGCAGTACCGCGAATGAGGCCGGCGTCCCGTTCGGTCAAGCGATTGGCCCGAAGGGTCATGCCACATGGCGGCGGTACTCGGTAGCGTGACCTGCTGGGGCGGGCCATCCGTCGTGCAGCGCGGGGAATGACATGACAACCAGCCGATCCTGGGGGCGTTGCTGGTACTCGGCTTGCTGCTGGCCTGGCCGGCTGCAGCCCAGGATGACGAACTCGACTTTCTGTTCGGCGACGCCATCGAAGACGAATCACCATCCGAGCCGTCGGACACGGAGGCCTCCGAGGAAGCCGAAGGCCAGAACAGCGATGCGGGTTCGGACAAGGCCGCAGAGGATCCGGACGCCGCATCGGAGCTGGAGACCATCCCCGTGGCCCCAACGACCGCAGCCCGCGAGTCGACCAGACCGCCGCGTCGGACCATCGAGGAGATCGTGGTCACGGCGCAGAAAACCGAGCAAAGCCTGAGCGATGTGCCCGTGTCTGTGACGGCGCTGCAGGGCGACTTTATCCAGAACAATGCGGTGGGTGATCTGACCGAGGCCTCCACCTACGTGCCCAACGTGCGTGTCGAATCGACCAGCCCGACCTCGCCACAGGTCTTCATCCGCGGCTTCGGGACCAACACCTTCAATCCCAGCTTCGAGCCCTCGGTCGGACTGGTCCAGGATGATGTGTTCTTCGCCCGGGGGTCGTATTTCACCGAATCGATGTTCGATTTGGCGCGGATCGAGGTACTACGCGGCCCGCAGGGCACGCTGTTCGGCAAAAACACCATTGCCGGCGTGTTCAACATTGTCACCCGGGGCGCGCCGGCCTCGGGGGCGGAGGCCAATCTGCGATACACGCGCAACGAGTTCGGAAACGAGCGTGTGGAGGGCGGGGTGGGCGGCCGTTTCGGAGACGCTTTGGGTGTTCGGCTCGCGGTGCTGGAAGATCACCGCGAGGGCCGGCTGCACAACACGCTACTGAATCGGCTGGAGGATCGGTCCAGAAAATCTGCGCAGCGGTTGCGTCTGGACTATTTCACCGACGCTGACCTGGAACTGGGCTTGACGGCGCAGCGCACCGAGACCAAGGTCAATTTCTGGCCGCGACAGCTCTACCAGCTGGACGCCGACACGGCCGGCTACCTGGCGAATTTCGATCCGCAGATCGAGGGCAATCCATACGACTTTCAGACCAGTTTCGACATTCCGGGCGTCATGAATATCGACTCGTGGACGGTCTCGGGCACCGCCGCCAAGGACCTGGGCCCGGTGCTCGGGTTGGAGGCGCTGGATACCACGCTGGTGCTGGCCAGTTCGCGCATGGGCATCACCCAGTTTCAGGACCTGGATACCTCCCCCGCCGACCTGATTCGCCTGTTCGGCGATGCCGAGAACTACACTCAGCATTCCGTTGAATGGCGGTTTACCGGCCTGGGGGCTGCGCCGTTTGGCTGGGGGCAGGGCAGCGAATTCGTCGCCGGGCTGTACGCCCTGCAGGCGGACTACCGCATCGACACGGGCATTGAGGCCGGTGAGGATCTGGCGTCTTACGCGGCATCGGATGCCGGCCTGACGCTGATTAGCAGCGGGGCCATTTCGGGTATTCCGTTTGCCGGCGCCGGTACGGCATCCGGGGCGCTGGGGCCGCTGCTCGGTCCCCTGACCGCCGGTGTCGTTGACCGGGATCGCTACACCTTCGACTTCACCCAGCGCACCCGGACCTACGCGGTGTTCGGCCAGCTGACCTGGGACCTGAACGCGCACTGGTCGATCACGCCGGGTCTACGCCTGAATCACGAGCGCAAGAGCATCGATTCCATCGGCCGGAGCAGCTGCCGTAGCAAGCCGGTGACTCAGCAGTGTCTCGTCCAGCTGATCGTCGGTGCCAATGACTACCAGTTCAATGGTCTCAAACGTGACGAGACCAATCTGTCGCCAAAGCTGTCCGTGCTGTACCGCTTCGATCGTGATGTCAGCCTGTTCGCCACCTGGGCACGGGGCTATAAGAGCGGGGGTGCCAATGCCATCTCGTTTACTGGCGAAGACCTCGAGTACGGAGCGGAAACCGCCACCTCTGTGGAACTGGGCATCAAGAGTCATTGGTTTGGGCGCACGCTTAGCCTCAATGCCACGGCCTACCGGATGGATTTCGATGACTTGCAGGTCTTGGCGTTCAACGGTGTGTTCTTTGATGTGACCAACGCCGGGTCGGCGTATTCCACGGGCGTGGAGCTGGACTCCCAGTGGCTCACGCCCTATCAGCCGCTCAGCATCAACACCTCAGTGGGCTTTCTGGAGGCGCGCTACAAGGCGTACGCCAATGCCCCGGCGCCGGTAGATCAGGGGTTGGACGCACGCCAGGATCTTGCCGGCAAGACGCTGGCGTTTGCGCCGCGCTGGTCGGCCACGCTGAGTCCAACATTGGAGTACCCATTGGGTGGCCTGAATCTGACGCTGGGGCTGAATGCACGCCACCAGGGTGACCAGTACACCGACACCGACCTGGACCCGGCCACCCGCGTTGAGGCGCATACGATTTATTCGGCACGCGTCGGTCTGGGATCAGCCGCCAGCAGTTGGACCGTCAACCTGGGCTGCAAGAACATTACGGATGAGCGCGTGCTCAACCAGGCGCTGGATACGGCGCTGTTTCCCGGCGTGTTTCTGGCGAATCAGCAACCTGGCCGCACGCTTTACGCCAGCCTGAACCTGCAGTGTTAGCGCCCGATACGGTCACCGATGGCATGTGGCTGGTCGCCCAGCTCGGGTTCTTGCTGGGGGTGCCGGCCTGGCTGGCCTGGGCAGAATCGCGGGTTCGCCTGGTCGCGACGTTAAGCCCGGTTGTGCTCTGTTATGCCAGTGGCATTCTGGCGGCGCAGCTACCGGGGCTGCGCTTCGATGCCGGTCTGGCAGGCGGGCTCGTCGCCGCCTCGGTGTTGCTGGCCATTCCCATGCTGCTGTTCCCCGCCGACCTGCGGCAGTGGGCGCGCCTGGCCCGGAGTACCGTGCTGTCCTTTCTGCTGGCCGTGGTGGCGGTTTGCCTCAGTTCGACACTGGTGTTTCTGTGGCTGGGTCGCCATGTGCCGGCCGCAGCCGATGTCTCGGGCATGCTGGCCGCGTTATATACCGGCGGTTCACCCAATATGAATGCGGTTGCGCTGGCTCGCGGTGTCGATGCTGAGACCTTGCTGCTGGTCAACGGAGCCGATGTCATGCTGGGCAGCGTGTTCCTGCTGTTTCTGATGACAGCGGCCAAGCCGTTGCTCGGTCGCTGGTTCCCGGCATTTCAGGCCGTGGGTCCGCGGGCGATGCCGCCGGTTTCGGAGGACCAAGACGTCCGGGCGGGGCCCTGGACTCTGGCCGCCGGTCCGGTGCTGTTGTCGCTGGGTCTCGGCGGCCTCGCGGCTGCCCTGTCCTGGTGGCTGTTCGGAGAGCTGGTCGAAGCATTGATCATCCTGCTGATCACCAGTCTGGCCATCGTCTGCAGTCTGGTCCCTGCGGTGCGTCGCCTGCCGCGGAGTTACGAGACCGGGCAGTACCTGCTGCTGGTGTTCTGCATCACCATCGGTACCCAGGCAGATCTGGCGTACATGCTGCAGGCGGGGTCCGTGGTGTTGTTGTACTGCGGGATGGTGCTGGTGCTGGCAGTGGGCCTGCATTGGCTGGTGGCGCGTCTGTGTCGGATTGATGTCGACACGCTGCTGATCACGTCCACGGCCGCGTACTTCGGTCCGCCCTTTGTAGGGCCGATTGCCAAGGTGCTGGGCAATCGTGAGGTGGTGGTCTCTGGCATGACAGCCGGCGCCTTCGGCCTGGCGCTGGGTAACTACCTGGGCCTGTCGCTGGCCCGGCTGCTAGGTGGCTAGCGCGCGATTTCGCTGGCAAAGCGTTTGCGGACGCTGCGCAGATACTGCCGTGGCCAGATGCGCCACAACACACTCCCCAGCTGGGAGATCCGATCACCGAAAATCCAGGGGCGTCCGCCCTCCATCGCCTGGAGGATGCGCTCGGCCATCCAGTCGGCCCCGCGCATCTTGCCGACCATCGAGCGTCGGTGTGAGGCCGGCTTGCCGTCAGGCCCCAGCGCGTTGTGCTCGATGGGGGTGTCCAGAAAGCTCGGATAAACATTGAGGACACGAACGCCGCGCGGCTCCATCTCCAGGCGCAGCACTTCGAAGAACTGGGCCATTGCGGCCTTGGCTGCGCAGTAAGCGGCCCGCCCGGGCACCGGCATCCAGCTGGCCATGGAGCCCACATTGACGATGATGCCGCGAGCCTCTTCCAGCATCGGCAGGCAGTGGTGGGTCAGCGCCACGGGCGCCTGCCAGTCCACGGCCATGACCCGGTCGAACACGTCCAGCTGCGTGCTGCGGACCGGCGAGCGATGGGTAATACCGGCATTGTTGATCAGGCAGTCCAGGCGCCCGGCCTGCTGCTCGACGATCTGGACGACGTCACGACGAAACGTGGCCTGCGTGAGGTCGCCGCAACAGGTGATGACCCGCTGGGACGCTCCCAGCTCGCGCTCCCGCGTGGCCAGCAGTTCGGCGTTCATGTCCACCAGCACCACGGTGTCGCCACGGCTGTACAGGCGCTGGGTGATCTCCCAGCCCAGACCACTGGCAGCGCCGGTAATCAGGGAGACGAAGGGGGTGGACTCGGCGGTCATGGTCGGACTCCGACAGGGCAGGACATCGGCCCAAGCGTACCCGACGGTCGCCTAGGCCAGTGTCGGCGTGATGATGCTCTTGGTGACACGGGCCGTGGCGACCAGCTTGCCGCCCGATTCCACGCTGACATCCAGAAAGCAGATAGCCCGGCCCAGGCGCCTGATTTCGGACTGCACCGTCACGGTTTGTCCGCTGGGCACGGGACGCAGCACCGAGACGTGCAGGTCGTGAGTCACGGCTTCCTGATTAGGTGCCAATTTGCTGAGCAGGCCGGCGTAGGCACAGACATCGGCCAGGGTGTAGATCACCCCACCATGCAGCATGCCCGCCGGGTTAATCGTCAACCCATCGGCGGTGAATTCCAGTCGGCCGCAGCCGTCCTCGGCCTGGATATCCCGCACGCCCAGGCTTTGGTGCAGCGGGTGATGAATCACCGATTGCAGGCGAGCGTCGAGGCTCACGAAGCCGGCTCGTCGCGCCTGGGCAGCAGCAACTGCGGATCGATGCGCACCTTGCCCCAGTTCATCGACCAGTGCAGGTGGGGGCCGGTGGCCCGACCGGTGGCGCCGACCTTGGCAATCGGATCGCCTTGCTCCACGACATCGCCCTCGGCGACCAGCGTGTCGGAGAGGTGGATGAACGTGCTGGTAATGCCATGGCCGTGATCGACGATGAGCGTACCGCCGGTGAAGTACATATCGGGATGCCAAAGCGTGACCACACCCCCAGCGGGTGCCCGCACCAGCGTGCCGGTGGCCCCGGCGATATCCAGGCCGGAATGCGGCGACTTGGGTGTGCCGTTGAGGATCCGCTGGCTGCCGAACACGCCGGTGACGATGCCATCCACCGGCCAGATGAAGGCCTGGGTGAACTCGGTGCGCGCCGACTCCTGGCCCCGGGCTTCGCGAATCTGGACCACGTCACGCCAGATGCGGTCCTGCACCTCCTGTGAACGCGGCGGTGTGACCTTGTCCTGTGGCAGGCCGTCGATGCGCTGGACGTTGAAGCTGCGCTCGGCCACGGGCAGCGTGAGCTCGGCGGCCTGGCCCTTGGCATCGGTGGCGCGGAGCGTCACCTGGCCTTCGTAGGCACGGGCCACGGCAAAGACGAAGGCGCCTTCCGCGCTCACGGGCAGTGTCTGGCCGTTCATTGTGACGGTGGCACCTGCGGTGGTCTGGCCGCGCACCATGGCGCCTTGGGTCACGGTGTCGCGCACCGACAGCGTCGGCGCTGCCCAGGCCGGCAGCAGCGCCGCCAAGCCCAGTACCAGGGCCAGTCCTTGCCGGATCATGCGGCGTCCCGCGCGGCCAGGAACTCGATGGCCCGGGCGATGCGAGTTTCGGTTTGCTCGCGACCCAGCAGTTCCAGCGTCTCGTCGATGGGAGGAGAAACCGCATCGCCAGACACCGCCACGCGGATGGGCTGGGCCACCTTGCCCAGGCCCAGTTCGCGGCGCTCGGCCACGCCATGGACCACGGCATGGGCGGCGGCGCCGGTCCATTCCGGCAGGGCCTTAAACCCTTCCAGCAAATCGGTGAGCACGGCCTGGGCCTCACCTTTGAACCACTTCTTGACCGCCTTGTCGGCATAGGCCGTCGGCGCCTCATAGAAAAAGCGGCTTTTCTCGGTCATCTCAACCAGCGTCTTGCAGCGCTCGCGCTGGGACTCGATCACGGCGATGGGGTTCGGCCCCTGGGACAGGTCGATGCCGGCCTGGTCCAGATGCCACTGCCAGTGCTTCAGCACCTGGGCCGGGTCCATGGTTTGCAGGTGCTGGTGGTTGATCCAGATCAGTTTGCTTGGGTTAAAGGCGCCGGCCCCTTTCTGTACCTGTTCGATGCGGAAATGCTCCAGCATCTGCTCGCGGGTAAAGACTTCCTGATCCCCGTGTGACCAGCCCAGGCGCACCAGGTAGTTGAGCAGGGCCTCGGGCAGGTAGCCCTCGTCGCGGTAGCTCATGACACCGACAGCGCCATGGCGCTTGGATAGGCGTTTGCCGTCTTCACCCAGAATCATCGGCACGTGGGCGTAGACCGGCACCGTCGCGCCCAACGCCTCCAGAATCTGGATCTGGCGCGGGGTGTTGTTCACATGGTCGTCGCCGCGAATCACGTGGCTAATGCCCATTTCATAGTCGTCGACGACCACGGTGAAGTTGTAGGTCGGCGTGCCGTCTCCGCGCGCGATGATCAGATCATCCAGTTCTTTGTTCTGGAACACGACCCGGCCTTTGATGAGGTCATCAAAGGCGGTTTCGCCATCGTCCGGCGAACGGAAACGCACCACCGGGTCCACGCCTGGCACGGGGTCCTGGCGATGGCGGCAACGGCCGTCGTACATCGGCTTGCGTCCAGCGGCGCGGGCTTCCTCGCGCATGGCCTCCAGCTCCTCCTTGCTGCAATAGCAGTGGTAGGCGTGGCCGCTGTCCAGCAGTTGTTGCGTCAGGGCCTTGTAGCGATCGAACCGAGCGGTCTGGAATACCGGCGCCTCGTCGGCTTCCAGGCCCAGCCAGGCCATGCCGTCGAGAATGGCCTGCACCGATTCGTCGGTGGAACGCTCACGGTCCGTGTCTTCGATGCGCAGCACGAAGCGGCCGCCTTGTTGGCGCGCGTACAACCAGGAGTACAGCGCGGTGCGGGCGCCGCCGATGTGGAGGTAGCCGGTCGGAGAGGGGGCAAAGCGAGTCGTGACGGACATGGCGTGAGATCAAGGGGGAGTAGCGGGCGCGTAGTGTACCAACGCGTTGACGCGCGCAGGCGTCGGCGCGAGGCTGTGCGCCCCCACCTGCGATGCAATGCCATGGCCACGCTGTTTGTCGAGCAACTTGCCAATCTCGATTTTGCCCTGCTGGACCCCGAGCGCGGGCTGGTTGGCGAAACCTATTTGATGGATCTGGAGCTGTCCGGCGAACTGGATGCCCAGGGCATGGTGCTGGACTTTGGCCGGGTCAAGCGAGAAGTCCGGGCGGCCGCAGAGGCGCTGGTCGATCACAAGCTGCTGATCCCCGCGGCACACCCCGCGCTCGACATCCAGCCGGGGCAGGTCGTGCTGGGACTGGTGGGCGGCGGCGAGATCGAGGTCTGCTCACCGGATATCGCGTTCTGTCGCCTGCCGGCCATGGCCGTGACGGTGGAGACCGTTGCTGACGCCGTGTCGGCTGCCGTGCGTGCCGTGGTGCCGGATAATGTTGACGCCGTGCGCGTGCGGTTGCAGCCGGAGGCCATTGATGGTGCGTACTACCACTATTGTCACGGTTTGCGGAAACATGACGGAGATTGTCAGCGCATCGCCCACGGGCATCGCTCCCGGCTGGCCATCACCCGGGCTGGCGAGCGCGACGCGGCGCTGGAAGCTCAATGGGCCGAACGCTGGAACAACCGGTTTCTCGCCACCGTGGACGATGAATTGCCGGCACAGCGACCGGGGCATCGTCGGTTCGGTTACGACGCGCCGCAGGGCCGATTCGAGATCGAGCTGCCTGAGGCACGGATTGACGTGATCCCGGGCGATACCACGGTGGAATGTCTGGCGGCTTACATGGCCAGAACACTGGCCGCGCAGCAGGGGCAGACGATGACGGTGCGCGCCTACGAGGGCCTGCGCAAGGGCGCGTTGGCCTCGGCCGAGCCTGCCTAGGCTGAGACCCTGCGCGGGCCGGGTGGTGGTAGCCCGCCGATAACTGGCCCGGCTTTTGCCGACTGTTTACGTAAAATTTACTGAACGGCCCGGTCAGGGCTGATTCATCGTGATTGGGGAACGCGTAATGCAGGGGTGCCACTTCAACGGGTCAGTCGGCCTTAAAGGCGGTCGCTGGCTTTTGCTCTTCTGTCTGCTGCCGCTGGCAGTGGCCTGCAGTGGTGATTACTCCGGCGAAGCCGATCCGGTCTCTGACGTCGCTGACCCGGTGGGCGGTGGCACAGGCGATGGCGCCGCGAACGATGGCAGCGGTGCGGGCGACGGCGGCGACACAGGCGATAGTGGCACGACTGATCCCGGTGAGGTCGGTGGCGATGACGGGGCCTCAGGTGCGGGACCGGATCTCGACAATGGCAAGCGCCAGTACACACAGCACTGCGCCAACTGCCATGGCGACCGCGGCGAAGGCGGTATCGGCCCGGCGATGACGCCGGCCCAGTGTCCGACCTGCGTGGCACTGGAAACGCTCATCCCCGAGATCCACGACAACATGCCCTCGAGCAATCCGTCGCGCTGTATCGACGCCTGCGCCGAAGACGTGGCGCAGTACATCTGGGAGGGCTTCCCGGAAGACACCAGCGGCGGCGCGGTGGGTGATGGTCAGGGCGGCAGTGGCTCGGGCGACGCCGGTGGTGATGCGGGCGGGGGTGGCGGTGACGCCGGTGGTGATGCGGGCGGCGAGCCAGGGGGCGATACCGGTTCAGGTGACGGCTCCGGCGATGGCGCGGGCGACGACGGGTCTGGCCAGGATGGCACCGGCACCGGCGACGGCGGTGATGGGGGCGAAACCGCGCCAGAGCCGACCTGTTCAGTGGAGATGCGTTTCCAGAGCAACTGGAATGTGGGTTTTGTCACCGAGGTGATCATCCGCAACTTCAGCGGTGCGCCCATCGATGGCTGGGAGGTGGCCTTTACCTTCGACAACGGCCAGCAGATCACCAACGCCTGGAACACCGACCTGGTCCAGTCCGGCGCCGGCGTGTCGGCCCGGCATGTCGACTACAACAGCCAGATCGATGACGGTGCCGAGACCACGTTCGGATTTCAGGGCGAGCACGGCGGCACCAATGACATGCCCAGCGATGTGCGCTTGATTGCCGAGGGTTGCATCACGGCCAACAACAGCGCGGAGCAGGACACAGGCGACGGCGGTCAGGGAGCCGATCCAGGTGACGGCGGCGGCGAGCCCTTGGCCTGTGCCGACAACCCGGGTGCAAGCCGCGTGCTGCGTTTGCTGACGCGCCGTGAGTACAGTCGCAGCATCACCGACCTGACCGGACTGACCACCGATTTCACGGCTGATTTTCCGGTCGAGGCGCGCGTGTCCGGCTATGACAACAATGCGCATGTGGCGGTGGTGACCAGCCGCCATGTCGATCAATATCTTGCCGCCGGCGCGGTCGTGGCGGAGCAGGCCGTTGCCCAGCGTCAAGGCGCGTTGCTGGAGGGCTGCAGCAGTGGGGATGCCTGCCTGCATGCGTTTATCGACCGCTTTGGACGGCGGGCCTTCCGGCGACCGCTGACGACAGCCGAGCGGGATGCCTATCGTGACCTCAACCGCGACGAGCTCACCGGCGGCGACTTCGACACGGCCATGGAACTCATCATCCAGGCCATCCTGACATCGCCGAATTTCCTGTACCGGGCCGAGATCGGTACCGCCGCGGGCAATGGCGTTTACCTGCTGAGCGACTACGAAATCGCCACGGCCATGTCCTACCTGCTGTGGGGCAGCACCCCGGACGATGCGCTACTCCAGGCGGCCGAGGAGGGCAGTTTGTCGACATCATCGGGTCGGCTGGCGCAGGCCGAGCGGCTATTGCAGGACGCACGCGCGCGCGAACAGGTGGCCGATTTTGCCGAACAGTGGATGGGGGCCTATCAGATTCTTGAGCAGTTCAAGGACGAGGAGATCTACCCCCGTTTCAACGATACCGTCCGGGAATCCATGGCCGAGGAGTTCACGCGCTTCGTGACCCACGTGGTGTTTGATTCGGCCGCCGGCACCCTGGATGAGTTGTACACCGCCGACTACGCATTTCTGAACGGCGTGCTGCGGGAGTTCTACCGGCAGCCCGGTTCGACCTCCGACCCCGCGTTCAGCCAACAGACGGTCACCGACGGCACCCGTGGGGGCATTTTGTCCACCGGCGCACTGCTGGCCAGTCACGCGCATTCCAACGAATCCTCGCCGATCAAGCGCGGCGTGTTCGTGCGTGAGCGTCTGCTGTGCCAGGACCTGCCCGACCCCCCTCAGGACGTGGACACCACGCCGCCGGGCCTGGACCCCAGCCTGACCACCCGCGAGCGGTTCCGGCAGCACACGGATGATCCGAACTGCGCGGGCTGTCACCAGTACATCGACGGCATCGGTTTCGGGTTCGAGCGTTACGACGGCGTGGGTGACTACCGCTCCACCGAAAATGGTCAGAACGTCGACGATTCCGGTGAGGTCGTGGACATCGAGGGTTTCCGCACCGGGACCAATGACCCGTTCTTTGGTACGCGCCAGCTGGGCACGCTGTTGGCCAACAGCCCGGCCGCCCAGGACTGCGCCGTCACCCAGTACTACCGCTACGCCCGCGGATACGCGGAGGGCGAGGCCGACGCCTGTGTGCTGGAAGACCTCACCCAGTCCTTCCGCGACAGCGGTTTTGATCTCAGGACGATGCTGATGGACTTGATCGCACATCCCAGTTTCGTGCGCCGCACTGCCGGAGGTGACGCATGATCCGGCGTCCGGTGTCCCGCCGCGGCTTTCTGCGTGGCATGGCACAGGCCGGCGCGGCCCTGCCATTGTCTGCGCTGCTACATCGCTCTGCGCTGGCTGCAGAGGGCGGTGGCGTGCCGCGGGCGCTATTCGTATTCATTCCCGACGGCTGTGCGCCGGAGCTGTGGCATCCCAGTGGGGACACTTACAACTTCACGCTGCCGCGCATGACTGACCCGCTAGAATCGGTGCGTCAGCACTGCGTGTTCCTCAGCGGACTGAACATGTACTCCGGTGGATCGACGCATGAGGGCGGGGTGGCCAAGGTGCTCACCGCCACCGGGGACATCTCCATGGATGTGTTCATCGGCCAGTACTTCAAGGATCAGACGCCACATGCGTCCATCCATCTGGGCGTGGCCTCGAATCATCAGAACGGCTCCGGCTACATGTCCTACCTGGGTTCGGGGCAGCCGATTTCACCGGAGGACAACCCGTTGTCGGCCTACGAGCGGATGTTTGGTCCCCCCGGCGGGGTCGAGGACATCGAGAATCGCCGCAAGCTGTCGGTGCTGGACGCCGCCATGGGTGACCTCAATACTCTGCAGACCCGCCTGGGCCAGGCGCAGCGCCAGAAGCTGGAACTGCATATGGAATCACTGCGTGAGGTGGAGAACCGGATTCTCGCCGCCGACCAGGCGGGTGCCGGGGCCTGTTCCCAGCCGGATTGGAACCGCGAAGGCTGGACCATCCCCGAGGGGTATAACAGCTACCCGAAGTATCACGATCGGGATGATCAGTTCGCCACCGTTGGCAAGTTGCAGATGGACCTCGCCGTGCAGGCGCTCAGCTGCGACATGACGCGCAGCCTGTCGCTGCAGTGGTCGCACCCGGTTAGCCCCACGCATTTGCAACCGGAGACCGGTGCTTCGCAGCGGCATCATGATTCCTCGCATTTCGACGCCAGCAACCTGGCCTCGGCCGAGAATTTCGTGCTCTACAAGCGCTGGTTCACCGAGCAGTTTGCGTACTTGCTGCGTGAACTCGATGCGCAACCGGAGGGTGACGGGACGCTGCTCGACAACACCGTGATCTTCCTGTGTTCTGAGCTGGGTCACTCCTCGCGGCATGACCATCGCAATATGCCGTTTGTGCTGGCGGGTCGCGCCGGTGGTCTGGAGACCGGCCGGGCACTGGATTATTCCTCGGCGCACAATGGCGACGGCGAGACGCATGCCAAACTGCTGGTGTCGATTGCCAACGCGGTGGGCATCCCCATCAACAGTTTCGGATACACCGGCCACGGAGACGGGCCGTTGCAGGGGCTATACGCATGACACGATGGATCTTCGCGGTAATGGGCTTGCTGGGGGCGGTGACCGCCAGCGCGGTGGAGCTGGGTCAGGTGGCGCCCGAGACCCGCGGCGAACGGCTGCTTTACGACCAGACGCTGGATCTGGCGGATCTGCGCGGCAAGACCGTTTTGCTGGATTTTTGGGCGTCGTGGTGCGGGCCCTGCAAGCAGTCGCTGCCCATGCTCGATCAGCTGCGCAGTGACCTGGTGGCTGGCGGCTATCCCGATCTGTTCGAGATTGTCGCCGTGAATCTGGATGAGAACCCCGAGGCGGCACGCCGGTTTCTCAAGCGCTATCCCGTGAGCTATCCGGTGATCACCGACCCGGAGGCCAGCCTGGCCGCGGTTTATAAGATTCCGACGATGCCGACCTCGTTCATCATCAATCCGCAGGGCGTGGTGACCTGGCGGCACGAGGGCTTTCGTCCGTCGGAGATATCGGAGATTCGCAAGCAACTGGTCCAGACCATGAACGGGCAGCCCTGATGCGGTCGCGGTACACCACCGGCGTGACGCTCATGGCAGCCCTGTTCATGCTGGCTGGCTGTTCGGTGACTCCCCTCAAACCCTGGGAGCGAGGGCATCTGGCCGAGCCGACCATGGCCTGGGAACCCGATCCACTGGCGGCGCAGCTGGAATCGCATGTCTATTTCAGCAAGGAAGCCTCCACCGGCGGTGCCAGCGTCGGTGGCGGCGGTTGCGGATGCAATTAGCCGGGCGCCAGCCTGCTCGCGGGAACCGGAGACTCCCAGGATGACCGATCAGAAAAAACGCCCCGGCAGTGCCGCCCTCCAGGCCCTGACCGCGGCGGCAATGACCCTGCCGGCCTACCAGGCTGCGGCGGCCACCCGTGACGAGACCACCCGCGTGTCCTTGCGGACGGCCCTTTACGACGAGGCCGAACTGGACCCGGCGCAGGTGTCTTCCGACACCACCGAGCGCTATGACATCGAGGTGGGCCAGTTTCGTGCCAGCGCCCCGCTGGGCGAGCACTTTGCCGTGGCGCTGGATGTGGCCTACGAAACCATGTCCGGGGCCTCGCCCTGGTTTGTGCAGCCGGATGCCGATGGCCGCCCGGTGCAGGTCATGAGCGGCGCAACCATTGACGACGCGAGGACGGACATCCTGCTGTCGCTGTCCCGGTATAACGAAGCCGGGCGGCGGGTTTCGTTGTCGCTGGGGCAGTCCACAGAGAATGACTACGAGTCCCACAACCTGGGGCTGGAGGTCGAGTGGGAGGATGCTGACAAGATGACCGCCTACACCCTGGGGGGTGGCGTCTCATCCGATCGCATTACGCCCACGGATGCGCAGACCCGTTTCCCCAGTCGGCCCGACGATGAGGACAAGCAGTCGATGACAGTGCTGGGGGGCATCTCCCAGATTCTCGGGCCCAAGACCGTGATTCAGACGGCGTTGTCCGTCAGCTATCTGGACGGTTACCTGTCCGACCCCTACAAGCTGGTCTCGGTCGAGGACGACCTGCGTCAGGACGCGCGGCCCGACGGCCGATGGACGGCTGCCTGGACCACCCGGCTGCGTCGGCGGTATGCCGGCGTTGGCGCCACGGCGCACCTGGATTATCGGCTTTACGGTGACGACTGGAACGTGGTGTCGCACACGCTGTCGTTGGCCTGGTACCAGGGCGTCGGCGAGCGGCTGACGCTGACGCCCAGCCTGCGCTACTACAGCCAGAGCCAGGCTTTTTTCTACCAGCCCTTCTTCCGTGCCCGCCGGGACGACAACCTGTATTCCAGCGACTACCGGCTGTCGCCCTATGGGGCCGTGACCCTGGGCTTGTCCGGCGAATATCGCTGGGAGCAGCTCAGCCTGACGGCGAGCTTCGAGCGCTACGACAGCAGCGGCGACTATGCAGTGGGCTCCGTGGTCACCGAGAACCCGGGGCTGGTCGATTTCACGGTGCTCGCGGTCGGTTTGCAGTACGCATTCTGAGCGTGACCATGCAGGCCGTGGAGTTTCACGCCATGGGCTGTCCCTGCAAGGTGCAGGCGCAGACCCAGGCGGCCTGTGACGCCGCCCGGCGGGTCGTGGACGACCTCGAGGCCCGGTATTCCCGTTATCGCCCCGACAGCCTGTTGTCAGCGGCCAATCGCTCAGCCGGCGCCCCCCAGGGGTGGAAGGCCGACCCGGAAACCGCGCGCTTGTTGGACTTTGCCCAGGCGGCCTACGAGCAAAGCGAGGGCGGCTTTGACATCACGGCCGGCGTGCTGCGTCGGGTCTGGGATTTTCGCAGCGGGCGCCTGCCCACGCCGGATGCAGTCCGAGCCTGTCTGGGTGATGTTGGCTGGAGCCGCGTGGGTTGGGATGGGGACACCCTGCGCTTGCCGGCCGGCATGGAGCTGGACTTTGGCGGTTTTGTGAAGGAGTACGCCGCGGATGCGGCGGCAGCCGCCGCGCGTGCGGCTGGCGCCCGGCATGGGCTGGTCGACCTGGGGGGAGACCTGGCCGTCATCGGGCCGGATGACAGGGGCGCGCCGTGGCAGGTCGGTATTCGCGATCCCCTGGGCAGCACGCAGCCTGTGGCCCGTATCGCGCTGGGACAGGGCGGGCTTGCCAGTAGCGGCATGTATGAGCGCTGCATCCGCGTTGGTGATCGCGTCTACGGGCATGTACTCGACCCCCGCACCGGCTGGCCCCCCGAAGAGGGCCTGGCGGCCGTGTCGGTCCAGGCCGAGAGCTGTCTGATCGCCGGCATTGCGGCCACCGTGGCGCTGGTGCATGGCGCGCAGGCAGGGCAGCGTTGGCTGGACCAGCTGGGCCTGCCTTATGTGACGGTGGATCGGTCGGGCCGACGCCGGTTCGGGCCGGCGTCGGCCTCGGATCAGGGCGCGGGTGCGGCGGGTCCAATCAACGGCAGCGAGAGCGTGCCTTCGACATTGACCTGACCGACCAGCCCCGAGGAGCCCGCATACTGGTCGAGTACGCCGCCCTGGACCGTCAGCAGCAGCTCATCGCCCTCCGCCAGCCGCGCGAACACGCCGTTCAGTTCGATGCTGAACGCGCCGTAGCCGCGCACGGGGCGATACTGGTTTTGCAGGACGACGTCTGTCCCCTCACTGCGCTTGGTCAGCGACAGGAAGAAAATCGGATCGCCCACGCCGGCGTCGCCCAGCAGCGGATCGGTCACCGTGATGTCCAACCGCGGGATGCCGGCGACGACATCGCCGCCCGGCGGCGCCGTATACACCGAGACATGGATGGGGCTGAGCCCCCCGACTTCGCCGGTGGTCACACTCATGGTCTCCAGGGCCACATCGGTGCCGCCGACGCTGACCGCGTTCACCACCACCGCATCGTCACCTGAGCCGCCGAGCATCAGGCAGATCGGCGGAACGAAATCCGCGACATTGGCGCGGCCGTACAGTTTCTCTTCGAACCAGGCGAAGGTGGCGTCCGCACGTTCGATGTCGCCGCAGTGGTCGCCGCCATCGCCATTGTCCACGCCATGGCCCTGGGCCTTGGTGAACAGGCGAACATCGCCGCCCTGCTCGGAGAGACAGCGAAAGTTGTGATAGGCGTCGTTGAAGTTGAACAACGTGTCCTGGGCGCTCTGGGTGATGAAGGCATCGATTGCCGTCAGCCCGCCGGGCGCGGTAAAGGCGTTGTCGCCGTTGCAGTGTGAGGCCGGGCTGTTCTGGTACAGCAGCGCCAGATTGTCCTCACTCAGCATGTTCAGGGTCAGGCCCTCCAGCAGGCCCTGGTTGACCTGGGCATCCTGGGTGTTGGGGGGTAGATTCCCGCCTGCCGACAGCAGCGTGGCCCAGAACGACTTAAAGACGTTGCCCGAGAACAGGCTGTACCGCAGATCATGCCAGGTGATGTCAGGGGCGATGGCATCCAGACGGTGCTTGGCGTCGATGGCGTAGATCAACAGTTGGTAGCCACCGCCGTAACTGCCGCCGATGGCACCGATTAAGGGGTTGCCCTTGCCCAGGCCGGTGTCCAGACCCGTCGGGTCATAGGCCAGCCAATCCAGATTGGCTTCGGCCCAGTCGAGCACCTGCAGCAGGTCTTGGCCCTCCAGGGCCGGATCCAGAATTCGGATGGTGCCGCCGGACTCGTTGTGACCGCGTTCGTCGATGCTGATGACGCCGTAACCGGCATTGAGCAAACGGCCCATGAGGCTGTCATCGCCCGGGCGGGTGGTTTGACGCGAGCCGCCATAGCCGTGGCTATGCAGGATGAGCGGGTAGGTGGCGCCCTCGGTCACGGTCGTCGGTTCGATGAGCGTGATGGCAATGGCTTCGCCATCCACCGCTGAATCAAGGACGATTTGCTCGACGACACCATCGCGGGTTTCGCCGCCGCCGTTGACCGGTCCGGGCGCGTCTCCGCCGCCTCCGCTGCTTCCGCAGGCCGTGAGCAAGCCACCCAGCAATAGTCCGCCGAGCCGAAGATAAGTCGGATAGTTCATGTCTCCCCCAAGGTCAGCCGGGTCACGCCCGGTCGTTATCACAAGCCGGATTGTTGCGGCTTTATGACAGCTTGTGGCGCCGTGGGACGTGGCGACCAGACGACAGGCCGTCACGGCCGCGTGGTCGGTCGGGCGTCGTCAATCGGCTGGGCGGCGGCAGGTCGCAGCGCCCTGCATCAGGAACGCCGCTGCGCACGGTCTCTGCGAAGCAGCGGCGGCTGGTGCATCAAAGCCGCGTGACGTCCAATGTCAGTGTTGCGCCATCCAGGTCGAAGGACTCGCTGATCGCCGCGTCGACATCCCCCGGGGCAAGCTCGGTTGCCAGGGTTTCCCGGGCAATCCAGTCTCCGTGGGTCTCCAGGGCTTCGGCCAGAACGCCATCGGCCTGCCAGCGCACCCGAATGCGGTCGGTAACGGCGAAATCGGCTTGCTTGCGCAGATTCTGGATGCGGTTGATGACCTCGCGGGCCAGGCCCTTGGCACGCAGCTCCGGCGTCATGGTGGTATCCACGGCGACGGTGATGCTGCCTTCACGCAGTGCGGCCCAGCCCTCGGCGCCCTGGGTTTCGATGATCAGGTCGTCGCCAGCCAGTTCAAAGGCTTGACCACCGAGCTCCACGGTAATCGGCTGTCCGTCGGCGGCGGCGTTGATCTGTGACTCATCGAGTTGCTGGATCAGGCCGGCCAGCTGCTTCATCTGCTTGCCGGCCCGCTTGCCCAGGACACGGAAGTTGGGCTTGACCGTCCGCTGGATGAGCTCAGAGCGGCCGTCCACATAGTCCAGCGCCTCGACGTTGACCTCATCGAGGATGAGGTCACGCACCTGCTCGATGGCCTCGCGTTCGACGCCCGGTTCCAGCACAACCGAGACCTGTGCCAGCGGCTGGCGGACATTGAGCTTGTGGGTGTTGCGCAGCGCCAGCGTCGTCGAGACGATCGTGCGCGCCAGTGCCATGCGGTGTTCCAGCGCCGGGTCGATCTCGGCCTGCTGGGGCTCGGGGAAATCGGCCAGATGCACGGAACTGGCCGCCGAGTCATCGGCGAGCAGGGCCTGATGCAGCCAGTCGGCGTAGAACGGGGCGATGGGGGCCATCAGCCGGGCAATGCCCAGCAACACGGCATGCGTGGTCTGGTAGGCCGCACGCTTGTCTTGGTCCGAGATGCCGGTGTCTTTCTTGCCGGCCCAGAACACCGGTCGTGAGCGGCGGATGTACCAATTGGACAGAGCATCGACCAACGACTCGATGGCCCGGGCCGCCCGGGTCGGGTTGTAGGCATCGAGCGCCTCGATCACCTCGGCAGTCGTGCTGTGCAGGCGCGACAGCATCCAGCGGTCCAGTTCCCGACGCTCGGCGACGGGGACCGGGTCGGCTGTCGGGTCGATGCCATCGATGTTGGCGTAACTGGCGAAGAAGCTGTAGACGTTGGTCACCGTCATGAACAGCTTGCGCCGGGTTTCGACAATGCCGGCGTCCGCGTACTTGGTGCTGTCCCAGGGGGGCGAGGCCGCCATCAGATACCAGCGCACGGCATCGGCGCCATGCTGGTCCAGGGCCTCGAAGGGGTCGACCGTATTGCCCTTGGACTTGGACATCTTCTCGCCCTTGGCGTCCAGCAGCAGGCCGTTGACGACCACGTTCTTGTAGGCCACCGAGTCCATCACCAGGGTGGCGATGGCGTGCAGGGTGTAGAACCAGCCGCGGGTCTGGTCCAGGCCTTCGGCGATGAAGTCCGCCGGGAAATTGCGTTCGAACGCGTCCTTGTTCTCGAACGGATAGTGCCACTGGGCGAAGGGCATGGCGCCCGAGTCGAACCAGACGTCGATGATTTCCGGAACACGGCGCATGGTGCCGCCCTGGCCATCCGGCCAGGTGATGTCGTCAACAAACGGGCGATGCAGGTCCAGAGCCTCGTCGCCCGGCCAGGCGTCGCCGGCCTTGGCCTTGAGTTCTTCGATGGAGCCGATCATCTCGACCTGCTCGGGGTCCCGGTCGGAGACCCAGATGGGCAATGGGGTGCCCCAGAAGCGATGGCGGGACAAGGCCCAGTCGACATTGTTCTTCAGCCACTCGCCAAATCGGCCGCGGCCGACATGTTCGGGCTGCCAACCGATGTGCTCGTTCAGCTCGACCAGCCGCTGCTTGACGGCGGTGGTGCGGACAAACCAGCTCTCCACCGGGTAGCTCATCAACGGCGTGCCGCGCCGCCAGTCATGCGGATAGTTGTGCAGATACTGGTCCCGCTTGAAGAGCAGGCCGCGTTCTTTCAGGTCCCGGCAAATCGGCTTGTCGGCATCCTTGAACCAGAGGCCACCGACCAGCGGGATGTCGTCCTCAAAATGGCCATCGCGACGGATCGGGTTGACCATGTCCACACCGAGACGGCGAGCGGTCTCGAAGTCATCGGCGCCGAAGGCTGGCGCGGTGTGCACAATGCCGGTGCCATCTTCGGTGGTCACGTAGTCAGCCGTCGCCACCACGTGGGCGCCGGGATGGCCGACGTAGTGATCGAAAGGAGGGGTATAGCGGGTGCCGGCCAGGGCCTCCCCGGTCATGCGCTCCAGCACCTCGAAGTCTTCGCCCAGCACCTGGGCGGCCAGGGCTTCGGCGACGATGTACCGTCCAGATTCGGTTTGTGCCTTGACGTAGGTGATGCTGGGGCCAACGGCCAGCAGCAGGTTGGAGATCAAGGTCCAGGGCGTGGTGGTCCAGGCGAGAAACGCCGTGCCGGGGTCATCGACCAGCGGGAAAGCGGCGATGACGGCGGGGTCAGCCACTTCCTTGTAGCCAAGGCTGACCTCATGGCTGGATAGCACGGTGCCGGTGCCGGGCGAGTACCAGTGAATCTTATGACCCTTGTAGATCAGGCCCTTGTCCCATAGCTGCTTGAGCAGCCACCACACCGATTCGATGTAGTGGTTGTCGTAGGTGACGTAGGGGTTGTCCAGATCGACCCAATAGGCCATACGCTGGGTGAGCGTGTTCCACAGCTCGGTGTACTCGCCGACGCTGTTCTTGCAGGCGGCGTTGTACTCGGCAATGCCATAGGCCTCGATGTCTTCGCGGGACTTCAGACCCAGCTTCTTTTCGACCTCGATCTCCACGGGCAGGCCGTGGGTGTCCCAGCCGGCCTTGCGGTCGACGCGGTAGCCGCGCATGGCCTTATAGCGACAGAACGTGTCCTTAATCGTGCGCGCCAGCACATGGTGCACTCCGGGACGGCCATTGGCCGTTGGCGGACCTTCGTAGAACGTGAAGGTTGGGGCATCAGCCCGTTGCTCGATGGAACGCTGGAAGATCTGCTCGCGGGACCACCAATCGAGGCGCTCGGCCTCCATGGCCTGGTGATCGAGTTGTCGGACTTCAGGAAAGCGGGTCATGGGCATGCGGGCCATTCTCTGGAGCGTGGTGCACCGAGGCCAGGAACCTGTGGCGCCGATGCTGCGGCGCGTGAGTATAACCAACGCCGGCCCGCTGCCTGCCTAGGGCGGCAGTTCACGGCGCATCGCAGCGATGTCGGCGTCTTTCTCGTCCCACAGTCCATTGATCCAGGCCTCGGCGCGCTGGCGTGAATCGGGGTCTTCCATCGCAAGCCCGGCCGGGACCGGACGCAGACGCATGCGGATGAGCACAGGCTGCTCCGCGCCGGTAAGAAACCGCCAAAAGCCGGGCCCCTCGGGCGTGGGATAGACCACCGTGGTGTCGATGACGCCGGCCAGTTGGTCGCCCATCGCCGACATGACGTAATGAATGCCGCCTGCCCGGGGGCGGAGCAGGTGTTGCCACGGAGACTGCTGCGCCTGATGGCGGGCGCGGGACAGTCGCGTGCCCTCGACATAGTTGATGATGGTGACCGGCGTGTTCCGGTAGCGCTCACAGGCCTTGCGGGCGGTGTCCAGGTCGCGCTGCGCCAGTGCGGGGTTGGCGGCCCGCTGGCGAGAGGAGTAGCGGCGCATGAACGGGAAGTCCATCGCCCAACAGGCGAAGCCGATGATGGGAAACCACAGCAGCTCGCGTTTAAGGAAAAACCGCGGAAACGGAATACGGCGATGGTGGAGGATGAGCAGATAGACGATGTCCACCCAGGACTGGTGGTTGCAGATCAGCAGGTACGTCCGGTCCTGGTGCAACGCACCGTCGACCTCCAGCCGGTAGCCCCCGACGCGCATCCAGTGCAGCAACCGTCCCAGCCCCCCGGAGAACAGGCCCACGACCCGGTCCATGCGTCCGGCTGTCCATCGACGAATCGGCTCGAAAGGCAGGGCCAGCTTGATCAGCGCGAAGGGCAGTAGCAGCCCGAAGCAACCGACCAGCCAGAGAACGGCCAGGGTCAGCGTGACGGCGGCGGTGAGTTGCAGGCGCAGGACCTGCAGCGGCCCGGGGTCAGGCCGATTCGAACGGGTGGCCGTGGACGGCATTGACCAGCTTGGCGACCGCATCCGGACGAATGTCCGGTGTGATGCCGTGCCCCAGGTTAAAGACATGACCCGGCTGTGGGCCGAAGGCGTCCAGCGTGCGGGCCACCTCGCGTTCGATCACGTGATTGTCGGCACGCAAGATGCCCGGGTCCAGATTGCCTTGCAGCGCGACGCGGTGGCCGACTCGGCGTCGGGCGTCGGCCGGATCGCAGCACCAGTCCAGGCCCAGGGCATCCGCGCCGGCGTCGGCGATCTGCTCCAACCAGGGTGCGCCCCCCTTGGTGAAGAGGATGACGGGCGCATCCTCAGGGCCGCGGTCTAGGCCAGCGACGATGCGCTGCATGGGCTCCAGCGACCAGCGCCGGTACGCGTCGTAGGACAACGAACCGCCCCAGGTGTCGAAGATTTGTACGGCCTGCGCCCCGGCAGCGATTTGGGCGTTGAGATAAAGCGTGATGGACTCGACCAGAATATCCAGTAAATGCGCCATCGCATCCGGCCGGTCATAGGCGAGGGTCTTGATGCGGGCAAAGTCGCGCGAACCCTGGCCCTCGACCATGTAGCAGGCCAGTGTCCAGGGGCTGCCGGCAAAGCCGATGAGGGGTGTGCGACCGTCCAGCGTCTTGCGGATCAGGCGCACGGCATCCATCACATAGCCAAGATCATCCTCGGGGTCGGGAACGCCCAGTGCCTGAATAGCGCTGAGATCGCGTACCGGCCGATCAAAGCGGGGGCCCTGTTTTTCCACCAGCGACAAGCCCAGGCCCATGGCATCCGGAATCGTCAGGATGTCGGAGAACAAGATGGCCGCGTCGAGTTCGAATCGCCGTAGCGGCTGCATGGTGACTTCGCAGGCCAGCTCCGGCGTTTTGCACAGGGTAAGAAAGTCCCCAGCTTCGGCACGGGTGGCGCGGTACTCGGGCAGATAGCGTCCGGCCTGACGCATGATCCAGACGGGCGTGGTGTCCACGGGCTGGCGACGCAGCGCGCGGATAAAGCGGTGAGGAGAGTCCATGACGGGAGTCTAAAAGCTTGGGGGCGGTCGCGTCACTCAGGCTGCGCGTTCGGCCAGTCCCTGTTCGATCTCCGCCACGATTGCGCGGGCGGCGGCGGCGGGGTCGGCGGCATCGCGAATCGGTCGCCCGACCACGATATGGCTGGCGCCGGCCGCAATGGCGGCAGCCGGTGTCATCACCCGTTTCTGATCACCGTCGCCTACCGCGTTGGTCGCCGGACGGATGCCCGGGGTCACGGCCAACGCCTGCGGGCCGAGTGCCGCGCGGACGCGTCGGACTTCATGCCCCGAGCAGACCACGCCGTCCAGGCCGGCGTCACGGGCGCGGCGCGCATGCCGCAGGACCAGTTCATCGACCGGTGTGTTGATGCCCAGATCGGCGAGGTCGGCCTGGTCCAGGCTGGTCAGCGCAGTGACGGCAACGACCTGCAGCTCGGCACCGCTGGCCTCGGCGGCGGCCTCCAGCATGGCCTGCTGGCCGGCATGGATGGTCAGCAGGTTGGCGCCGGAATCGGCCAGCCGGCTGACCGCACGGCCGACCGTGGCCGGAATATCGTGCAGCTTGAGGTCACAGAACACCTGGTGACCCTGTTCGCGTAACCAGGCCACCAGATCGAAGTAGCCGGGGTCCATCGCCAGTTCCAGGCCAACCTTGTAGTAGCCGGCCGCGCCGTCCAGCGATGCAACCAACCCGCGCGCGGAGGCCGCGTTGGGTAGGTCCAGCGCAACAATCAGCCGCTGGCGGGCGGTGGTTTCGGTCATGGGGCTCGTCTCGGCTGGGCCAGGCGCCTAGACGCCCAGGTATTCGCAAATCGCGTCGGCGGCCTGACGTCCCTCGAACACGGCCGTGACCACCAGGTCGGAGCCGCGGACCATGTCGCCACCGGCAAAGACCTTGGCATTGTCCGTCTGGAAGACATGACCCTCACCGGCGCGCTTGACCTGCACCCGGCCATCGTCGTGGATGCCGATTTGATGATCGGTGAACCACTCGGCGGGATTGGGACGAAAACCGAAGGCGATGATCACGCGATCAGCCTCGATGACTTCCTCGGTGCCGGGGACCGGCTCGGGGCTGCGGCGGCCGCGGTTGTCCGGCGCACCCAACTGGGTCTGCACGACCTTCACGCCTTCGACACGGCCGTCGCCGACAATCTCGATGGGCTGGCGGTTGAACAGGAACTGCACGCCTTCTTCCTTGGCGTTGGCCACCTCGCGGCGGGAGCCGGGCATGTTGTCCTCATCGCGGCGATAGGCACAGAGGACACGCTCGGCACCCTGGCGAACCGCCGTCCGATTGCAGTCCATGGCCGTGTCGCCGCCGCCAAGCACGACGACTTTCTGACCTGCCATGTCGATGAACTCGCTGGGATGATCTTCCAACGCCAGTTCGCGGTTAATGTTGGAGACCAGATAGGGCAGCGCGTCGTACACGCCTTCCAGGTCTTCACCGGGGAACCCACCCTTCATGTAGGTGTAGGTGCCCATGCCCAGAAACACGGCGTCATACTCATCAAGCAGCGACTGGAAGGGCAGGTCTTTGCCGATTTCGACGCCGAGGCGGAATTCCACGCCCATGCCTTCCAATATCGTGCGGCGATTGCGCACCACCTCTTTTTCCAGCTTGAAGGGCGGGATACCGAAGGTCAGCAAGCCGCCGATCTCGTCGTACTTGTCGAAGACCACGGCCTGCACGCCGTTACGGGCGAGCACATCGGCGCAGCCCAGGCCGGCCGGTCCGGCCCCGACGATGGCGACGCGTTTGCCCGTGGCCACCACCTGGGACATGTCCGGGCGCCAGCCCTGCTTGAAGGCCTCGTCGGAGATGTACTTTTCGACATTGCCGATGGTGACAGCGCCGAACCCGTCATTGAGGGTGCAGGCACCCTCGCAGAGCCGGTCCTGCGGACAGACGCGCCCGCAGACTTCGGGCAGGGAGTTGGTCTTATGAGATAGCTCCGCCGCTTCGAACAGGTTGCCTTCCTCAACCAGCTTGAGCCAGTTGGGAATGTAGTTGTGGACCGGACACTTCCATTCGCAGTAGGGGTTGCCACAGGACAGGCAGCGCCCGGCCTGCTGGGCTGCGGATTCGGCATCGAAACTGGCGTAAATCTCGCGGAAGTCCTTGATCCGGACTTCCACCGAGGTCTTGGCCGGGTCGTGGCGCGGCACATCCAGGAATTGCGTGGTGTTCTTACCCATTTACTGGCCCTTGCAGGGGTGGTCGGCCCGCCCGAAGGCGGGCATGGGGGCGCCTGAAATCAGGCGGCCTGGCGGATGGCGTCGAGCAGATCGCCGATATCGATGGCCTTGGGCTTGATCAGCCAGAAACGGCCAACCCAGTCTCGCCAGTCGTCGAGAATTTCGGCACCCCACTGGCTGCCCGTCACCTTGACGTAGTCGGCAATCAGGTCGCGCACGTAATGCCGATGCCCTTCCATGTGTTCGGCAACCAGCCGGTGTATATCGATGAGCTCGTGATTGTAGCGGTCGACGAAGTGGCGATCGCGATCCAGCACATAGGCGAATCCTCCGGTCATCCCGGCGCCAAAGTTCACGCCCGTCGACCCCAGCACGCAGACCACGCCGCCGGTCATGTACTCGCAGCCGTGGTCGCCACAGCCTTCCACCACGGCCAGGGCGCCGGAGTTGCGCACGGCAAAGCGTTCACCAGCGCGGCCGGCCGCGTAGAGCGTGCCGCCGGTGGCGCCGTAGAGGCAGGTGTTGCCGATGATCGTCGTGTCCTGGGTCTTGAAGGCGCTCTTTTCAGGGGGACGGATGGTGATCCGGCCACCGGCCATGCCCTTGCCCACGTAATCGTTGGCGTCGCCAATCAAATCCAGATGCAGGCCGCCGGCATTCCAGACGCCGAAGCTCTGACCGGCCGTGCCGTTCAGCTCGATGGTGATGGGTGCGTCAACCATGCCCTCGTTGCCGTAGCGGCGGGCAATCTCGCCCGACAGCCGCGCACCGATGGAGCGGTGGTAATTGGCAATCCGGAACGGAAAACGCCCGCCCGACTTGGATTCGATGGCCGGCAGGCAGGTCTGCACCATTTCTTCGGCCAGCTCACCCTTGTCGTAGGGCTCGTTACGGGGTTCGACACAAATATGCGTGCGCGGATCGGCCAGGCTGTCCACCGACAGAATGGGGGACAGGTCCAGCTTGTTCTGCTTGGGGGTGCGGCCCGGGTCGATGTCGAGCAGATCGCTGCGACCGATCAGTTCCTCGACCGAGCGAGCCCCCAGGGCCGCCAGCTGTTGGCGGACATCTTCGGCGATGAAGCGGAAGAAATTCTCCACCATCTCCGGCAGGCCGATGAAGTGCTTGAGTCGCAGCACCTTGTTCTGCGTGGCCACGCCGGTGGCGCAGTTGTTCAGATGGCAGATACGCAGGTACTTACAGCCCAGTGCGACCATGGGGCCGGTGCCAAAGCCGAAGGATTCAGCGCCCAGCATCGCGGCCTTGATGACGTCGGAACCGATTTTAAGCCCGCCATCGGTTTGCAGACGCACTCGGCCACGCAGGTCGTTCATGCGCAGCGTCTGGTGGGTTTCTGCCAGGCCCAGTTCCCATGGTGTGCCGGCGTAGCGCACCGAGGTGAGCGGGCTGGCGCCGGTGCCACCGTCGTAGCCGGAGATGGTGATCAGGTCGGCATAGGCCTTGGCCACACCGGCCGCAATCGTGCCGACACCCGGGCCGGAAACCAGCTTGACCGACACCAGCGCGTCAGGGTTGACCTGCTTGAGGTCAAAGATGAGCTGCGCCAGATCCTCGATCGAATAGATGTCGTGATGGGGCGGCGGGGAGATCAGCGCGACGCCAGGCTTGGAGTAGCGCAGCTTGGCAATCATCTGGTTGACCTTGTGGCCCGGCAACTGGCCACCCTCACCGGGCTTGGCTCCCTGCGCCACCTTGATCTGCAGCACCTCGGCATTGACCAGGTAGTGCGGGGTGACGCCAAAGCGGCCCGAGGCAACCTGCTTGATCTTGGACATGCGCTCGGTGCCGTAGCGAGAGGGGTCTTCGCCGCCTTCGCCAGAGTTGGAGCGACCGCCCAGCCGGTTCATCGCGATGGCCAGGGCTTCGTGGGCCTCGGGCGACAGCGCGCCCAGGCTCATGCCAGCGGAGTCGAAGCGTCGGACAATGGCCGAGACCGGCTCGACATCCTCCAGCGGAATCGGCTCGCCCAGCGGCTTGATCTTGAACAGATCGCGCAGCACGGCGGGTGGTCGTGCACTGACCTGGTCCACGTATTCCTGATAGTCGGCAAAGTCGCCGGACTTGACCGCCTTTTGCAGCGTGAACACGACATCCGGGTTGTAGGCGTGGTATTCGCCGCCGTGGATGTACTTGAGCAAACCACCCTGGACCAATGGCTTGCGCGGGTTACGGGCCAGTCGATCCAGCTCGACCGTCTCCTGCTCGATATCGGAGAACGCGGTGCCCTGCACACGGCTGACGGTGCCGGGGAAGCAGCGCTGCACGATCTCGTCCGATAGGCCGACAATCTCGAACAACTGCGCGCCGCGGTAGCTGGCAATCGTCGAGATGCCCATCTTGGACATGATCTTGTAAAGGCCCTTGTTAATGCCCTTGCGGAAGGCCCGGCCCAGGTCGGCGCGTTCACGGTCGCGAATCTCGCCGGTGCGCAGCATGTCGAACAGGCACTCATAGGCCAGATAGGGATGCACACAAGACGCCCCGAAGCCGATCAGGCAGGCGAAATGATGCGAGTCCCGGGCCGTGGCTGTGTCGACAATGATGTTGGCGTCGGTGCGCAGGCTTTCACGGACCAGTGCGTGATGGACGGCGCCGGTGGCCATCAGGGCATGGACCGGCAGCTCACCGGGCGTCAGGCCACGATCGGTGAGAACGACCACCACCTTGCCGCCGCGGACGGCCTCGACGGCCTCGTGCGTGATGCGGTTGATGGCGGCAGCCAGGCCCTCGTCTTCGGTCCAGGCCAGTCGAATACGTACGTTGGCATAGGCCGGATCTTCCAGCGCCAACAACTGTTCGTACTTGCCGGTGGACAGTACGGGGGAGTCCACCAGCAGGCGTTTGGCGCGGTCTGGTGTTTCCTCGAACACGCTGCGTTCGGCGCCCAGGCAAGACTCCAACGACATGACGATCTGCTCACGTAGCGGATCGATCGGCGGATTGGTGACCTGCGCAAACTGCTGGCGGAAGTAGTCGTATAGCGAGCGATGCTGCTGTGACAACACCGGGAAGGGGGTGTCATCGCCCATGGAGCCCACGGCCTCTTGGCCGGCCTCGGCCAGCGGGCGCAAGACCTGGTCGCGCTCTTCAAAGGTGACCTGGAACAGCTTCTGGTAGGTCGCTAGTTCGGTACGGTCGAAGAACGACCAGGGGTCGGTCTCCGTGAGCTTGGACTCGATCCGGCGAACGCCGTGCTTCAGCCACTGCTTGTAGGGGTGGCGGCCAGCCAGCTCGCGGTCGATGTCGTCGGGGTAGAGCACGCGGCCGGTTTGGGTATCGACGGCCAGCATCTGGCCTGGGCGCAGTCGGCCCTTTTCGACGACATCCTCAGGTGCGTAGTCATAGACGCCGATCTCGGACGCCAACGTGATGACGCGGTCCTTGGTGATCACGTAGCGCGCGGGACGCAGGCCGTTCCGGTCGGTGCCGCAGGCCGCGTAGCGGCCATCGGTCATCACCAGGCCGGCCGGGCCATCCCAGGGCTCCATATGCATGGAGTTGTATTCGTAGAACGCGCGCAGGTCGGGGTTCATCAACTCGACGTTCTGCCAGGCGGGCGGGACCATCACGCGCGCGGCGGCAAAGATGTCCATGCCACCGGCCAGCAGCACTTCCAGCATGTTATCCAGCGACTGCGAGTCCGAGCCGTCCATTGTGACCAGCGGCATCAGCTCTTCGATGTTCTCGAGGTCGCCGCTTTCGAACTTGCGCGCCCGCGCCACCGACCAGTTGCGGTTGCCGCGGATGGTGTTGATCTCGCCGTTGTGCGCCAGGAAGCGGAACGGCTGTGCCAGCGGCCAGCGCGGCAGCGTATTGGTCGAAAAGCGCTGGTGGAATACGCAGACGGACGAGGCCAGGCGCTCGTCGTTCAGGTCCTTGTAGAACACCGGCAGGTAGGCCGGCATGACCAGGCCCTTGTACAGCAGAATCCGGCAGGACAGCGTGGTGACGTAGAAATCCGGGTCGATGTCTGCAATCGCCTTCTCGGCCGCGCGGCGGGCGCGGAACAGGGCGAGTTCGAACTGGAAGATGTGCCAGTCGTCCGGTGCCGTGACGAACACCTGCTCGATGCGCGGCTTGGTCAGCCGGGCCTGGTCGCCGAGGGCCGACTCGTCCACCGGCACCTCGCGCCAGCCGGCCAGCGTCAGGCCTCGGGCCTCCAGCGCCTCAGCCAGCTGGCGGCGGGACTGCTCGGCAACCGCCTCATCCTGCGAAAGGAAGATATTGCCGACGGCGTAATCGCCCTGGCCCAGGGCGATGCCCTGTTCTTCGGCGACTGCGCGCAGAAAGCCGTCGGGCTTTTTCATCAGCAGGCCGCAGCCGTCACCGGACTTGCCGTCGGCAGCCACGGCGCCGCGATGGGTTAGACGAGCAAGTGCGCTAATCGCCGTTTGAACGAGCCAGTGGCTGGGTTGGTCGTCAATCTGGGCGATGAGGCCAAAACCGCAGTTGTCACGCTCAAATTCCGGGCGGTAGAGCCCTTGCTGTGTCATTGCCATACGCAACGCCTGTCCGTGAGGGAGGCACTCCAAGCGGCCGCAGGCGGTTGGCGCTGCAGCCGGTGAGGGCGCTCGTCGAGTATTTGCCGCAGTGCGGCATGCGGACCAGCCATTATAGAAACGGGCCCATGACCGTCAAACGAAGCCCCGTTGCGCAAGGGTTTCCTGCGCCATTTGTGACGCACTGCCGCAAAATTCGGCCTAGCGCAGCCGTCGGGGGTCGAACAGGCGGTCGTACTCGTCCAGGGCGTATCGATCGGTCATGCCGGCGATGTAGTCGGCAATCAGGCGAGCGCGGGTTCTGCGTTCGAGATCTGCCTGCTCGCCGGGGACGCGGTCCGAAAACTTCGGTGGTAGTAGCTTGGGGTCAGCCAGAAACGCGTCGAACAAGGCCTTGATCACCCGGCGCGCCTTGCTGGTGATGCGATAGACCTGATGGTGGCTGTAGAGGTTTTGATAGAGGAACCGCTTGAGTTCGGTGTTCAGGCGCCGGGCCTCCGGGCTGAAGCTGATGAGCGGCTGGCCGGCCTGGCGGACGGCATCGACACTCTTGGGCCCCAGCGCGTCCAGTGCAGCTTGGCTGGTCTCGATCACGTCCAGCACCAGGTAGTTGATCATGCGCCGGATCACTTCATGGCGGATCTGCTTGGGCGTGAGCGATTGATAGCTGTTCATAACCTCGTGGTAGAAACGCGCAAACAACGGCACGTCGACCAGTTGGTCCAGGGTCAGCAATCCCGCGCGCAAGCCGTCGTCGATGTCATGGTTGTTATAGGCAATTTCATCCGAGAGATTGGCGAGCTGGGCTTCCAGCGATGGAAACGAGCCGTCGAGAAAACGCTGGCCCACATCCCCGAGCCGTTTCGCTTTGGCCCGTGTGCAGTGTTTGAGGATGCCCTCGCGGGTTTCGAAGGTCAGGTTCAGCCCCTGAAAGGCGGCGTACTTGTTCTCCAGGACATCGACCACGCGCAGCGACTGAATGTTGTGCTCGAAACCGCCGTAGGGCTTCATGCATTCGTTCAGCGCATCCTGGCCCGCATGGCCGAAGGCGGTGTGACCCAAATCATGGGCCAGCGATATGGCTTCCACCAAGTCCTCGTTCAGCCGCAGTGAGCGCGCCAGCGTCCGCGCGATCTGGGCGACTTCGACGGAATGGGTCAGCCGGGTTCGGAAGAGGTCGCCTTCGTGATTGACGAAGACCTGGGTCTTGTACTCCAGGCGGCGGAAGGCGGCGCAGTGGACAATTCGATCCCGGTCGCGCTGGTATTCCGTTCGATTCGGAGAGCGGGTCTCGCTGACGCGCCGGCCGCGGCTGGTTTCACAACTCGCTGCGTAGGGCGCCAGCATGCTCAGGTCGCGGCCAGCAGGGTTTCGCGCAGGGGCTCAGGTGGCACGTCGCTGGTGATCAGGGCCTGTCCAAGCGGCTTGAGCAGCACCAACCTCAGGCGGTTGTTCAGCACCTTCTTGTCCCGTTGCATCAGGGCGATGAACTGGTCGACCGGGATGTCCGGCGATCGTGTCGGCAGGTCCAGAGCCTGAAGCAGCTTGGACAGCCGCGTCACGTCATGCTGGCTCGTCCAGCCCAGCCGGTGAGACAAATCGGCGGCCATGACCATGCCGATGGCCACCGCCTCGCCGTGCAGCACGGTGCCGTAGCCGCTGGCCGTCTCGATGGCGTGCCCAAAGGTGTGGCCCAGGTTAAGCAGCGCGCGCTGGCCTTGCTCGCGTTCGTCGGCCGCCACGATGCGGGCTTTTGCGGCGCAGCAGCGTTCGACGGTTTCGCTGAGCACGGCGTGATCGCGCGCACGTAGAGCGGCGACCCGGACTTCTAGCCAGGCCAGGAAATCGAGGTCGCCCAATGCGGCATATTTCACCACCTCGGCCAATCCGGCCGCGTATTCCCGGTCGGGTAGCGTCGCGAGCAGGCTGAGGTCGGCCAGCACCTGTCGCGGTTGGTGGAAGGCGCCTATCAGATTCTTGCCGGCGGGGTGGTTTACGCCGGTTTTGCCCCCGACGGAGGAGTCGACCATGGACAGCAGCGTGGTCGGAATCTGGATGAAGTCGATCCCACGGTGATAGACCGCGGCGGCAAAACCCGCCAGATCGCCGATCACCCCGCCACCGAGGGCAATGATTAAGGCATCGCGGTGGAACCCGCCGTCTGCGAGTGCATCGAGGATCACCGCAGCAGACTCCAACGTCTTGTGGGCCTCGCCATCTGGAAGAATGCAGGTGGCCGTCTCGTCGGGCAGCTGGGCAAGCAGGGTCTGCAGGTGCAGCGGTGCGATGGTGTCGTTACTGACGACCAGGCAGCGCTGACCCCGGGTGTCGATGTGCGCCAGTACGTCAGGGCCGATGGCGATGGGGTAGCTGCGGTCTCCGAGTTCCACCTGCAGAGTGCGGGTCATAGCGCGGTCTGGCTTGTATTGAGGTGACGGTGGATGTCCTGGGCCACGGCCTTGGCGGCCCGGCCTCGGGTTTCCACGATGAGGTCCGCGATCTCCCGGTACAGCGGGTCGCGGGTCTGGAACAGCGTGGTCAAGGTCTGTTTGCGATTGCCGGCGTTGAGCAGCGGGCGCCCCTGGCTGTTGCGTGTTCGCTGCAACTGCTGTTCCAGCGTGGCATGTAGATAAATCACATAGCCGCGGCTTGCGAGACAAGCCCGGTTGTCATCCATGAGCACCGAGCCACCGCCTGTGGCGAGGACAATGTCGTCGCGCTGCGTCAGCCGGTCGATCATCTTCGCTTCGCGGCGGCGAAATCCGGCTTCCCCTTCAATCTCGAAGATATAGGGGATATCGACACCGCAGCAGGCTTCGATCTCGTGGTCGCTGTCGACAAATTCCAACGCTCGCAGACGCGCCAGGCGCCGGCCGATCGTGGTCTTGCCGGCGCCCGGTGGTCCGACCAGAAAGATCCGGGTCAGCTGCGCGCTGTCCTGTGTCATCAGTCCTCGGGCGGGGCTACGATCTCGATACGCCGGGTGCTGCAGACCTGTCCGTTGTCGGAGCCATCGGCCGCGATGCGGCGCACACAGGCCTGGACGTCGACTTCACGAATCTCGTCGGCGCCCAGTGGCGGGTTGAATGTCGGCACGAAATAACGCGAGGTGGCAACGCCGCTGGCATTGGTGGTGCCGCCACCGGGGAACACCCGTTCATTCGGGTTGCCCGCATTGGCGGCTGAGGTGATGGTAAACGTCACCTGGGCGCCATCAATCGGCTGGAAGGCATTGTTCCGAACCTCGAATGTCAGCGTCGCCGTCCGCTGGTTGCCGGCATCATCAGGCGAGGTCAGCACCCGTAGCGGTGCCTGCAAATCCACGCAGTTGCGACCGTCGCTTGTTGTCGTGCAGACCTCGTCCTGGAACTGGACGCCCGTGCTGGCCTCAAGCTGCGGATTCGGGTCATTGGCGCATTCGCGATTGTCTTCAGCAATGATGGTGACGAAGCCCGAGCGGTCGGAGTACACGGCGTGGGGGCGCTCGAACACGCCGTTGGCGACTCGGGCGCGGCGTGTCTGGCTGGCCGTCACCGGGTCGTTGTTGATGATCAGTCCAAAGGACGTGCCCGAGGCGCCATCAAACTGCGCGGTGAGGTCGACGCAGCCGGTGACCCCGGCGCCGCTGCCATCTCGCCAGTCGATCTCCAGGTTGACCGCATTGTTCGGGCCCACCAAGGCACCTTCACCGAACTCGGGGTCGGTGAAGCTGAAGGTGTCGGCTTGGACCTGGACCTCGATGCTGTCGGTGCACTGCGCGCCGGTTTCATTACAGAGCGCGAGCGCAGTTGCATCGTTGGCCGTGGCGACGGTGGCGGTCAGGTCGACCGTCTGCGCCGTATTCCCCGAGGCCGCTGGTTCGAAACCGAAGCGCACGACTCCGAAATCATCGGTGACCCCGCGCAGGCCCTCGCTATTGGTCTGAACGGTGAAGCTGCCATCGTCGCTGCTGCTGAGATCGACCTTGACATCGGGTAGCGCGGAGACCGTCTCGTTGCCGTCGGCATCTTCCTGGACCTGCTCAACCGTGGCGGTGTAGCCCGATTGCGTCGTGCCGGCCGGGACCGAGGTCGGGCCGCGCAAGGTAATCCGGGCATAGGGGTCCGGCGGGCCAGGGAGCACGAACAGGGTGTACTCACGTTCGGTGGTGCCACCGGCGGATGAGCCGAAGACCGTCAGCGTGTCTGCGGTGCGTGCATTGACCGTGCTGGGGGCCAGATAATCGAAGACAGCGGTGCCATCGAGCAGGGTTTCCTGGTCGGTTTGGCGGATCACCGAATCGGTGAGTGAAGTCTGGACCTCGACATTGGCACCACGGACCGGCTGTGTCGTGCCGTCGCAGTTTCCGGTCGATGTCACCGTGACCAGAAACTCAGAAGCCAGCTCGCCGGCCTGGACTTCCAGGGAGCCGCTGGGAATCCGGTTGCCGCTGGCCGTATTGATGGGGCCCTGGACCCGCACCGTGGGTGCTTGTTGGGCCGGAACCCGGACCGAGAGTGCATCCTCGCCGCGAACTTCGTCATCGACGACGGCCGTGCCTTCCAGGGAGACGCTGATTTCGGTGCGAATCTCGGTGGGGGCACGATAGGTAAACACCATCTCGCCGTCTTCGTCCGTGTTGGCGCCGCCCACCCGCTGGCGGCCATCGGGCGCCGTGGCGGTAATCGTGCCCGCGGGCTCGTCACCCACCGATGGCTCGATGAGCACAAAGACGTCGGAGACGGGGTCGCCTTGTTCTGTCGTCAGCAATGCCGTGAACGGCTCGCTGGTGGCGCCAGCTGAAACGCAGGTGGGCCCGTCGAGCGTCAGCACGTAGTCGGCGTCCGGATCCACGCCACCGCTGTCCTGCTGGTTCAGCAGGCCTCCGGTGGGTGTGTCGTCGGAGCAGGCCGCCAGAATGGGCAGCAAGGCGATGGCCAGCAGGCCACGCAGGCGCGGGATTGTGTTGTCTGTCATGCCGGCCTTATATCACGTTGGCCGCCGGATCGCGTGCAAAACCCCCAGGAAGCGAAGGGCCCGCTGATGCGGGCCCCGGCTTAGTCGACCTGCAGGGATTCGGTGACGATCTTCGGCGTGATGAAGATCAGGAGTTCGCGCTTGGTCGACACGTTGCGCTTGTTACGGAACAGGGCGCCCAGCACGGGAATATCACCCAGCAGCGGGACTTTGGTCACGAGCTGGTTGGTGGTCTGTTCGTAAATGCCGCCCAGCACCACGGTCTCACCGTTCTCGACCAGCACCTGGGTATTGACCTTGCGGGTGTCGATCGACGGGATGGTGCCACCCAGTACGTTCGCGACCTGCTGGCCGACGCTGTCTGAATTCACCGCCAGGTCCATCACCACGCGTTCATCCGGTGTGATCTGTGGCGTGACGGTTAGCGACAGCACGGCTTTCTTGAACGAGATAGAAGTCGCGCCGCTGGAGGTGGATTCCTGGAAGGGAATCTCCACACCTTGCTCGATGGAGGCCTGCTTGGCGTTGGCCGTGATCACGCGCGGTGAGGAGATGACCTCGCCCCGGCCCTCGGCCTGCAGGGCCGACAATTCCAGATCCACCAGGTAGTCGGATCCAAGAATGGCCAGCGCAAAGCTGCCCGCTGCGCCGGACACCGGCAGGCTGACATTGAAGCGATCCTGCAGGGCGCCCAGCTGGACCGGGAAGCCTGGCGTGGTGTCGGTGAAGTCGTTGACGGTGACGTCGGTGGATTCCAGGCTGCCAGAAGAGCTGATCAGGCCATTGTCGCCATTGGTGGCGACCACCGATGTGCCGAAGCGTGTGCCGATTTCCTTGGTGAAATCCGAGTTGGCGATGACGATGCGCGACTCGATCAGCACCTGACGAACTGGAATATCCAGGCGCTCGATCAAGTTGCGGATTTCGCCCAGCTTTTCGCGGGTTTCGTTGATCAGCAGGGTGTTGGTGCGCTCGTCGACGCTCACGCGGCCCCGCTCGCTGAGCAGCGAGGTGGATTCCGAGGTCAGCAGCGCGGCAATGTCGCCCGCTTTGGCGTAGTTGATCTGCACGATCTCCGACCGCAGCGGCGCGAGTTGCTCTTTCTGCGCCTGGGCTTCCAGCTCGACCCGTTCGCGCTCGGCCAATTCCTGGATGGGCGCGACAAGGATGACGTTGCCTTCCTCACGCATGCCCAGACCCTTGGTACGCAGGATGATGTCCAGCGCCTGGTCGTAGGGAACGTTCTGCAGTCGCAGTGCGATGTCGCCAGAGACCGTGTCGCTAACCACCATGTTCACGCCGGCGACATCCGCGATGATCTGCAGCAGCGCGCGAATATCGACGCTCTGGAACGACAGGGAAATGCGCTCGCCGGTGTACTGCGGTTTGTCCCGCTCACGCTGTTCGATTTCGGCGACGGTCAGCGGCTGCAGTTCCAACGTGAAGACGTTGCCGGACTGGTAAGCCACCTGCTCGAAATCACTGCTGCTGATTGGGGAGACGACGATGCGTGCATGAATGCCTTCCTGCTGGGCATCGATGTACTTCACCGGCGTGGCGAAATCGAGCACGTCCAGGCGGCGCGCAAATCGATCCGGCAGTCGCGTGTTCTTGAACTCGGCGATGATGCGGCCGCCTTCCTCACGAACATCGACGGGCGTCTTGGGGTCTGTCAGCGAGACGATGACGCGGCCCTGGCCGGTTTCGCCGCGTCGGAAGTCGATATTGGTGATTTCCGGCTTGGGCGCAGCTGGCGCGCGGCTGCTCGACGCGCTGCGTGCGCGGGCCGCTTCCGGACGGCCGGCCAGTTCCACAATGATTTGCGAGCCGCGGGTGTCGACCGTGTAGGGCACCAGCTGATCCAGTTCGACCACGACACGGGTGCGGCCGCGGGCCTCGGCTGTGGCGACGCTGGAGACCTGGCCGATGTTGACCTTCTGGTAGCGCTCCGCCATGGCACTGCGGGTGTCGGCAAGATCCAGCGACAACCTGGCCGGCGTTTCCACGGTGAAGGTGCGCGGATCAGGGGCCGGTTCCGACAAGGTCAGCACGATGCGGACCGCGTCGCCGGGCAGGGCGGTAAAGCTGACGTCCTGCAGGGCGCGCGTCGGCCCCTGGGCCATCGCGGTCACCGCGGAGAGCATGAGTGCAACGCCGACGCTCAGGCGGGACGCAAATCGTTTGTTGGCAAATCGAGCCATCTTGCCCACTCCCTAGTTTTCGCTGAGCGCGATCGACGCTGAACGTTTCATGTACCCGCCGAATCCGTCAGGGATAATTTCTTCGAGCTTCACTTCGGCCTCGCTGATGCCGGTGATCTTGCCGTAGTTCTGACCCATGTAGTTGCCCACCGAAACACGGTGAACAATACCGTCTGGGGCACGGATCAGTGCGTAGGTTGCCCGGGCTGTTGTCAGCGTTCCGACCATGCGGAGGCTGTCCAGCGGGAATTCTTCCAATGCTTCGCGATTGCGATTGGCATCCGGGCGGATGCTGTTTTCGGGGCTCGGCCCACTCGGGGCTTCCTGCACCTGCGGCGTGAACGGATCGCGCCGCTCCCCGGGAATATATTCGAAGGGCTCGTACTGCCGGATCTGCGGGATCGGCTCCACCACGGTCGAGGTCCGGGACTTCACTTCATCGATGTAGGCGCGCAGATCGGAATTGTCACGGCTACAGGCGGCCAGGAGCAGGGCGCTAACGACCAGGGCCGTGGGGTGCAGAATTCGCATCATTGCCCCGCCTCGTCGTCTTCATCGAGATAGCGGAAGGTTTTGGCCAACGCCTGCATCCGCAATTCGCCGGGGGCTTCGTTGCCCCGGTTGCGGCGATTACCCCCTGCAGCCGGGCGAATTTCCACCTGATCGATGGTCACGATGCGGGGCAGGGCGGCGACGCCGGAGACGAAACTGCCCATCTCGTGATAAGTGCCGACCACCGTGATCTTGTTGGGGATCTCGGCGTAGAACTCCTTGGTGATCTCGCCCTGCGGCTGGAACAGCTCTTCTTCCAGGCCGCTGGCCACACGGGTCTGCGAAATATCATTCAGCAGGTTGGCAACCTCGGTGCGGTTGGGCAGCTGTCGCAGCATCGCTCCGAATGAACGGCGCATTTCCTCCAGCTGGGCCTTGTAGGCATCCAGATTGGCGATCTTGCGCTGCTTGGTCTCGAAGGTTTCGCGCAGCTGGGTTTCCTGTTGCTCGACCTTCTCCAATTCCGCGAACTTGGGTTTGACCAGATACCAGGTGCCGGCGCCGATGATGGCGGCCATGATCAGGATGATCGCACCGGTGCGAGCGTAGCCAGGCCATGCGCCCGGGTTGTTCGGATCCAGGCCCTGGAGTTCGTCAAATATCTCGCGTGCGTTCAAGAGTCCTCCTCCTGATCGCCGTTGCGCCGGGTGTTTTTGACCTGCAGCGTGAAGTCGCTCGCGCGGCCCGCCCCGCCCTCACCTGCGCGGGTCTTGATGACCACCAGTCGCGGTTGGGCGAACCACTCCGAAGCTTCGAGATTCTTCATGTAGGTGGACACACGGCCGTTGGATTCAGCAACCCCTTCAATGGTCGTGGACTGCCCCTGCTGTCGGATCAGCGTCAGGAAGACACCGTCAGGCAGGGTGTTCACGATTTCGTCGAAGAAGTGGACGGTTTGCGACCGGCTGGCCTGCAACTCCTCGATGATGCGCATGCGTGCCAGCAGATTGGCCTTGACGCGCTCCAGCTCCTCGATCTCCTTGATCTTGCGATCAATGGCCTTGATCTCGGCCTTGAGCATGTCGTTGCGCTGTGTTTGATGGTCAATGGCGCTGTCCATGAACTTCATGCCACCGAACACCGCCAGGGCCGCCACCAGCACACCTGCAATTGCGCCCTGGGCAAACTGCTTCTTGAGCCGTTCGCGCCGTTCTTCGCGCCAGTCGAGTAGGTTGATCTGCTTCATCGCGTATCAAACGCCCGCAGGGCCAGGCCACAGGCCAGCAGCATGCTGGTCGCATCGCGTTCGACCAACTGTGGCTTGGCCTTGGACAAGACGGTCATGTCCGCGAATGGCTGGGCGATGACAACGGGAATATCCAGGCGCTGACTAATCGTCTGGTCCACGTTCGGAATGGCAGCGCAGCCACCGGCCAACATGATCTGGTCGATTTGCTGCGCCTCGCCAGATGAGGCAAAGAAGAACTGCAGGCCGCGATCGATCTGCTGGGCCATGTCCTCAATAAACGGGGCGAGAACGGACTCGGCATAGTCCTCCGGCAAATTGCCGAAGCGCTTGGCCTTGCCGGCTTCCTCCCAGGACATGCCGTAGTGACGCATGATGTCCTCGGTGAGCTGACGGCCACCGAATTGTTGATCCCGGGTGTGAACCACCTCGCCATCCTGCAGCACCAGCGTCGACATGCCGCTGGAGCCGATGTCGACCACGGCGATGGTGCGGCCGCGGCCCTGATCCGGCATCTGCGGGGTCAGGACTTCGCAGGCGTTTTCGAGTACGAAGGCCTCGATGTCGACAATGGCGGGTGTGAGCCCACCCATCTCCAGCACGGTGATCCGCGACTCGACCGTGTCGCGCCGGCAGGCGGCCAACAGCACGTCGACCGTGTCTTCGCTGTGTTCCGTGGGGCCGAGCACCTGGAAGTCCAGGTTCACATCCTCGATGGAGTAGGGGATGTACTGGTCGGCCTCGACCTTGATCTGTTCTTCCATGTCGGATTCGGACAAGGCCGCCGACATGGTGATGTTCTTGGTGATGACCGATGAGCCAGCCACCGCAACTGCGGCGCGCTTGGTCTTGGTGCCCGCGCGTTGCACCGCCTTGGCAATGGCCTCGCCGACGGCTTCGGGTTCGTTGATCTGCTTGTCGACCACGGCGGCCGGCGGCAGTCCCTCAACGGCAAAGGCCGAGACTTCGTATCGCGTGCCGGAGCGACGCAGCTCCAGCAGCTTGATCGCGCTCGAACTGATGTCGATGCCCAAGAGGGGTTCGGGGCCGCGGCCCAAGAGCTTGTCTAGCATCCCCATGTATACTGTGCGCTAGAGCACACCCCCCTTTTGTAGGCGTTCCACCCGACCGTCTGCGACAGGCGAGACAGCTTCGTAACTATAGCCCAGTGTGACTCGGAATCAACAATAAGATACGAGCACAAATACTTGATCCAACGCCCAAACCCTGCGCTCCATGTCTCAAGCTGACGGCTCGCCAAAACGACGTTCGCGTCGAATCATCCTGATTTGTCTGTCGATACTCACCGGCTTAGGGCTGATAGGTGCTCTGGCGGCGATAGGCGGTTTCTACGCCTTGGGTGCCTACTACAAGCCGGGTTTGCCAACCGTGTCCGGTCTTGAGGATCTGGAACTGCAGGTGCCGCTGCGCATTTACACCGCCGATGGTGTCCTCATGCGTGAATATGGTGCCGAGCGGCGGGCGCCCCTGTCCTATGAGCAGCTGCCACAATCGCTGATCGAAGCGGTGCTGGCCGCAGAGGACGATCGCTTCTTCGAGCACCCCGGCGTGGACTGGCAGGGGCTGCTGCGCGCGGTTTGGGTGCTGGCGACGACCGGTGAGAAATCGCAGGGGGGCAGCACGATTACCATGCAGCTGGCCCGCAACTTCTTCCTGACATCCGAGCGAACCTACGAGCGCAAGCTGCGCGAGATTTACCTGGCGCTGGAAATCGAGAAGCAGTTGAGCAAGGAGGAGATTCTCGAGCGCTACCTCAACAAGATCTTCCTCGGGAACCGGGCCTACGGCGTGGGCGCGGCCGCAGAGGTTTACTACGGCAAGCCGGCCGCAGAACTGAACCTGGCCCAGTCGGCCATGATCGCGGGCCTGCCCAAGGCACCATCCAGCTACAACCCCATCGCCAACCCGGAACGTGCGCTGATCCGCCGGAACTACGTGCTGCGCCGCATGCGTGAGCTGGGCTATATCAATGCCAGCCAGTTCGATGCCGCCGTGTCCGCACCGGTCACCGCCGAACTGGCCCGGGGATTGGGCGAGATCGACGCCGACTACGTGGCGGAAATGCTGCGGGCCGACATGGTCGAGCGCTACGGCGACAAGGCCTACACCGGTGGGTTCCACGTGCGCAGCACGCTGGACTCAGGTTTGCAGCGGGCGGCGGATCGGGCGCTCAAGACGGCGTTGCTGGCGTATGACCAGCGGCATGGCTATCGCGGCCCCGAGGCCCGAACCGGTTTCGATCAGGACACCGACTGGGCCGATGCGGACGTCGACCTGGCCTGGCGCGAGCAGCTGCGCGATCTGCCGACCATCCGCGGGCTGCCCAAGGCGGTCGTGCTGGGCTGGGAAGAGGGGGCGCTCAATGTCCGGACGCTGGAGCTGGGCGATCAACAGATCACCGCCGAAGGACTGGAGTGGGCAGACCTAAAGGCCGGCAATCGCCCGTCGGTGGGCGACGTGATTCGTATGGAATCGGTCACCACGGATCAGGGGCACAAGATCTGGCGTCTGGCCCAGATTCCCCAGGTGCAGGGCGCCTTTGTCGCGCTGGACCCGGTGACGGGAGAGGTCAAGGCCATGGTCGGTGGCTTCGACTATTTCCTGGGTAAGTTCAATCGTGCGGTCCAGGCACAGCGTCAGCCTGGATCGGCCTTCAAGCCGCTGTTGTACTCGGCGGCCTTGGCCAATGGCATGACCCCGGCTACGGTCATTAACGACGCGCCCGTGGTCTTTGACGACCCTGCGCTCGAGGACACCTGGCGACCGGAAAACTACACGGGCCGGTTCTACGGTCCGACGCGCATGCGCGAGGCCTTGGTCAATTCACGCAACCTGGTGTCCATCCGACTGTTGCGGCAAGTGGGTATTGATGCCGCGCGTGATCACATCAGTGCCTTCGGCCTGCCCAAGGACCGGCTGCCGCGTGACCTGTCTCTGGCGTTGGGCAGTGCCGTGCTGTCGCCGCTGGAGCTGGCGCGGGCGTACGCGGTGTTTGCCAATGGCGGGTACCTCATTGATCCCTTCTGGCTGGATGCGATTGAGTCGGCGACGGGTGAACCAATCGCCATGCCACCGCGGCGTATCGGCTGCAGCCAGTGTCCGGCGTTGGACGAGGCGGAGCCGGCGGTACCGATCACCGCCGATGCGGGGCAGGAGCGGATGCTGTTCGGTGAACAATCGCCAGAGGACCCGCTGCCGGGCGGGCCTGGTGTGGATGAGCCGATTCTTCGGCCCGCCCCCCAGGTGATTGATGCGCAGAACGCCTGGCTGATGACCAGCATGATGCAGGATGTGGTAGCCCGTGGCACCGCGCGGCGCGCCCGGTCGCTGGGTCGCAGCGATCTGGCGGGCAAGACCGGCACCACCAATGACGAAAACGATGCCTGGTTTGCCGGGTACAACGCCCATCTGGTCGGGGTGGCCTGGATCGGGTTCGATCAAATGCGCCCCTTGGGTCGTGGCGAGGCGGGTGGCCGGGCCGCCTTGCCGATGTGGATCGACTTCATGCAAACCGCACTGGATGGTGTGCCGCCGTCTACGCAGGAACGCCCCCCGGGCCTGGTCACCGTGCGCATTGACCCGGCCACCGGAGAGCTGGCGACCTATGGCACCGAGGATGCGGTGTTTGAGACCTTCCCGGCCGACCTGGTGCCCAAGGCGCCGGATCACTACTCCGATTGGTCGCGGCCCAAAGGTGATTCCAAGAGCGTCGAAGACCTGTTCTGACATGCCTCCGGTCGACCGCGCGCGAGCGGCGCTGGCCAACGAGGCCGCCCGCATCATTTGTGAAACCGGCTTAAAGGACTACCGGCTGGCCAAGGAAAAGGCCGCCGAGACGTTGCCGGCGGAAGCCGCGGCTGGCATGCCTCGCAATATCGATGTTCGAGATGCGGTGCTCGCGTATCAGCAGGTTTTTGGCGGTGCCGCGTTCGAGCAACAACTGGCCGAACTGCGGCGCAAGGCGATTCGGGTCATGCGGTGGCTGGCCGAGTTCCGGCCGCGTCTGGTGGGCGGCGTGTTGACGGGCGCTATCGGACTGGAGCCGCGCCAGCACGATATCCAGCTACACCTGTTCGCCGATGCGGTGGAGGAACTGGATATCCACTTTCTGAATCACGGTATCGAATTCGATACCGGTGCGGTGCGCTTGCAGGTGCGCCGCGGTGTCTACGAGGAACGGCCGGTCTGCGAGTTCGAATTCGATGGCACACCGGTGGCCGCAACCGTCTTCTCCGAGCGGGCGGGGCGCCAGCCGCCGATCTCTTCAGTGGACGATGCGCCGATTCGTCGCGCGACGATCAAGGACATCGAGCGGCTGCTCGCGTCCTAGGCCGCCACCGGCGCTGTCTGCATGGCCAGGAAATTGCGCAGCAGATCATGACCATGCGCGGTGAGAATGGATTCGGGATGGAACTGCACGCCTTCCAGCGGGAGTTCGCGATGTCGCAGTCCCATGATCTCGTCCACGCTGCCATCGGCGTGACTCGTCCAGGCGGTGACTTCCAGGCAGTCGGGCAGGCCGTCGCGGTCCACGACCAGCGAGTGATAGCGCGTGGCTTCGTAGGGTGACGGCAGGTCGCTAAAGACGCCCACCCCGGTGTGGTGCACCGGCGAGGTCTTGCCATGCATGACCTGCCGGGCACGGATCACCCGACCACCGTAGACCTGGCCGATGCATTGATGCCCCAGGCAGACCCCGAGGATGGGTAACACGCCGGCATAACGTCGGATCACATCCATCGACACGCCGGCTTCATTCGGGGTACAGGGGCCGGGCGAAATCATGATGTGCGTCGGCGCCAGGCCCTCGATCTCGTCCACCGTGATCTCGTCATTGCGACGCACCACGACGTCTGCACCCAGTTCACCCAGGTACTGGACCAGGTTGTAGGTGAACGAGTCGTAGTTGTCGATCATCAGGATCATGGACGGTCCGGGGCAGCAGCTGCGACAGGGCCGCGCATTATGGGACAAGCCTGCGCGCGCGGCGAGCATTCACCTTGGCCTTGTCTGGGCAGCGGCCGACTCGCACACTATGCGTCTGGCAGCGGCCGCTGCCACGGGAGGAAAGATCATGGATTTGTTGTCCTGGTTCGGGCGCGGGGGCCGGCTTGTTGCTGGCAACCGGCGACGAGCTGCGAATGAAGAATTGGCGGAACATTTTCGTCAATGCGCCACGCTGGAACTGCTGCATGAGCTCGCCGCGCGCGATCTCGGCCGTGCCGATCGCATTGATCTGACGCACGACTGGGCGCATTTGGCCGCCAAGACAACGCTGCGTCAGGGCGACTTTGCGGCGGCTGCCGGCGTGCTGGTCAAGCGACGCTGCTTGCGTCATGTGGGCGAGGGCATGTTCGAGTTCACGATCTCGGACAACGGCATGGCGGCGCTGGCCTGCTTGCAAAGCGGCGACCGCATCGGACTCGAGGCCATCGTCGGACCGGTGGCTGAACTGGATCCTGCCCGTCGTGCCTCCGCATCACCGGAAACCACCGACGCCCAACGCGCGTTGCAGACCGATCTGGCGCGCGAGTTCGCCGCCGGCTTCGACAGTGTCAGCGAAGCCTCGCGCATCACCTGGCAGACAGACGCTGTCGGCTAGCCGGTCCGGCTAATCGGAGGGCAGTGCCGGCTTGTCGTTGCGCTCTTCGGCGTGTTCACCAGCGGCCATTAATCGGGCCTCCAGCGCATCGATACGCGCCATGAACCGGGCTTCCAAGGCCGCCATGTGCTCGCGGCGGTGGTCTTCGCTGTCGGCCTCGATGGACGACACGATGACCCCGATGAACATGTTCAGCACCGCAAAGCTGGTGATCACGATAAACGGAACGAAGAAGGTCCAGGCCATCGGATACTCGGCCAGAATGGGCCGGACGATGCCGTTGCTCCAGGACTCCAGCGTCATGATCTGGAACAGGCTGTACAGCGACCGGCCCAGCGTGCCGAAGTAGGCCGGGAAATCCTGGCCGAACACTTCGGTGGCAATCACGGCCCCCACGTAGAAGATCAGCCCCAGCAGCAGCACGACCGACCCCATGCCAGGCAATGCACCCAACAGGCTCTGAACCGTCTGCCGCAGGCTGGGCACCACACTGATTAACCGCAGCACGCGGAACAGGCGCAAGGTGCGTAGCACCGACAGCGGCCCCGAGGCCGGCAGGTAGCAAATCGCCACCACGCTGAAGTCGAACCAGAACCAGGGGTCACGCAGCGATGCCTGCGGAATCACCAGCAGTCGCAACGCGATCTCGACCGTGAAAATCGCCAGCGCAATTTGGTCCAGTCGGCCAAGCCAGTCGCCCCAGCGCGTGTTCAGCGTGGTGCTGGTTTGCATGCCAAGGGTCACGGCATTGACGATGATGACCGCGATGATGAAGCGGCTGAAGGCTTCACTGGTTACAAGGTGGCGCAGCCGGGCAATCATGGTGAGTTGGGCCAGGGATTCGGGGCGCGGATTGTTGCCCATTCCGGCAGTTGGTGCATCACGGCATGAGTCGCGGGCAGGCTTCGGGTAGGCTGCTGCTTCAACTTTTGGGGAGGCGTCATCGCGCCATGCATCCAGTCATTCTGATTCTGCTGGCCGCTGTCGTTATCGCGGCGGTTCTTGGCCTGGCATCAATGGCCCGCGGGCCTGCGGGCGAACCCGACGAGGCGCGCATGCGCCGTTTGCTGGTGACGGGGCTGGCCATTCTGCTTGCGATTAACGTCGCCATGGCGGGGTTTGGCTGGTTCACGGTGGTCAATTCCGATGAGACCGACACGTTCAGCACCCTCGCGAACCAGGAGGACGTGCTGGACCGTCTGGCCGTGCTGGAGCTGCGCTTGCAGGCACTGGAGTCGACGGTCTCCTCCGGCGACAGCGCGCCGGCTCAGGGTGATCGGATCGTCGATGCCCTGGACAGTGTCATCGTTCGCCGTAGCCCTGGCGGCGATGTGCTGACGCGCCTGTCTGGTGGCACGGGTATCGATGTGTCCTACTGCATGTCGCGCCGGGAGGCCGGTCAGTACTGGTGTGAAATCCGCACGCCTGAGGGCGACACCGGCTGGGTGCCGCGTACGCTGATCGAACCTCCGCCGGCCTTGTCGGGCGCGCGCGGCGGCTGATTGCGCTCAGGCCGCAAGCATTTGCTGACCGATTTGTTCGGCCGATTCAGCGCTGACCAACGCACCGACCAGGGCCAGCCCGAAAGCGATGGCCGTGCCGGGTCCCTGGCTGGTAATCAGTTGACCGTCGCGCACGACCGGCTCGTCCAGCCAGGTGCCTGAACTGATGCGCTCGGCAAAGGCCGGGTAGCAAGTCACGCGCTTGCGGGCCAGCAGGCCGCTGGGTTCCAGCGCCACCGCAGGGGCCGCGCAGATGGCGCCCAGCACACGGCCGGCGTCCAGTTGTTCGCGGGCCATGTCCATCAGCATGTCGCAGTTGCCGAGTGTTTCGGCGCCGGGCATGCCGCCGGGCAGGGCAATGGCATCGAAGAGCTGGTCCCTGCATGCGTCGATGAGCATATCGGCCTCGATGCGAGTGCCGCGTGCCGCCGTGACCTGCGGGCGACCTGGCATCACGCTGGCCACGGTGACATCGATCTCGGCGCGGCGTAGCACGTCGATGATCGATACGGTCTCAATATCTTCACTGCCATCGGCAATGGCAACCAGTGCAGTCGGCATGGGGGCTCCGTGCGTTCAGTGGCCCTACGACGCTAACAGCCTGAGTCTGTCTGACAAGCCCGCCCGTGCTCCCACGGGCAGGCTGTCGACCGCGTGTTCCGGATGCGCAGCTTAGTTCAGCGGCGCGAACTCAAAGCTGGGGTGTGCCGATGACCCCGCGTCGTCGTAATAGCTGAGCATGCGGAACTTGAAGAACAGGCCTTGCCGGTCTCGCACCACATACACCACGTCGCGCGGTGAGATGTGATGCACGCCGTCGCCATCGTCACAGAACCCGGAGTAGTAGTACCAGCCGAAGTCGCCATTGATGTTGCCGCAGGCCGCGGTGCCGGTGTTCTCGGCTGGTGGGTAGGTGACAAAGGCCAGGGCGTCGTCGGTGTCCTCATGCCACTCGGCATCGGCCGGGACGGTCACCACCGTCGACCAATCTGCCCCGGCCATGTCGTGCAGGGCTGCGGTCGCCGTGCCCGAAGCGCCGCCGTTGAGCTGGATGTCCGTGCGCTTAAACGCCAGGTCCCAGGTGGCGTCGTCACCGGGGTTGACCGGCTCCACCTGCAGCGCGTTACCCAGGTCGATGTACACCCAAGCGTCCTCTGCCGTGGCGTCCACGTCACCGCGCTGTCCATCTGCAGTGGGCGAGAAGCTGGCGGCACCCAGCGGGACCACGCCGTCGGCATCGTCGTTGCAGGCGGTGCCGGGAATTTCCAACAGGTCGAACTGTGGGTGGCCGCGCTCGCCATCGGCGTTGGTGTAGCCGGTCATCCGCAGCTTGAAGTAGCGACATTCGACGCTGCGCACCACGTAGGCCACGTTGGTCCTGGCGGTGACGACCGAACCGGCGACAAACCCGCTGTAATGGAACCAGCCGTAGTCCCCCTCTCCCGTGGCCGGGTTGGCCTGGCTATCGGCTTCGGGTTGCGTGGTCATGACGTAGTCCGAGACAAAGCCACCGGTGATTGGGTCGCTGTCGTCAGTCACATAGTCCACGGCTGTGGGCGGCGGGGCGCCGACCACCGATTCCCAGGGGTAGACGGTTCCGGCGTCTGTCTTGTCCGGATACACCACAACTTCTTTGCCGCTGGGCGGAGCGCCAGAGGTCCCGCCATTGAGCCGAATGTCCGACCCCTGTAGCGCGATGTCCCAGGCAGCGCTGGCTTCCGGGTCCTCCGGGTCGACCTGGGTTTGAGTGTCCAGGTCGAGGTAGACCCAGTCGTCACCCGTGGCGTCGACGGCGGCGCTGTAGAACGCGCCATTGGCGACGAAACTCACGGCATCTCCGCCCGGTCCGGGAAGTTCGACCGCGGGCAGCTCGGGCGTCTGGGCGTTGTCGGTGGGCGCCTGCAGATCATCGGCACAGCCCGTGATCAGACTGATCGTCAGCAGCGCCGCCAGGGCGATGGCGGGGGGCGGGAAGGCCCGCTGGCTGCGGTCATGGGTGGTATGGGGTTGGGGCATTAGAAATCCCTCCTCAGTTCGAGGTAGACGGTGCGGGGTGGGATGGGCAGAAAGCGGGAGTCGCCTTCGTCGAACAAATTCTTGATGCCAGTGGCCAGGTGCAGTGGAGCCCAAGTACGCCACTCCACGCGGGCGTCCAGCAGCGTATAGGCCGCGGCTGTCCCGGCTGCGGTGGGCGGGCCGCCGGAATCCACGTCCACTTGGAAGCGCCGGGTGCTGGTCCACGCGCCACGCAGGCCCAGCGCATAGCGATGCCGGTCCAGGTAGAGCGCCAGATTGGCCCGGTGGCGTGGCCGGCCGCTTAGCGATTCGCCAGTATCGCGGTCTTCGCTGTGCAAATAGCCATAGCCGGCGCGGACCTGCAGGCTGGGCCACGGGCGCCACTGGGCCTGCACATCGGCACCCGTCAGCCTTGCGCGGGCCACATTGCGGTAGCTGTAAATCGTCGGAGGGCCGGGCTCCACCAGCACCAATTCGATCAGGTCGTCCACGCGGTTATGATAGGCCGTTAGCGCCAGGCTGGTGCTGGGGCTGGGCAGCCAGGTGCTGCCGATGTTCAGGCCACGGCTACGCTCGGGCAGCAGGTCGGGATTGCCGTCGACCCGATAACCCACGGCCGTGTTCTCGAAGCGCAGCAACAGCTGCTTAAAGTCCGGGGCCCGGTAACCATGGCCGTAGCCCAGGCGTAGCAGCCAGTGCTGGGTGACATCCATCCGGGCCGCCAACTTGGGCGACCATTGATCGCCAAACAACGAATCCCGGTCGTAGCGCAGTCCGGGGACCAGCGTGAGCACGCCATCGAACAAGGCCAGATCATCCTGCAGAAACAGGGCCTGGCGGTCGCGCTCACCGTCGCCCTCCAGACGGTCGGCTTCCAGCGTTTCGATTTGATGCTCCAGGCCCACCGTGATCAGGTGCCGGCCAGACAGGTGATCGATCTGGAGGCCGAGTTGACCGATCTGGTCCAGGGTTTGCTCGTCGGTGTGATCGTCGCCGTTCTGCTGAATCTGCAGATACTGGTCGAAGTAGCGCTGGTACCCCAGGTCGACGCGCAGGTCGGTGTGCCCACCCAGACGCAGCCGTGGCGTCAGCTGCAGCCGGGCCTCCTCGATGCGCTTAATGGTGTCGTAGCGGCTGCCTCCGGTTCCGCCGTCCAGGCGTTGGGTGTCATCCAGGGAGTAGGCGCCATAGAGGCCTAGCGAAGCGCGCTCGGTGGCCTGCCAGTCCAGCGTGCCGGAGGCGTAACGACTCACACCATCCACGCCGTCTTCTCCGGCGGAGTCGGCGTCCAAATCATAGGTACGCAATCGGCTATAGCCGGCGGTGATCGTCGTGCCAAGCTGCTCGCCGCGCCATCCTCCAAAGGCGAAGAGGTCGCCCTGGTGACGGTCATCGACACGCACTGACGCGACGCCGCCCGTCTCGGGCTCCCGCGTGATGATGTTGATCACACCGCCCAGCGCATCCGAGCCGTAAAGCGCCGAGCTGGGGCCTTTGACGATCTCGATGCGCTGGATCTGCGCAACGCGCAGGCGGGTCAGGTCGATGGCACCGTTAATCCGGCCGATGACGCGCTGGCCATTGATCAGGATCAGCACGTGCTCGGAGGCCAGCCCCTGCATTTCGATGCGGGTGCCGCGACCGGCCTGCCGGCTGACATAGACACCCCCCTCGCGTTCCAGCAGCTCTGCGACATCGCGGGCGCCGCTGCGACGGATATCGGTGTCGGTGATGAGCTGCACATCCACCGGACTGTCGCTGACCCGGTGCTCCGTGCGCGTGCCGGTGATGACCACCGGCTCCAGCGTCTGGACCGTGTCAGGCGTGGGTGGGGCCGCCCAAGCGGCGGGCAGACAGCCCAGCAGCCCCAGCGACCACGTGGCTGCAGGGTGGCGGGTCATGCGCAGGCCTCGGCCTGGGGAGACCAGTACGTCGCCTGGCACATGGCGATGGTGGCTTGGCGCAGCTCATCGAGGTTGGTGACGGGCGTGTTGAATGGCAGGCGGTGGATCCGGTGGCCCAGGCGAAGATAAAGCGCCTCGCCGTCGGCGCCGGCCATGACCGGGTCGGCATCGGATTCCGGCAGGCCGGCGTGGCGGCAGTAACTGCGCAAGGCCGCCTGGTGATCGGCGTTCATGTGCTGCACCGCGCGTGACTCATCTGCCCAGCTCAGCGGATTGGGTCGGATCACTGTGGCCGGATCGAACCAGTGAATCTTTCCGAAGCCACCGATGTAGCGCAGCCGGACCGGGCGCAGGCGCCAAAACGCGAAATCATGGGCCTTGTGGTAGCTCCTCGCGTCGGGAAAAAACGCGAAGTAGCGCTCGCCGATGGCGGCGTCTTCCGCTGGCAGCGGCTCGGCGTCCGCCAGCAGGCACAGACGTCCGGCGGCCTGAACGTCATCGCTCGCCGGTTCGGTCACCGTGAGCGAACACCGCACGTCGGCCTGTACGTTGCGCGTGTGCTGCGCAATCGAAGAAATCAGGATGAGCGGACAGCCGTTAGCGTCCAGCACGAATGGCGTCACCGAGCCCAGCGGATAGCCGGGCTGAGCCACGCTATGCGTGGCGAGCACGCCGTGGGTTGAGCGGGCGAGCAGGGTGCGGGCGGCGAGCGCAGCATCAGACATGACGATGAATTCCTTTTGCGATGACGGTTCACGGCGGCAGGCCTCTGCCGCAGGTGGCGGTCCGACTTGCCGGGCCGCTACTGGACGCGTAACTTAATGCGAACTATTCGCATTTACAAATCGAAGTCCATGAATCCATCCTCGCTTCTGTTGCTCCGCCGCAGACGGCTGCGCCTGCCCCCCGATCGATGGATGCTGGCCCTGCTGGCGGTGGTGTTGTGCATCACTGCCTTGGGCCATGCACCGCCCGCCTCAGCCGCCGGGACCCGGCTGGTGACGATTGGCGGTGCCGTGACCGAAACCGTTTTCGCATTGGGCGCCGGATCGCAGGTCGTGGCTGTCGACACCAGCAGCACCTATCCGGACGCGGCCCAGCAGCGCCCCAAGGTGGGATACGCCCGCACCCTGGCCGCCGAAGGGATCCTGGCCATGCGTCCTGATGTAGTGCTGGCTGCGGCGCATGCGGGCCCGGAGACCGTCTTCACGCAGCTGGCTGCCGCGGGTATCGAGGTCATCCGCGTCGCTGATCCGCGTAGCCCGGATCAAGCCCTGCAGATGATCGATCAGCTGGCAGAGGTCTTGGGGCGCCCGGATGCCGGCGCGCAACTTCGCAGCCGGCTACAGCAGCAGCTCGATCGCCTGGGCGCCACCGCGTTTCCCGCAGAACGCGGGCTGGTGGTGATGGGCGGGCAGGGTGGTCAGCTGCTGGTTGCCGGCCAGACCACCGCAGCCGATGCCATGCTTGGGCTTGTGGGTTTGCCCAATGCCGCCGCCGCGCTGCCGGGGTATCGGCCGGTCGGCGATGAGGGGCTGCTGACGATGACGCCGACCATCGTCATCGTGCCCGACCACGCGCTGGCGGCGCTGGGCGGGCTGGAGGGACTTCGGTCGCGCCCGGCGCTGGTCGGTCTCGACGGATCGCGGTTCATCGTGATGGAGAGCCTCCTGTTGCTGGGGATGGGCCCGCGTCTGGGCGAGGCGGTGCAATCCCTGGCCGCCGCAATCACCCGCACGCAGCCCTGATGGCCACGTTCACCCGTGAACGCCACCGCGGCCTGATCCTGCTGGCGCTGGCCGGCCTGCTGGTCTGCACGGTCCTTAGCAGTCTGGCGCTGGGGCCGTTGTCGATTCCACTGGCGCACACGCTGGATATCACCGCCAGCCTGATCGGCCTGGGCTCGACGACTGCGCCTGCCTACGAGCTTGCGACCATCGAAGCCATTCGCCTGCCCCGGACCCTCACGGCATTGGTCACCGGCGCTGCGCTGGCCGGCGGCGGTGCGGTCTTGCAGGGGTTGACCCGCAACCCGTTGGTGGAACCTGCGCTGATCGGAATTTCCAGCGGTGCGGCGCTGGGGGCGGCACTGGCCATTGTCATGGGTCTGGCCGGCTGGTTGCTGCCGCCCACAGCCTTTGTCGGCGGGCTACTGGCGGCGGTGGCCGTGTTTCAACTTGCGCGGGTCGATGGGCGGATGTCCGCAGCCACGCTGTTACTGGGCGGCGTGGCGATTAATGCGCTAACCGCTGCGCTGCTGGGGCTGATGATTTACGCCGCAGATGATCAGCAGCTACGCACGCTGACATTCTGGATGTTCGGCAGCCTGGCCCGAACAGATGGCGCGGCCCTGCAATGGATGGTGCCGGTGGTGCTGGGCTGCTGCGTCATGATGTGGCGTGAACATCGCGCGTTGGATGCCTTGGCCCTGGGGGATCGCGTGGCGGGCCACCTGGGTGTGAGCGCCGACCGCGTGAGGGGGAGGCTGCTGGCCGTCACGGTGCTCGCCGTGGGTGTTGTGGTGTCTCACACAGGGGTGATCGCATTCGTGGGGCTGGTGGTGCCGCATCTGGTCCGGCTGCTGCTGGGCGCGCATCACCGGCATGTCATTCTGGCCAGCCTGCTGCTGGGCGCCGGATTAACCGCAGCAGCCGATACCACCGCCCGGCTGCTGGTGGCGCCGGCCGAGCTGCCCATTGGGGTCGTCACCTCACTGGTGGGGGCGCCCGTGTTCATCGCATTGCTGGTCTGGCGTCGCCGCGACCATGCGCAGGCACCGGTCTGATGCTCAGCACCCATCATCTGCATCGTCGTGATGCCGGGCACAACCGCCTGCAGGGGATTGATGTGCAATTCGCCCCCGGCCGGTTGCATGGATTGATCGGCCCCAACGGCAGCGGCAAAAGCAGTCTGCTGGCGGCGCTGGCCGGCGATTTGTCGTCCACCGAAGGCCGCGTGGCCTGGCTGGGGCAGGATCTGTCGCACCTGGCGCCTCGACACCTGGCTCGCCTGCGCGCCGTGCTGCCGCAGCAGTTGCCGGCCTCGCTGCCGTATCGGGTGTCGGATGTGCTCGCGCTGGGACGCCTGCCCTATGCCGGCGAAGCGCGCCAGACGCGTGCGACCGCAGTGCGTGCCGCGGCCGAGCAAACCGAACTGCAGCCCCTCTTGGCGCGTCGTTACGATGCGCTGTCCGGTGGCCAGCAGGCGCGGGTGCAACTGGCTCGGGTGCTGGTGCAATTGCACGGGCAGCCGGCGCCGGGGCTGCTCTTGCTCGACGAGCCCACCGCCTATTTTGATCCGCGATGGCAGCATGCCTGTCTGGCGCTTGCCCAGGCGCAGGCACGTGCCGGACATGTGGTGATCTGCGTGCTGCACGATCTCAATCTGGCCAGCCAGTACGCCGACCGCCTGCATTTGATGGATGGTGGCCGGCTGCGTCAGTCCGGGGCGCCGGAGGCTGTGCTGAACAGCCCCTGGCTGGATCGAGCCTACGACATGGCATTCGACCGGGTCGCCGATCCGCAGCACCCCGCAGGGGTCATGTTGCGCGGTCGCCCGGACTTTGCGTTCGCCCAGGCCGCCCACCAGAATGGCGCCCAGTTCTGATTCCTATTTCGATGGAGACGTGCATGAGCGATGACCTGCTGGTCGAGAAAAAAGGCGCCATTGCCTGGCTGACCTTTAATACCCCCAAGAGCCGGAATGCGTTGTCCGATGCCATGGTCGAGATTGGCACCGCCGCGCTGGATGATCTGGCCAACGACCCGGCCATCCGTGTCGTGGCCTTACAGGGTGCCGAAGGCAACTTCATGGCCGGCGGCAACCTCAAGTCGTTTGCCACCACGTTTGCCAAGCCACCGGCCGAGCGCCGTGAGGGTTTTGCAGAGACCATCGGCGCCTTCCATGTGTTCATGGACAAGCTCCGCAATTTTCCGAAGCCGTTGATCGCCTGTGTCGAGGGCGCCTGCGCCGGTGCGGGCGTGTCGTTCATGATGGTTGCGGACATGGCCGTGGCCAAGCAGAGCGCCTTTTTCACGCTGGCCTATATCAATATCGGCACCAGCCCGGACGGGGGCAGCACGTTCCACCTGCCGCGCATTGTCGGCGTCCGCAAGGCCAAGGAAATCGCCATGCTGGGTGATCGCTTCGATGCCGAGACAGCGCGCGACTGGAATCTCGTGAATTTCGTCTACGCCGACGACGAGTACGAGGCCCAGCGCGATGCCCTGCTGGCGCGTATCGCCCGGGGGCCGACCGCAGCTATCGCCAAGACCAAGGGGCTGATCAACCAGAGCTTCGAGTCGGATCTGCCCACCCAGTTGGCCAGCGAACAGACCTGTTTTGCCGATTCGTCGATCACGGCCGATTTTTCGGAAGGCATCACGGCCTTCATCGAAAAGCGCAAGCCCGAGTTCAAGGGCGAATAGGCCAGTGCCGGCCCGGGTGCGCAGCCCTGCAAGCGCCCGGGCCGGAGGCGTACACTTGCGCCCATGAGCGATTTCAAAGGCATTCCTGTCGTCACCAGCGGCAGCAAGTACCGCACCGAGCAGGGTTTCACGGCCATCAAGGATGGCATCAAGCAGCGCGCCAGCGAGGTCGAGCGACCGCCGCGGATGCGCAAGCCCTCGTGGATTAAGGCCAAGCTGCCATCGGGCGCGGGCTATAACGCAGTCAAGCAGAACGTGGATGAGCATCGGCTGGCCACGGTCTGCGAAGAATCCAAATGCCCGAATATCGGGGAGTGCTGGAGCCACGGCACCGCCACGATCATGTTGATGGGCGAAGTCTGCACCCGGGCCTGTCGCTTCTGCTCGGTCAACACCGGTAACCCGCGCGGCTGGCTGGATGCCGACGAGCCCAAGAATTCGGCCGAATCCGTCCGACTGATGAATCTGCGTTACATCGTGCTGACTTCGGTGGATCGCGATGATCTGGCCGATGGCGGCGCCGCCCACTATGCGGCCTGCATCCGCGAGATTCTGCGGGTCAATCCTGAGGTCAACGTCGAGGCCCTGACCCCGGACTTTTCCGGCAGCCACGCCGCCGTCGAGACCGTGGTGGATTCCGGCCTGCATGTGTTTGCCCAGAACGTGGAAACCGTGCGCCGGCTGACGCACCCGGTACGTGACGCCCGCGCGAGCTATGAACGCACGCTGGATGTGCTGGCCCACGCCAAGCGTCACCGCCCAGACGTGATCACCAAGACCAGCCTGATGGTGGGTCTGGGTGAGACCGAGGACGAGCTTCTCGAAACCATGGATGACCTGCGGGCCATCGATGTGGACATCGTCACCTTTGGTCAGTACCTGCAGCCCACACCCAATCACCTGGCCATCGAGCGCTTCGTCACCCCCGACGAATTCGCCCGCTACCGCGAGGCCGGGCTGGCCAAGGGCTTTATGGAGGTCGTCTCCGGCCCGCTGGTGCGCTCCAGTTACCGCGCGGACCGGGTGTTCGAGCAGAACAACGTCGGGTTGCCCGCGGCCTCCTAAGGCGGCTGCACGAACGGGCGGGTGGATCAGGATGATCCCGTCGCCCGGGAACCCTGAACAACTCAGACCATCGGACTGCACATGGATGTGATTCAAGACCTGATTGAGGCCATTAGCTGGGATGTGATCATCGGCACCTCAGTGCGGGTGCTGCTGATACTGCTGCTGGGCTTTGCCCTGATGTCGGCCTTGCGCCTGGTGCTGGGCAAGCTGGAAACCCGGCTTATCGCCCAGAGCAAGAACAGCGGCGAAACCCCGGGTGAGGCGACCAAACGCGTCGAAACCCTGATCCGGCTGGTGAGGCAGGGCATCCGCGTGGTGCTATGGCTCACCATTTTGCTGGTGGTGCTCAAGGAGATCGGCGTGGATGTCGCGCCCATTCTGGCCAGCGCCGGCGTGGTGGGGCTGGCGGTGGGTTTCGGGGCGCAAAACCTCGTCCGCGACGTGATTTCTGGCTTTTTCTTCATCATGGAGAACCAGGTGCGCGTGGGCGATGTGGCCATCGTCAACGGCACGGGCGGGCTGGTCGAGCGCATGAATTTTCGCACCATCACCCTGCGTGACCTGGGTGGAGCCGTGCACGTGTTCCCCAACGGCACGGTTAACACGCTCTCAAACCTGACCCGCGACTGGTCGGCCTACCTGATGGACATCGGCGTGGCCTATAAGGAAGACCCCGATCATGTCATCGACATCATGCGGCGGGTGGGTGCCGAGCTGCGCGAAGACCCGGTGCTGGGCCGACACATGCTGGGTGATATCGAGGTGTTCGGCGTGGACAAGCTGGGCGACTCCGCAGTGATCATCAAGGCGCGGATTCGCACGCTGCCCATTCGGCAATGGGACGTGGGTCGCGAGTATCTCAAGCGGCTTAAGCGCGCCTTCGACGAGGCTGGCGTGGAGATCCCGTTCCCGCATCGCACCTTGTACTTTGGCGAGGCCAGCAAGCCGATTGCACTGGAACTGGCCGAGCGGGCGCGGCAGCAGCGTGAAGACTGGACGCAGGGCGGGCAACGCACGGCCCCGGCCGACAACGTCGATACCGACGGCTAGTCGGGGGCGGGTTTGCACCTGCTGGTGCAGGCCAAAACGCGAAACCCTGTGAAGGCTCTGACATGATGCCGGTCTAGTCTTGTCTCAACGTCTTGCTGGAGCCTCGCATGTCGCGCGCCCGTCTCATCCTGCTGCTGGTGGTGATTGCCGCCGTCGTGGCGTTCTTCGCTCTCGACCTGGGGCGGTTCTTCTCGCTGGAATCGATTAAGGCGCAGCAGGCGCAAATCGATGCGCTCTACCAAGCCAACCCCTGGGTGACGGCGCTGGGTTTTCTGGCGGTTTATATCGCCGTGACCGCGTTGTCGTTGCCGGGCGCAGCCATTCTCACGTTGACGGCGGGTGCCATCTTCGGCCTGGGCCTGGGCACGGTGCTGGCCTCGATTGCATCGACCACCGGCGCCACGCTGGCCTTTCTGATCGCGCGCTTCCTGCTACGCGACACCGTGCAGTCCAAGTACGGCAAGCGGCTGGAGGCCATTAACCGCGGCGTCGAGAAAGATGGGGCCTTCTACCTGTTCGGCCTGCGCCTGGTGCCGGCATTTCCGTTTTTCGTCATCAACCTGGCCATGGGGCTCACGCCGATCAAGACGGTGACCTTTGCCGTAGTGAGTTGGGCGGGGATGCTGGCCGGCACGGTGGTCTACGTGAACGCCGGTACGCAGCTGTCCCAGATCTCCAGCCTGGGGGATATCGCCTCTCCGGGACTCATCGGCTCTTTTGTGCTGCTGGGTGTCTTCCCGCTCATCGCCAAAAAAGTCATGGACTGGATCAAGGCCCGGCGCGTTTACAAGGGCTGGGAGCGGCCGGGGCGCTACGACCGCAATCTTGTCGTGATCGGTGGGGGCGCAGCGGGCCTGGTCAGTGCCTACATTGGCGCGGTCACACGAGCCAAGGTCACGCTCATCGAGAAGCACAAAATGGGTGGCGATTGTCTGAACTACGGCTGTGTGCCCTCCAAGGCCGTGCTGCGCTCGGCCAAGCTGCTGTCGCACATGGCCCGCTCGCAGGAATTCGGCATCCGCAAGGCCGAGGCCGAGGTCGACTTCGCCGAAATCATGGAGCGCGTGCAGCAGGTCATCACCGACATCGAGCCGCATGACTCACCCGAGCGCTATGAGTCCATGGGGGTGGAAGTGATCGAAGGCGCCGCGAACATCACCTCACCCTGGTCGGTGGAGGTCAACGGCCGCACGCTAACCACCCGCTCTATCATCATCGCGGCCGGGGCCGAGCCGCTGGTGCCGCCCATCCCCGGTCTGGATCAAGTGGACTACCTGACCTCCGACACCGTGTGGACCCTGCGTGAGCTGCCGCAGCGGCTGGTCGTGCTGGGTGGTGGGCCCATTGGTTCGGAGCTGTCGCAGGCCTTTGCGAGATTGGGCTCCAAGGTCACCCAGGTTGAGATGGCCGACCGCATCATGGGCAAGGAAGACCCGGATGTGTCCGACGCCGTCACCGCACGATTCAAAGCCGAAGGCATCGACGTCCGCACCGGCCACACCGGCAAGGGCGTGGACGTCGAGGACGGCCAAGCCTACCTGCGGGTGCAAACGCCGGACGGCAGCGAAGAGCGCATCGCCTTCGATCGCATCCTGCTGGCGCTGGGCCGCAAGGCGCGACTTTCCGGCTACGGGTTGGAGACCCTCGGCATCGAGGCAGACCGCACCATCCTCGCCGACGAATTCCTGCAGACCAAGTACCCCAACATCTACGTGGCGGGCGACGTGGCTGGTCCCTACCAGTTCACACATACGGCCTCGCATATGGCCTGGTATGCGGCGGTCAACGCCTTGTTCGGTCAGTTCAAGCGGTTCCGGGTGGATTACTCAGTGGTGCCCTGGGCCACCTTCACCGACCCCGAAGTGGCGCATGTTGGCCACAACGAAACCTCGGCACGTGAGGCCGGAATCGAGTTTGAGGTGACCACCTACGGTATCGACGACCTCGACCGGGCCATCGCCGACTCCGAGGCCCATGGTTTTGTCAAAGTGCTCACCGTGCCCGGCAAAGACAAAATTCTGGGTGTCACCATCGTCGGCGAACACGCCGCAGAACTGCTAGCTGAATACACCCTGGCCATGCGCCACGGCCTGGGGCTCAACAAAATCATGGGCACCATCCACGTTTACCCGACCCTGTCAGAAGCCAACAAATACGCCGCCGGCCAGTGGAAAAACACCCACAAACCCGAAACCGTGCTGCGTTGGGTCGAGCGTTTCCACGACTGGCGCCGCAAAGGCGGCGGCGACGACCGGCCCTCGGTCACCGAGGTGCAGGCAAAGCAGACGCCACACTGAATGCCCGCGACACGGACGAAAAGATGCCCGCTCATGCCATGTTCTCAGAGAGGCGGTTCCTGAAATATCACAACTGACCGGCGATGAGCATTGAAGTGAGTTTCTAACATTCGCGGCAGAACGAACCGATCTACACCACGTGTTATCGTCCTCGTGATGATGACGGAGCCACCATGCAAGTCGATGCCGTTACGTTCGGAAAATCGGTTGTCTGGAAACCTTTGCACAAGATGCAGGCCATGAGTCAAGCAACAGTAGACCGGCATTCGGGCGCTCTCGGTGAGGTTCGCCAGATTAGGCGGCCTAAGCCCAATATTTGCGTTGATTCCGGGCAGAGACTCGTGGCTATCAACTCAATAAGTGATTGTTTTAACGAGGGAAGGTCCGACGTCCAGCAGGCCCGCGTTGGTGGATTAGGTGGCCTCTGTCCATCCAATAAGCGTTAGAACCCTAAGGAAGAATCAGTGGCACACCCGTCCCTATTTAAGAGTGTCCTCTTCGGTTACGTAGTGGGCGCTGGCGCGTTCTTTCTGCCGCTGTGGCTGCTCTTTGCCATGCCATCTATGGCTCAACAGGCCGACATTGGCTGGGCGAAGGCAATAGGCACGGCCGCATTGATACCGGTCATCCTCATCTTCCAAGGCATTATCCTCGGCGGCATCGTCAAGTTCGGCTGGTGGATCATCCGTAAGGTGCAGAGATCACCCTCATGAGCGTTGTAGTTCTAACAAGCAGTTCCAGCCGACAAATTCGCGCTGCGCGCGACTTCGCGGCTGAGCTGCGGCGTTAGGCACCCATGAACGGAACTGACAAGTTCAATCTCTACCCGATGGCAGTGCTCGTTGTCGCTGCAAGAACGTCTACTCTACATATATCTTGGTTACTGCTCGTGATCGGTGGTCCAATGGTGTATTTCAACAATACGTTGTCTCTCATGGGGAAGCTCGTCGTAGTCCTCATCGTATTTATAGCCATCTGGGTCTGCTACTTTCTTCTATGCTGGGCATTTCATCGCCGGAGTCTCCGCAAGGAGGAAAACCTTGCTGCATACCAGGCGCTAAGCGTTACGGAACGCGGACATCAGCTCGGTTCGTGGCTCGAGGATTGGTGACACTGAATGCCTAACAAGTGGTTCCAGGCGACAAAATTTTGCTGCGCGAAAATTTCGTGCCTGAACCACGGCGTTATGCGCCAACCCAGCAATCCAGAGCCGTCTCAAAAGCTAGGAGAAATATATGTCAGATTCAGTCTCAACCTTCTTTGAAGCATGGCAAATCGAAGATGCCAATGCTCGAAAAGAGAAAATTACTGCCGCTGTATCAGAAGGCATCAAGTATGACGACCCTCGCACGCCGGAGACCATTACGGGCATCGAGGCATTAAGCGACTATGACGGCATGTTCAGTGCAAACGCTCCGGGCTGGTCAGCCAAAGTCGTCAAAAGCGACACCATCGGTGGCATCACAAGAAGCACAGTTGCTTTTGGCGGGAAAGGCCCTGATGGAACGGAGCAAGTGCAACTGGGGCAGTATTATTCGGAAACGGAAGGTGGTCTAGTTTCGCGCTTTGTGGGATTTGTCGGCACCGGCGAGTAGCAATAGTCGCTGTTGCAGCTACACATGGCGCATAACAAGTGCATGGAGAGGGACGTTTTTTCCGCTACGCGCTTCGCGCTCCACTCCAATAACGCCCCTCATGCACGGCGTTAGGCGTCAATGGGCGATAGTGCAATGTTGAAGCAGCTGCTAAATCTACCGGAATCAGTTACAGACCAACGGCTCCGAGAAATCTGCGACGATTTCGATGCCACGGTATACCCGAAGGTTCGAGTTGCTGATGTGCTGCCGATTGAGAAAAGCGGCATAGACAATGAGCAGTATCGCTACGCCCTTCAGGCACATTTTGATTTTGTTGTTGCCGATTCGAAGGCACATCCTCTATTCGTAGTCGAGTTCGATGGAAGCTCACACTCAGAGCCAGACGCAAAACGCCGAGATCGACTCAAGAACGCGCTGTGGGAACGATTCAATGTTCCAATTTTGCGGATCAATCGCCGTTACTTGAGTGACAAATTCTCCGATTGGGACTTATTGCGCTGGTTCGCCACTGTGTTTTTCGTGAAACGGTCGTGGGATGAAGATGTTGAGTCGGGCCGTATCCCCCCGGAGGATTCGGTTTTTGATCCTGCATTCGTTTCGGTTCGAACGAAATCAGGTTACCTCGGCCTTGATCTGGAGCGAGGCGCATGGGCAGAGTTTGGGCGTCTCTCTCAAGCTCAGAAAATCCCATGGCATATTCCAAATTGGATTACGGCCCGAGACACTGAAGGGGTTCTAAGGGCCATCGCCTGGATGCCTGTATCAAATGATGAAGCTGTCGTTGCTGAGACGGCAATGCACCCCCACAATCTAGGTGACTGGGTTCAATTTGCAGTCCGGGGCATTGTCCTAACCCACCTAATGAAAAATCTAACGCAGGTGCTCGAAGGAAAAGACGTCGCAAGGCCGCGCGAGGAGATCGTGGGTCGCGCCCGAGAATTCGAATCAGCACATACCGTTATCATGGCCTTCGGCTTGGTGGAGCCTAAGTGATTGTAAACATGGTAGAAAAGACGCCTAACAAATCGTATATGGACTCCTCCCGCAACCGGGCAGTCGAAGACGTCTAGATCGAGGCGATAGAGGTGCGGTTGCGGTCGTATATTCGGCCTGTTGATGGGCTCTTACGGCCCTGGCCTTCATGGAAATCCGCATCGAGTCGTGCCACACGCTGCAGCTGCAACTGAGCTTCTCGCTCTGATTTGTTACCGGCATCTAGACCCGTTTCGCCATGATCACTGTCTTTTCCAATTAATAGGCGACAGACCCCAATTTCGAGCTTGAAGCACGCTGACCAGCGCGTACTACTGGCCTGCCGGCTTCGCCTGCACCGCGTCGCGCACTTTCATCGCACGGGCCTTGACCTCATCCAGCCGGTCGATCGAGGTGCCCAGGGCTAAGGCGACGCCCATACGGCGACGGCCGTTGACGCCGGGCTTGCCGAATAAGCGCAGTTGGGTGCCGGGTGTGGCGAGTGCATCGCCTGCGCCTTCGAACACCGGGGCGCCAAGTTCGCCTTCGACGAGCACGGCGGCCGAGGCTGCGGGCCCGAGCTGCTGTATGGCGGGGATAGGCTGTCCGAGGATGGCACGCACATGCAGCGCGAACTGGCTGAGATCCTGCGAGACCATGGTGACCATCCCGGTGTCATGCGGTCGGGGCGAGACTTCCGAGAACCAGACCTGGTCGCCTTTGACGAACAGCTCTACGCCGAATACGCCGTAGCCTTCCAGGGCATTGGTGATGGATTCAGCGATGGCCTCGGCACGTGACTGGGCCATGACGGTCATTTTCTGCGGCTGCCAGGATTCGCGGTAGTCGCCGTCTTCCTGACGGTGGCCAATCGGGGCACAGAAGCTGGTGCCGCCGGCATGGCGCACGGTTAGCAGGGTGATCTCGTAGTCGAAATCGACAAAGCCTTCGACGATGACGCGGCCGGCACCACTCCGGCCACCATCCTGGGAATACGTCCACGCGGCTTCGATGTCGGCTTCGCTGCGGATGACGCTCTGGCCCTTGCCGGAGCTGCTCATCACCGGCTTGATCACGCAGGGTGTGCCCAAGATCGCGACGGCATCGCGCACCTCGGCCAGCGTGTTGGCGAAGCGGTACGGTGAGGTGGGCAGCTGCAAGGCTTCGGCGGCCAGGCAGCGGATGCCTTCGCGGTCCATCGTGAGGTTGGCGGCGCGCGCCGTGGGCACGACATTCCAGCCTTCCTTCTCGAGCTTGATCAACTCACCGGTGGCGATGGCCTCGATTTCCGGGACGATGTAATCCGGTTTCTCGGCTTCGATGACCGCGCGCAGCATGACCGGGTCGAGCATGTTGATGACGCGGGCGCGGTCGGCCACCTGCATGGCCGGCGCGTTGGCGTAGCCGTCGACCGCGATGACTTCCAGTCCGAGTCGCTGCGCCTCGATGGCGACTTCTTTGCCCAGCTCTCCGCTGCCCAGCAGCAGCAGGCGTGTCGCATGCGGCGTGAACGGCGTGCCGATGCGATCCCCAGATGTTGATTTCCCCGTCATGGTCTTGCGCCAAGTGCTGTTGTGATTGCGGCGCAATGTAGCAAGAGCGGTGGGGGGTTGTCCGTTGCGGCTGTGGAGTGCTTGTGAACTCGCTAGACTCGGACGCCATCAGACGAACATAAGGAAGAAGCCCCATGGATGTGATCAAGACCCGAGCGGCCGTGGCCTGGGAAGCGGGCAAGCCGCTCAGCATCGAGACCGTCGATCTGCAGCCCCCGCAGGCCGGCGAGGTGCTGGTCCGGTTGGTGGCGACGGGGGTTTGTCACACCGATGCCTTCACCCTGTCCGGCGCCGATCCTGAGGGGATCTTCCCGTCGATTCTGGGTCACGAGGGCGGCGGTGTGGTCGAGGCCGTGGGCGAGGGCGTTACTCGCGTGGCCGTGGGCGACCACGTGATTCCGCTGTACACACCGGAATGCGGTGAGTGCAAGTTCTGCACCTCGGGCAAGACCAATCTGTGCCAGGCGATTCGCGCCACGCAGGGCAAGGGGCTCATGCCCGACGGCACGTCGCGGTTTTCCATCGACGGCCAGCCGATCTACCACTACATGGGCACGTCGACATTCTCCGAGCACACGGTATTGCCGGAGATTGCGCTGGCCAAGATCAGCAAGGATGCGCCGCTGGAAAAGGTTTGCCTGCTTGGCTGCGGCGTCACCACCGGCATGGGGGCGGTGATGAACACGGCCAAGGTGCAGCCCGGTGACACGGTGGCCATCTTTGGGCTGGGCGGCATCGGTTTGTCGGCCATCATCGGCGCCACCATGGCCAAGGCCGGGCGAATCATTGCCATCGATATCAACACGTCGAAGTTCCCCATCGCGCAGCAGCTGGGGGCCACCGATGTGGTGAATCCCAAGGACTTCGACAAGCCGATTCAGGAGGTCATCGTCGATATGACCGATGGCGGGGTCGATTACTCCTTCGAGTGCATTGGCAACGTGGATGTGATGCGCTCGGCGCTGGAGTGCTGCCATAAGGGCTGGGGCGAGTCGGTCATCATCGGCGTGGCCGGCGCAGGTGAAGAAATCTCCACACGACCCTTCCAGCTGGTGACCGGGCGCGTGTGGCGGGGCACGGCCTTTGGCGGCGTCAAGGGCGCCACCGAGCTGCCGGGTTATGTGCAGCGGTATCTGGATGGCGAATTCGAGCTGGACACCTTCATTACTCACACCATGCCGCTGGATGAGATCAACACCGCCTTCGACTTGATGCATGAGGGCAAGTCGATCCGCACGGTGATTCACTACTGATGGCGACGATGGACCGCATAGAGACCAAGCTGGTCTTCGGCGGCGAGCAGCGCCGATACCAGCATGACGCGGCGACCACCCAATGCCGCATGACGTTCTCGGTGTACCTGCCGCCGCAGGTCGCCGAGCGCAAGGTGCCGGTGCTGTACTGGCTATCGGGGCTGACCTGCACCGACGAAAACTTTTCGACCAAGGCCGGGGCGCAGCGTGTGGCTGCTCAGCTGGGTATGGCGCTGGTCATGCCCGACACCAGCCCGCGGGGCGAGGGCGTGCCCGATGATCCCGAAGGTGCTTACGACTTCGGGCTGGGGGCGGGCTTTTATCTCAACGCCACCCAGGCGCCGTGGTCCACGCATTACCGCATGTATGACTACGTGGTCGAGGAATTGCCGGCGCTGGTGGAGTCGACCTTGCCGCTAGACGGCCGGCGTGCAATTGCCGGGCACTCCATGGGTGGGCATGGCGCGTTGATGATCGCCCTGCGCAATCCGGATCGCTACATCTCCACCTCGGCGTTCTCGCCGATCGTCAATCCGGCGGGCGTGCCCTGGGGGCGCAAGGCGCTGGGGCGGTATCTGGGTGAGGACCCGGCGGCCTGGGCGGCCTACGACACCGTCGCGCTGGTCCAGCAAACCGAACATCATCTGCCGCTGTTGGTGGATCAGGGCACGGCCGACCAGTTTCTGGAAGAGCAGCTCAAGACCGATCGGCTGGAGGCCGCCTGCGAATCGTCGGGGTATCCGGCAATGATTCGCATGCACGGTGGCTACGATCACAGCTACTACTTCATCGCCAGCTTTATCGAAGACCACCTGCGCTTTCACTACGCGGCGATCACGGCGGGGCAGACGCCGCCGGATTGAGACTCGGCGCGGTGTCGGTCAGGCACCGCCGGTCTCGTCCTAGGGGTCGTCTGGCGTCATTTCACCTGCTGGCAGGCCAAATCGCCTATACTAGGCGGTTCCCCGCGGGATCTGCGCAGCAGCGCTGCCTGCGGAATTGGCGCAGTCGTCGCCCTTTTCGAATGTGTCCCCTGCATTCGCGTTTTCACTCCCCGGAATCCCGCTTGAACACTGAATCTCCCGCGTCAGGCTTTGCCGCGCTTGGTCTTGCCGACGCCATTCTCCAGACCGTATCCGCCCTCGGGTACGAAGAACCCTCGCCGATCCAGGCCCAGGCCATCCCTTATTTGCTGGATGGCCGGGATGTGCTGGGCATGGCCCAGACCGGCACCGGCAAGACGGCGGCATTTGCGCTGCCCCTGCTGACCATGCTGTCGCAGGAGTACGAGGCCGGTCGGCGCTCGCCCTCCGCCTTGGTGCTGGCACCCACCCGCGAGCTGGCTCAGCAGGTGGCCGAGGCGTTTACGACCTACGCCAAGGGGCTGCCCGGCTGCCGCGTGGTTTCGGTCTACGGCGGCTCGCCTTACCCGCCGCAAACCCGTGCCCTGCGCGCGGGTGTGGATATTGTGGTCGGCACGCCCGGACGGGTGATGGACCATATGCGCAAAGGCACGCTGGATGTCTCGCACCTGAAGATGCTGGTGTTGGACGAAGCGGACGAGATGTTGCGCATGGGCTTCATCGACGACGTGGAATGGGTGTTGTCGCACACCCCGGATGACCGTCAGATCGCCTTGTTTTCGGCCACCATGCCGCGGCCGATTGCCCGCATTGCGGCCGAGCATCTGGTCAACCCGGCGGAGGTGCGCGTCAAGCAAGCCACCGCCACGGCCACCACGATTGCCCAGCGCTACGTGCTGGTGCATGCCGGCCAGAAGGCCGAGCTGCTGGCGCGTCTGCTCGAAACCGAAGCCGTGGATGCGGCCATGGTGTTCGTGCGCACCAAGGCTGCGACGACCGAAGTAGCCGATTTTCTGCGTGGGCGCGGTATTGCGGCCGAGGCGCTTAGCGGTGACCTCAGCCAGGAGCAGCGCGAGCAAACGGTGCAGCGGCTCAAGGATTCGCGCATTCATGTTGTCGTGGCCACCGATGTTGCCGCACGCGGTCTGGATGTCGAGCGCATCAGCCACGTCTTTAACTACGACATGCCGGGCGACCCCGAGGTGTATGTGCATCGCATCGGGCGCACGGGCCGGGCAGGACGCGAGGGCGCGGCGATTCTGTTCGTCCAGCCGCGTGAGCAGCGCATGCTCAAGCTGATCGGTAAGGTCACGCGCAGCAGTGTCGAAGCCATGGAGATGCCCTCGATCGAGGCGGTGAATGCGATTCGCCTCAACCGCCTGAGCGAGCGCTTGGCCGCCCATGCCGCTGCGGGGCTGGATCGATACAACGAATTGTTGGAGACCGTGGCCGAGCGCACCGGCCTGGATGCCCCCGCACTGGCGGCCGCACTTTGCGCCGAGCTGAACCAGGGGCAGCCGTTCTTGCTCAGCGAGTCAGAAGCCATCAAGGCACCACGGGCCTCGGCTGACAGGGACCGTGCAGGCAAGCGGGGTGAGCGTCTGGCACGCGGGCAGCAGGCGGTTCCGGCCGGCTATCGTCGTTACTGGATCGCCGTGGGTCGCGAACACGGCGTCAAACCGGGGAACGTCGTGGGTGCGATCGCCAATGAGGCGGGCATTGAGGCCGGCAATATCGGTCGCGTTGAACTGCGTGAGCGATTCTCCGTGGTCGACCTGCCGGAGGGAATGCCGGCCGACATCTTCCAGCACCTCAAGGGTGTTTGGGTCTGCGGGCAGAAACTGTCGATTCGCGAGTTCGAGGAACGCCCCAGCGGCGCGCCGAAGCCGCATCGCAAGGGTGGCGCGCCATCTGGTGGCAAGCGCAAGCCGGGGGGCAAGCCGCCCAAGCGCAACAAATCCGCCGGTGGCAAGCCGGCCGGCGGCAAGCGCAAAGGCAAGCCTAAGACGGGCTAGGGAAACACCGATCTATTCGCGCCGCCAAGACGAAGCCGGTTTTCCCGCGAGCCTAGGCGGCGTCAGGCCGCCGGAAGGTCGATGAAAAAGGTCGTGCCCTGTCCCGGCGTGGACTCGGCCCAGATCCGGCCATCATGCAATTCGACGATCTTCTGGCTGATGGCCAGGCCGATGCCGGTGCCGGGGTATTCCTCGGTGCCGTGCAGGCGACGAAACATCTTGAAGACGGATTCAAGCTGATTGGGCGCGATGCCGATGCCGTTGTCTTGCACGCGTAGCACCAGCCGAGCCGCGCCCGAGGGCTCCGAATCGATGGTGACGCGCGGCTGGGCGCCCGGGGCCTGAAACTTAATCCCATTGGCGATCAGGTTTTGCAGCAGCTGAGTCAGCAGCGCCTCGTCACCGTCCACCTCCGCCTGGCTGTCGCAATGCACCTCGGCATTGGCTTCGTCCAGCGTGCTTTGCAGCTGGAGCTTGGCGTGGTTGACCAGCGTGGCCACGGGCAGGGCCTTGCGCTTGAGGGGCGTGCGATTGACTCGCGACAGTTCCAGCAATCCGTCGATCAAGGCCTGCATGCGGCGGGCGCACTCGTCGACCATGCCGAACAGCTCCTGATCTTCCGGGGTGCTGGCCTTGGCCAGTTTGCGTTGCAGGAGCTGATTAAAGCCGACGATGTTGCGTAGCGGGGCCTGCAGGTCATGCGAGGCCACGGATGCAAACTGCTCCAGCTGCACGTTGCTGGCCTTGAGCGTCTGCGCGTACTCCTTGAGCTTGCGTTCGTCCTGCTTGCGGGCGCTGATGTCGCGCACCGCGGCTGTGGCAAACAGGCCGTCGTCGGTTTCCAGCGGAGACAGGCTGATCTCAATCGGGAATTCCGAACCGTTCTTGCGGCGCCCGCTGAGTTCCAGACCCGCCCCCATCTCGCGCACCTTGGGCCCGCCGAAGTAATGGTCACGGTGCGCCGCGTGGGCTTGGCGCAAACGCTCGGGGATGAGTATCTCGACGGGGCGGCCGATCATGGCTTCCCGTTGGTAGCCAAACAACCGCACCGCCTGGGCATTGACCAGCGCGATCTTGCCCTCGCTGTCGATGATTACCATGGCGTCGGGCGCGGCTTCCAGCAGATCACGGAATTGCCGCTGTGCCTTGCGCCGCGCCGTGGCGTCGCGAATCGCAGCCGCCGCGAACAGGCCGCGCGGTGTGTCCAGCGGACTCAGGCTGATCTCGATCGGAAATTCCGTTCCATCCTTGCGACGGCCGCTGAGGTCCAGGTTGGCCCCCATCTCCCGCACCTTGGGCTCTCCGAAATAGGCGTCGCGGGCAATGGCATGCCCCTCACGGAGCTGGTCGGGGACCAGCTCCTCCACCGGCTTGCCGAGTAGCTCTTCGCGGGCGTAACCGAACAGTCGCTCGGTCTGGCGGTTGACGAGGATGATGCGGCCTTCGCTGTCGATGACCACGAAGGCATCGGGTGCGCGCTCGACAATCTGGCGAAACCAGACCAGTTCGAGTTCCTCAGTCCATTGGGGTTGTTCAGCGCTCATCGCATGCTTGGCCTGGCCAGATGGGTCGTCGGGTGGTGATCGAGCTGAAGCCAGCACGGTAACCCCTGTCACCGAAGCATCACCACCCTGTCGTAAGAATGTCATGTCTGGGGGTAAAGCTTCCGTGATGCCATTTTCTGGAACGGTGCCTCCCATGGCCGACACGCCCCGTACGCATTACCGCACCATCTTTATTTCCGACGTGCATTTGGGCACGGCGGGTTGTCAGGCCGAGAAGCTCACGCGGTTTCTCAAAGGCGCGACCTGCGATGACCTGTACTTGGTCGGCGACATCGTGGATGGCTGGAAGCTTAAGAAGCAGTTCTTCTGGCCGCAGGAGCACACCAATGTGGTGCGCAAGATCCTCACCAAGTCCAAGCGTGGTACGCGGGTGCACTATGTCACCGGCAATCACGACGAGTTTCTGCGCAAGTTTGTCGACTATCGACTGACGCTGGGCAACATCCGGGTGGTGAACGAGGCCGTGCATGAGACCGCCGATGGGCGTCGCCTGCTGATTCTCCACGGTGACTTGTTCGATGTCATCACGCGCTACCACCGCACCATCGCGCTGGCGGGCGATGTTGCGTACGAGGCGCTCATCGCCTCGAACCGCTACATCAATTTCTTCCGCCGCAAGTTCGGGCTGGGCTACTGGTCGCTGTCGAACTTCGCCAAGCACACGACCAAACGCTTTGTGAATCTGATCTCCAGCTTTGAGGATTCCGTGGCGCATGAGTGCCGCAAGCGTGGGTTCGACGGGATCGTCTGCGGGCATATTCACCACGCTGAAATTCGCGACATCGACGGTGTGACCTACTACAACACGGGTGACTGGGTGGAATCCTGCACGGCCCTGGTCGAACACGCGGACGGTCGCATGGAGATTCTTGATTTTTCCTCCGACACGGACCGGCGTAGCGACAAGGTCACGCCCATTCGTGCCGCCGCCGTCGGGTAGGCACCGTCACGGCCGCGAGGCGGACGGCCCAGGATTTATACTGGGTGCATGACCAACACCACACCTGAAGTCCTGTATGCGGGGCGCTATCTGAGGCTGGTTCGCGACGGGCGCTGGGAGTTTGTGCAGCGCGTGATTGCACCCCAGGGCGCCGTGCAGGTGATCGCCGTGACGGCCGAGCCCGCGCTCGTACTGGTCGAGCAGTTTCGCCCTCCCGTGGGCGGGCGCGTCATCGAACTGCCGGCGGGCTTAATCGACGGCGATGGCGGTCCCGACGAAACGGCCGAGGCGACAGCCATTCGCGAATTGGAGGAAGAGACCGGGTTTCGCTGCGCGCGCGTGCGCCAGGTGCACCGCGGGCCGACCTCGCCGGGTAGTTCCAACGAGTTCAATACGTTCTTCGTGGCCGAAGAGCTGGAGCGTGTCAGTGCCGGGGGCGGTCTGGACAGCGAGGACATCACCGTCCACTGCGTGCCGCTTGCCGAGGCGCCGTCCTGGCTGGCGGCGCGACAGGCCGAGGGCCTGTGGGTCGATCCACGGGTATTCATGGGGCTGTACTGGGCCAACACCGGGCCATGACCACGCCCCTTTGAGGGCTTAGAGAAACTGCCGGGGCGAGAATAGCTTGGCGGCGGGCAGCGCCTCGGCCACCTCGATGCCATCGAGCAGCATGCGATCTGCTGCGACCGGACCTGCGGCCTTGCAGGCGGCCTCGTACACCGCCTGGGCCAGCATCTGCATCCGCGCCGTATTGCCCCATTGCACGCTGGCAGACACGCTGCCGCGCATCGCAATGGTCGCGACGGCATCACCCAGCATGGCCGGCAGCTTGCGTGAATCCACGGCCAGTCGCAGCGCGGCGAGAAATGGCTGGCTGACCTGCGGGCCTAATTCGCGCAGGGCATCGCCATAGTGCTGGACCAGGCGCATGAACACGATTTCGGCCGGCGTGCCATCGAGCTGCGGCCGCGCGGCAGGGCTGGGCCGGGTCGTGGCGGCACGTGCGGCTTGGGCCACGGAACCCGCTGCGGCTTGAATCATGCCGCGGTACAGCTCCAGGCGCAGGCCGTGGCGGGCCTTGGATTCCAATGCCTGCACGGCTTCAATCGCATTGACGAACTCGATAATCGGCACCGATTTGCGGCCCGCGTACTGGCGATCCCACAACTCCAGAGCGCGCTGAATGCCAGGTTCATCAATCTGCGAGCTGAGCACCTGCCGGATCACGGCGCGTTCGCGGGCGTGCCGGTCTGTCACCGCCGCCACTAGGACCGGGCTCCGGCGTGGGGCAGGTCTGACTGAAACTCTGGATAGCCAACCTCGGCATGTTCGGTGTAATCCAGGCCGCGCTGCTCGTGCACCGGCTCGGCGCGCAGGGGCATGACCCAGCCAATGACCATGAAGCAAAGCCAGGCCAGTGGGAACGCCCAAAGAAAGGCTGCGCCGATGCCCAGCAACTGGACGACGATGACGTCGATCCGGAAGAGGCCGTCGACATGAAAAAGGCCGGCGGCCAGGGTGCCCCAAGCGCCACAGAAACCATGCACGGGGATGGCGCCGACCACGTCATCGACACGTAGCCGCAGCAGCAGGTCAGCGCCGAACACCGCCACCGGCGCGGCGACGAAGCCGGTCAGCACCGCAAAGCCGGGAGACATGGAGCCGCAGCCGGCGGTAATGGCCACCAGGCCCGCCAGCGCACCGTTTACCGAGGTGGTAATCAAGACGGGCCGGCGCAGCACGGCGAGCAGCAGCATCGTGCCGACCACACCGGCCGCAGCCGCGAGGTTCGTGTTCAGCAGGACCGGTCCGATGCTGGCGTCAGCAGCCAGCGTGCTGCCGCCGTTAAAGCCGAACCAGCCCAGCCACAGGATGAAAACGCCCAAGGCAACGCTGGGCAGGCTGTGCCCCGGAATGGGGCGTACGCTGCCATCCGACCCGAAGCGTCCCAGCCGCGGTCCCAGCACCAGCGCGGCGGCCAGCGCGCACCAACCGCCCACCGAGTGCACGACGGTCGAGCCGGCGAAGTCGATGAATCCACGCGCGGCCAACCAGCCGCTGCCTTCGAAGGCGCTACCCCAGACCCAGCTGCCATAGACGGGGTAGATCACCCCGGTGATGGCGACGGCGCCGATGGCATAGGGCGCAAAGCGCATGCGCTCGGCCACGGTGCCCGAGACGATGGTCGCTGCAGTCGCGGCAAACATCATTTGAAAGACCAGAAATCCGGATTCGCCGCCCGTGAGCGCATCGGGTACGAAATGCGATGCACCGAACCAGCCGGTGGTGTTGTCGCCGAACATCAGCCCGAACCCGATGGCCCAGAATGCGAGTACGCCAACACAGAGGTCGGCGTAGTTCTTCATGATGACGTTGACGCTGTTCTTGCCCCGGACCAGCCCTCCCTCCAGCAGGGCAAACCCGGCCTGCATGAAGAACACCAGGGCTGCACTGACACAGACCCAGATCAGATCTGCGGGGTCGGTCAGCAGATCCTGCGCATGGACGGAATGGGGCATGCACAGCATGCCGACGAACAGCAGACGCTTTCCTGTGCTCAACGTGCAACTCCTTTGCTGGCGTTGCCCGGCGGCATGCGCCGCAGGCCACGCAAAGGCGGCGCAGGTCCAAGCGGTGTCGAGGTCCTCCGGGGCTCCGTCACCCCCGGCTCCAGTGGCCTCTGGAGCCGGGGGATCAGAAGACCGATCAGCCAATCCCCGGTTGTTGGCTGCTCCCCTGGGTCGGCGTCCTTTGCGACCTGCGAAGGACGCCGACCGCACCGCGGCCTGTGCCGCGATTTCCCCGAGCGATGTTGCTCGGGTCCAGGGAACGCAATACCGGGGCCAAGTGCTCAGCCCGTGGGTTCAGGCGGCCAGCGTGCCGTCCCGGTAGTCACGCAGCGCCTGCTCGATTTCCTCACGGGTGTTCATGACGAACGGCCCATACTGGACCACAGGCTCGCCCAGTGGCCGTGCTGCCAGCACCAGCATGCGTACGCCACTGTCGCCAGCGTGCACCCGCAGCATGTCACCTGGGCCGAGCAGGCCGGCTGCGCGGTTGGGCACGGACTCACCGCCGATCTCTGCCTGGCCTTCGTAGGCGTAGACAAAGGCGTTGTGTCCGGCGGGTAGCGACACGTCAGCCGAGGTCCCGGCGTCCAGTTGCAGGTCCAACATCGTGGGTTCGGTGCCGTCGCGCTGCACGGGGCCGTCCAGTGTGCCGGAGGCGTCATGCCAGTGACCGGCGATGACCCGCACCCGTCCACCGGCCAATGTCCGCTCGGGGATTGCCGTGGCGGCAATGTCTCGATAATCCGCCGGTTGCATCTTCAGCCGGGCGGGCAGGTTGATCCATAGCTGGAACCCCCGCATGCGACCCTCGCGCTGCTGCGGCATTTCCGAGTGGATGATGCCGCGGGCAGCCGTCATCCACTGCACGTCACCGGGTCCGAGGTCGCCTGTATTGCCCAGATGGTCCTGGTGCTGCATATGGCCGTCGAGCATGTAGGTCACGGTCTCGAAGCCGCGATGGGGGTGTGCGGGGAAGCCGGCGAGGTAATCGTCCGGGTTGTCAGAGAAGAACTCATCCAGCATGAGAAACGGGTCGTGACGCAGCATCTGGCTGGCGCCCAGGCTACGTCGCAGCTTAACCCCCGCACCATCCGATGCCGGCACTGCGGGGATGACTTGGGTCAGCGTGCGTTCGTTCATGGTCTGGCCTCCTGTCGTCGGGTGGCGCGCTGCTGCTAGGCCGCCAGCTGCGCGATGGTCTGCTCGGCATCCTGCAGGGCTTTGGCGCGGTGATCCGGACCCATCGCCAAGCCTTCGGCATAGACGAAAGACACCTCATCGATCCCCAGGAATCCGAGAAAGTCCTGGACGTAACGCGTCTGTGTATCACGCTCGGTGCCGGCGTAGCGGCCGCCTCGCGTGGCGAGTACGAAGGCACGCTTGCCGGTGAGCAGGCCTTCGGGTCCTTGCTCGGTATAGCGAAAGGTGATGCCGGCCCGCGCGACATGGTCGAAGTACGCCTTCAACGTGGACGGGATGCCGAAGTTGTACATCGGCAACGCCAACACCAGCACATCGCTGGCCTGTAGCTCGGCGATCAAAGCATCGGACTCGGCGACATCGGCTGCCTGTTCCGGGCTGCGTTCTGCGGCAGGGGTTGCGAAGGCAGCAAAGCGCTCGGCCGTCAGGTGCGGAACGGGATCAGTCGCCAAGTCACGGGACACCACCGTGGCCGAACCATGGCTTCGCTGCCACTGTTCGATGAATCGTTCTGCCAGCTGGGATGACTGGGCGGAATCGGAGTGGAGGCTGGCTGCGATGGAGAGAATCTGTGTCATGTCGAGCTCCGTTGACTGGGATGCTCTGCATTAAACAATCATAAAAACAAATTAAAAAGCGCAAAAATATCGGTTAAATTATCTAAAAATTAGATGATATGAGCATGGCAAGAATCTCGCTGGAGCAGTGGCGCGCCCTTGTGGCGGTGGTCGAGGCTGGAGGGTATGCACAGGCGGCCGAGCGCTTGCACAAGAGCCAGTCGTCCGTGAGTTATGCGGTCCAAAAGCTGGAGCGCAGCCTGAACGTCCAGGTCTTTCGCGCGGAAGGCCGTAAGGCGCAACTCACCGAGGTTGGCGCGGCATTGTTGCAGCGGGCCAAGGCTTTGCTGGACGACGCCGAACAGTTAGAGCACGGTGCCCAACAGCTGGCTGCGGGCATCGAGCCCGTGCTGGAACTGGCCGTGGAGATCCTGTTTCCAACCTGGCTGTTGCTGCAGTGCCTGGAAGCTTTTGCCGAGGCGTACCCCAAAACGCATGTTGAGCTACACGAGACCGTGCTCGGCGGCACCGACGAAGCGATTCTGGCGCGCCGAGTCGATCTGGCCATCTCGCCCCGGGTTCCGGTGGGCTTCGCGGGTCAGCCTCTGCTACCCGTCCGATTCATTCCGGTCGCCCACCCGGACCATCCCCTGCACCGGCTGAATCGCGCTTTGACCTTCCGTGACCTGCGGCAGCACCGCCAGCTGGTGATCCGTGATTCGGGCAGCGACCGCGATCGCGACAGTGGTGCGTGGCTAGGTGCCGATCAGCGCTGGACCGTGAGCAATAAGGCGACCTCGATTCAGGCGGTACGCACGGGGCTGGGGTTTGCGTGGTTTGCCGAACACATCATTCAGCCCGAACTGCAGAGCGGCGACCTACGCCCGCTTCCGATGCGGCCGGGCCATGAACGTGAAGCAACGCTTTATTTGATCCTGCCAGATGGCGACTTCGCCGGCCCGGGGGCCACGGCGTTGGCAGAGATCATCCGCCAGCGTTCGACAACTTGTAGCGCCGCACCCGAATCGCCGCCGCCCGACTCGGCGAGGCGGTGACATCGGGCGGCAGGTCCGCGACGCTGACCCGCAAGGGTCATGCTGTGGCGGGTCGCCTGCGGTGCTTCGCCCCTGCGTACAGTTCACGTAAGCTAGCCGGGACGTCCCAGGGGTGCCGGATTCCGGCTGAGAGAGTCCCTTGGAACCTGAACCGGATTGTGCCGGCGTAGGGAGCGGACGAGGCGCGAGATCCCATCGTGCCCGGTCGCTCGCGGTGCCGGCGAGGAGCCCCCATGAGCGCCACGACCAAGACCATTGCCATCGACATTGCCGAGAATGCACGCCGCGTTCGCGACGAGATGCGCGCCCCGTTCACCAAATCGCAGAAGATCTACGTGGAGGGTGAGCAGCCCGGCGTGCGTGTGCCCATGCGTGAGATTCATTGCTCGCCCACTCGGACCGAGGCCGGGCTGGAGCCGAACCCCTCGGTGACGGTGTATGACACGTCGGGGCCTTACCAGGACCCGGATGTTGAGATTGATCTGTTGGCCGGTCTGCCCGCGTTGCGCGCTGGCTGGATTGAGGCACGCGCCGACACCGAGCAGCTTGATGGGCCGAGTTCCGAATTTGGGCAGCATCGTGCGGCCGACCCGGCCACGGCCGATCTGCGCTTCGGACATATTCGTCCACCTCGCAAGGCGAGCGATGGCGCCAACGTGACGCAAATGCACTACGCCAAGCGGGGCATCGTCACGCCTGAGATGGAGTTCGTCGCCATCCGCGAGAACGCCAGACTCGCCGAGCTACGGGCCGAGTATGAGGCGGCGGGGTATCTCCGGCGTCAACATGCAGGGCAGGGTTTCGGTGCCCGGCTGCCGGCGGAGGTGACGCCGGAGTTCGTGCGCGATGAGATCGCCGCCGGTCGCGCGATCATCCCGAACAACATCAATCACCCGGAATCCGAGCCGATGATCATCGGGCGCAATTTCCGTGTGAAGATCAACGCCAATATCGGCAACTCGGCGGTGACCTCGTCGATTTCCGAGGAAGTCGAGAAGATGGTCTGGGCCACGCGCTGGGGCGCGGATACGGTCATGGACCTGTCCACCGGCAAGCACATCCACGAGACCCGCGAGTGGATTGTTCGCAACTCGCCGGTGCCCATCGGAACCGTGCCGATCTACCAGGCGCTGGAAAAGGTCGATGGCAAGGCGGAGGACCTGACCTGGGAATTGTTCCGCGACACGCTGATCGAGCAGGCGGAGCAGGGCGTGGATTACTTCACCATCCATGCGGGTGTTCGGCTGGCGTATGTGCCGATGACGGCGGACCGGCTCACCGGCATTGTGTCGCGTGGAGGGTCGATCATGGCCAAGTGGTGCCTGGCGCATCATCAGGAGTCGTTCCTCTACACCCATTTCGAGGACATCTGCGAAATCATGAAGGCCTATGACGTGGCGTTTTCGCTGGGTGACGGACTGCGTCCCGGCTGCCTGTCGGATGCCAATGATGCGGCTCAATTCGCCGAGCTCGAAACCCTGGGCGAGCTGACCAAGATTGCCTGGGAGCACGATTGCCAGGTGATGATCGAAGGACCAGGCCATGTGCCCATGCAGCTGATCAAGGAGAACATGGACAAGGAGCTGCGTGACTGCTTCGAGGCACCGTTCTATACGCTGGGGCCGCTGGTGACCGACATCGCGCCAGGCTATGACCACATCACCTCGGGTATTGGTGCCGCGCAGATCGGTTGGTATGGCACGGCCATGCTCTGCTATGTCACGCCGAAGGAACATCTGGGTCTGCCGGACAAAAACGACGTGCGCGATGGCCTGGTCACCTACAAGATCGCGGCCCACGCGGCCGATCTGGCCAAGGGTCATCCGGGTGCCCAGGTGCGTGATAACGCGCTGTCCAAGGCCCGCTTCGAGTTCCGCTGGGAGGACCAGTTCAACCTGGGCCTGGACCCGGAAAAGGCCAAGGAATTCCACGACGAGACCCTGCCCAAGGACTCCGCCAAGGTCGCACATTTTTGCTCGATGTGTGGCCCGCACTTCTGCTCCATGAAGATCACCCAGGATGTCCGGGACTACGCGGCCAAACAGGGCATCGAAGCCATTCCGGTGGCGGTGGAGACTGGCATGGAGGAAAAGGCGCGGGAGTTCCGCGAGCAGGGCGGCGAGGTGTATCGACCCGCCTGACAGGTTCGCAGGCGCGTCCGTCTCTGGTCGGGGGAATTCTTGGCCTGAGGACTGTCTGACCGTGTAGTACCGCAATCACGGAGCAGGCCAATGCGAATACAACTGGAAGGCAAGACCGCCATCGTGACGGGTTCGACCAAGGGCATCGGACTGGCCACCGCCAAAGCCTTGGCCGCGGCTGGCGCCAAGGTAGTGATCAACGGTCGGACACGGGACGCCGTGCGAGCCGCCGAGCAAGCCGTGGCCGAAGCGGTGCATGGGGCCTGTCTCGATGGTGTTGAGGCCGACCTGTCCACGGCGCAGGGATGCCAGGCGCTGGTCGCCGCCCAACCGGTGTGTGACATTCTCGTCAACAACGTGGGCGTGTTCGGCCCCCAGGACTTTTTCGATATCCCCGACGAGGAATGGTCACGTTTCTTCGAGACCAACGTGTTGTCGGGGGTTCGTCTGGCCCGCGCCTACGCGTCTGGAATGGCCGAGCGCCGATGGGGGCGGATCGTGTTTCTGGGGTCGGAGTCGGCCTTCAATATCCCGGCCGACATGATTCACTACGGCATGACCAAGACCGCTTGTGTGTCGGTGGCTCGCGGCCTGGCCAAGCGGCTGGCCGGTACCGGCGTGACGGTGAATTCGGTATTGCCGGGACCCACCTTGTCCGACGGGGTGCGGGCCATGATGGCGGAGGCCTTTGAAGACAGTGGTCAGACCATCGCAGAGCAGGGCGCTGAGTTCGTGATGCAGCAACGGCCCACGTCGATTATTCAGCGGGCCGCAACCGTGGATGAAGTCGCCAACATGATCGTTTACGCCTGCTCGCCGCAGGCGTCGGCGACCACTGGCGCGGCTTTGCGGGTCGATGGCGGTATTGTCGATTCGTTATGACTAACCGGTTCGGGTGTCCGCCGGATGACTGGACCCCATTGTTGTCGTCGAGGTGCATGACATGGACGTGATTCGCATACTGCTCGCCATCATCCTGCCGCCGGTGGGTGTGTTTCTGCAGGTCGGGATCGGCCTGCACTTCTGGCTGAACATTTTGCTGACGATTCTTGGCTATGTGCCGGGCATCATCCACGCGGTGTGGGTCATCGTGAAGAAATAGGGGGTGCCCCCGCCACCGCCTGGGCGGCGGGGGGCTTGCCTAGAGGCTTTGACGCTGCGCGCCGTGGCGGCCCTCTTCGATCTCCTCGCGCCTTGTCTGGCCTGTTTGCAGGCAGCAACTTGGCGGCGCGAATAGCTCAGTGCTTCCTTAACTCAACTTGTTCGAAACCGTCGGTGGCAAGAATGGCGACCGGTTTGTCTGGCACATGGGCCATAAGGTCCTCCTCAATGGGTTCGAATTGCGCGCGTCCGATCACGGCCGCGCCAATCTTGCGACAGGCGAGCCTGGGTGGTGTTCCGCCGAGTTCGTGTCATCCCATGGTCCCGCCGGAGCGGTGGACGTGTTGGAATAGGCCCATGAGTGATCACGCCTCCTCTTCAGAGAACAGCCGATCGGCCATCGAGCGACGCTTGGCCACACGGCGCAAGCGTGCCCGGGCCATGGAGCGGGCGCGGGCTCGTAGCACGCACATCATCTTCGTATTGATCGTGGGTGCGGGCCTGTTGATGGTAGCGCCGCGCTATCCGGGCATATTGGTGTTGATCGCGCCGCCGTTTGCCATCGTGCTGGCCTGGTTGATCGGTTCGGGTGTCTGGCGGCTGGGGCCGCTGCGACGGGCCTACATGCGTCGGTTCACGCAGCCGCCGGGGTTTTGGGTCAGCTTGCTGCTTGGCGTGGCGCTCATGGCCGTGCCCATCGGCTGGTGGGTGGCGCTGAGCATGGCTCCGCCCGATACCGCATGGTGAAGCACATTCCGCGGCATCTGGCCGGGGGCGCGTGCTGATGTCGCGCTCATCCGCAGCCGCCCGACCGCGCGCCTCCCGGGTCGAGATCGCCTTATTGGTGATTCTGCTCGTCGGCTGTGTTTATTGGGGGCGCTCGGTGCTGCTGCCGATTGTGCTGGCCCTGCTGCTAAATGTGACCTTGCGTCCGGTGGTGGCGGCCCTTCGACGCTTTCATCTGCCGCAGCCTGCCGCCGCTGCCCTCGTGGTCATGTCGCTGTTGGGCCTGGTCGGGTTATTTGCCTGGGCCGCCTACGACCCTGTGCTGCAGTGGCTGGAGCAGGCTCCGAAGTCGATTGCCGAGTTGCGAACGCAGGCACGCGCGCAGGGGGATTTCTCCGAGGTGGAGAAAGCCAGGGAGGCCGTGGAGCAAATGGCCGGCAATGGGCCGACGTCCGAGGGCCCGACCATCGTCCGGCAGGCCGATGCCACGGCGGCGGCGCGGCTGACCGAAGCGGCCAAGACCGGCGTGGCGACCACCGGCATCACCCTGATTCTGCTGTACGTCTTGCTAGCCACAGGCGATTTGATGCTGCGCAAAACCGTCCAGCTAGCCTCTGGCTTTGCGGCGCAGCGCCGTATTGTCATGACCGCCCGCGCCCTGGAAATCCAGTTGGCCCGCTATCTGGGCACCATGGTGCTGCTGAATCTGGGCGTGGCCTTGACGGTCTGCGCCGGGCTGGCGCTGGCTGGATTCGAAGACCCCATCTTGTGGGGCATGGTGGCCGGTCTGCTGCGGTTCATCCCGTATGTGGGCAACCTCATCGTGCTAGCCATCCTGCTCACCCTCGGCGTGCTGGCCTACGAGCCGCTGTGGCAGATGGTGGCACCGCCGGTGGTCTATCTGGCATTCATCACCATCTACGGTAATGTCTTCGAGCTGTTCGTTCACGGGCGTCGATTGGCGCTCAACCCGGTGATGCTTTTCGTCTTCGTGCTGTTCTGGGGCACGGTTTGGGGCATTCCCGGTGCGCTCATTGCCGTGCCATTGCTGGCCGCGACCAAGGTCGTGGCCGAACAGACACCAGCCTGGGCTCCGCTGGGCCGTTTTATTCGCGCCTAAGCAAGTGGACAGCACGGACCGGCCTGCGGCCAGTCCGTGCCTGGGGGCAGACTGCCGTGGTCAGGCCTGATGGCTGACGCGCCGGTTGCCCAGGGCGCGGTAGACCTTTTCCATGACGAACAGCGGGCCGATCAACAGAAACACCAGATCTTCGGCAAAGGACGGCTTGGCGCTTTCCACTTCGTGGCCGTAGAACTGCAGCGCCCAGGCGGCGATCCACAGGCCAGCGCAGACAGCGGCCAACAGCCAGCCGGCGCCACCCAGCGCCAGGATGCCCACGACTGACAGGGCGAACCAACCGGTCATGACCAGCGCGCTGCGCACCGACAACTTGAGGTAGAACCCGAAGGCCAGCAAACCACCCACGGTGGCGACGTTGACGTACTCGGCGACCTCTAGGGGCAGGCCCAACCATCGGCCGATCTGCAGGCACCAGAGCAGGCCTAGCGTCGAGAACACGATGACGGGAACACAGATCATGTGGATGAGCTGATTGGTCGGGTGCTGATGGTCGCGGCTGTAGGCGGCGAGAAACTCGCTTTGGCTGCGCATGGTCGTCTCCTGGTGATGAACTATGCTGGTTAGTGTGACGGCCTCGGGCGGCAAACTCTGTCGCGCGGATGACAGTTGGGAGGACTTTTCATGCGTCTGGACAAGCAGGCCGCGACGCGATTGATCGAGGCCAGCGAATGGTTTCGTGAGCTACCGCCGGCGGTGGTGCAACAACTGGTGGCATTGGCCCGGGTGCGGCCCGTGGCCGACGGCGAACGGCTGTTTGCACGCGGCGATGAAGCCGACGGCTTCTACGGCGTTATGCAAGGGCAGGTGCGGATCAGCAGTCTGGGTGCGGATGGCCGAGAGCTGCTGGTGGCCGTATTTGAGCCGGGCGCGTGGTTTGGTGAGATTTCGATGTTCGATGACCTGCCACGAACGCATGACGCCACGGCACAAGGCGATGCCGAGCTGCTGCTCATCCCCAAGCTGTCATTCCGACAGCTGTTGGACGATGACCCATCGCTTTATCCGCATTTCATGCGCATGTTGTGTCGCAAACTGCGGCGCAGCTTTGGCTATATCGATAGCGCGGCCTTTCTCCCGCTCAAGGGGCGCTTGGCGTACCGGCTGGTGGAGTTGGTGGATCTACATGGCCAGCCGCAGCCGGATGGTGCCATCACCATCGGCCTGCATCTGCCACAGGAGGAACTGGCCAGGATGATCAGCGCCACGCGGCCCAGCGTGTCGCGGGTGCTCAAGGCGCTGGAGGCCGAAGGCAGTATTGCACTGGCCTACGGCCGGGTGTCGGTTCTGGATCTACCCCGTTTGCGCGCGTTGGCCGATGGTGAAGACGCCGACTCATCGGTTTAGGGCCTGCGCTCAGAGGGTGGCGCGCAGCTGCTGTCCCCAGGCTGACAGGTCATCGAGCAATGCCAGTTTGTCCGGTTCGGATGCCAGGCCCGGCCGCAGCGCGGCAATGGCGGCGTCGTACGCGTCCAGGCTGAGGCCTCCATCGGGCGCGAATTCCAAGCGGTTGCTGCGAAACTGGTTCCACTCGTCGCGTTCGGCCTCGTTCAGCGACTCCGGGTAGTAGCGTCCCCGATAGCGCAGCAGCAGTTCATGCAGGCGCTTGTCGCGGAACGGCAGCTCCAAACCATCGAATTCTGCAGGCGCCGTCCGCAGGATCTGTTGGCAGAGCCGTCGGTCGTCGTCATCGACAAAGCCACCGTAGAGGTCTTGCTCCGGGTCGCCCGGGGCATCGAACTCGGCCATGGCAAACGCCGTGGACACCTTGTCGGCCACGATGTCCAGCGATTCGGCCAGGCGCTTCCAGTGTCGGCGGCATTGTTCCAGATCTAACTGAAGGCGCTCGGCCTGCGCAGGCTTCAGCGTATTCACCGGCACCAGTACAGGGGCGCGGTTGATGTGAATGCCCTTGAGCGCGATCCGATCGATGTCTTCGGGCAGGTCGGCCTGTGGCGTGAAGATGCGCTCATGGACATCGACGGCCGACAGTTCGATCAAGGCCTCGGGATCGTGGCGCAGGTCGTAGACCAGCACCGCGTTCTTGTTGGTCGGGTGCGGGCAAATGGGCATGACCAGACTCAGGCAGCCCTGGTCGGCCGGAAACTTTTCCGACACATGCAACACCGGCACATGCCGGTCCAGGTCGAGCTGGGCCTTGGCCGAGGCCTTGTCCCGGTGGGTCCAGACGAAGTCGTAGAGCCGCGGCTGGCGCGCGCGGATCAGGGCCGCCAGAGCGATGGTTGCGCGCACGTCAGAGACCGCATCGTGGGCGCGCTGTTGCTCCAGGCCATTGGCGGCCGCCAGATGTTCCAGCTTGAAACTGGGGGTGCCGTCGTCGCGGCGCGGCCATTCAATGCCGTCCGGACGCAGCGCGTAAGTCAGCCGCACCATGTCGATGATGTCCCAGCGGGCGCAGCCATTGCGCCACTCGCGGGCGTAAGGGTCGTGAAAATTGCGCCAGGCCGTATGTCGGGTGACCTCGTCGTCAAAGCGCAGGCTGTTGTAGCCCACGCCGATGGTGTCGGCCTGGCCCAGCTCGTTCAGCACGGCTTCGATGAAGGCGGGTTCGGGCAGCCCCCGGGTCTCGGCCTGCTGGGGCGTGATGCCGGTGATCAGGCAGGCTTCGGGGCTGGGTGGCATGTCCATCGGTGGCTGGCAGAACAGCTCGATGGGCTCTCCAATGGGGTTGAAGTCGAGATCGGTGCGAATGGCCGCGAACTGGGCGGGCCGGTCGTAACGCGGGTTCACCCCGAAGGTTTCGTAGTCGTGCCACAGAAAGCTGGTCATGGGTCTAGAAGAAGCACTGATTGGGTCGCACCACCCAGACGGCGGCGGTTTTCGCGCAAGCCTACGTGGTTGCCAGTTCACTTGGAATGATCATGAGCGGCCAGCGCCAACGGCCCATGTCCGGTTTTGCGCTGGAATCTCGTTCTTGCTCAAACATGCTCAGGAGACGGACGTCCTCAATGAACCCGATGCGATCAGGTCTTGTCCTGCTGTTCGCGGCGCTGCTGTTCAGCACGGCGCAGGCGGGCGCTGTCAACATCAACACGGCGGATGCGCAGACCATCAGCCGCGAACTCGACGGGGTCAGCAAGCCGCTGGCCCAGCGGATCATCCAGCATCGCGAGCAGCACGGCCCGTTTCGCTCGGCGCAGGACCTGAGTCAGGTGCCCTACGTCGGCGATGCCTTGTTGCAGCGTAATCAGGCCAACATTCTCTACGACTAATCGCCGGCGGCGTTGCCGTGCCGGGCCTGTGAATGGTTGCGCTGACAAACCGGGGCCGGCAGCCCGGCAACAGGCAGCCACCGGGCGCTCGGGTATGCTGGCGACTGGTTCGGAGGTCGCATGTATCCCCAGACGCGTTACGCACAGTCCCACGGCGGGGATGTCGCCTACCAGGTCATCGGCGAGGGGCCGGTGGACCTGCTCTACTGCGGCGGCCTGCTATCGCATCTTGAGCTGGTCTGGGACTACCCGGAGGCCGAACGCTACCTGATGCGGATGGCGGCCTTCGCCCGCGTGATTCTGATGGACCGCCGCGGCGTCGGGATCTCCGAGGCCCTGCCCAGTGGCGCGTTGCCTTCACTGGACGACTGGTCGGACGACCTGCTGGCAGTGCTGGATGACGTGGGTTCCACCCAGGCGGCAATCTTCGTGGAGCGCGATGCCGCGGCATTGGGGATGACGCTGGCCGCGCGGCACCCCGAGCGCGTCCGCGCGCTGGTGTTAGGCAATGCCACCGCCTGTCTTCTGGCCGATCAGGACTTTCCGGATGGTTTGCCGGCTGAGGCTGTGGATCAGCTCATCGCGATGATTCACGCCGACTGGGGAACCGATGAACTCAGCGGGCGCGCATTGCCCAGCCGGCGCGAGGGCGATCAACGCTTCGCCCAGAAAGCCGCACGGTTTCAGCGGTCGGCCGCCACGCCGGCCACCGCCGCGGCGCAGTCTGCCTATTTCGCCCGTTGTGATCTCCGTGAGCTGCTGCCGCAGGTGCATTGCCCCACCCTGATCGTCCACCACCGCGACTACGCCGTGTTGTCGCCTGCTCACGCTCATTACCTGCGCGACCATTTACCCAATGCCGAGCTGTTGATGCTCGATGGGGGTGACGCCTTTTTCCTGTACCAGGGCGGAGATGCCGTGCTGCGTCGGGTCGAGTCCTTTCTCACCGGGCGGGCGCATCAGTTGCAGCGAGACCGGGTGCTGCAAACCGTATTGTTCGTCGATATCGTCCGATCCACCGAGACAGCCAGCGAGTTGGGTGACGCCGAATGGCGCAACCGGCTCGACAACTTTCACGCCATCGTCGAGCAGGAGCTGGAGCGCCACGGCGCGCGTCTGGTGGATGTTTCGGGCGACGGTGTGTTTGCCACGCTGTCCGGCCCGACGCCCGGCATTGCCTGCGCCCGGGCCGTACGCGATGCGGTCAGGCAGATTGATCTCGACGTGCGGGCGGGGCTGCATTGTGGCGAGTGTGAGGTGTCTGACGATGCCGTCAGGGGGCTGACGGTCCACATCGGCGCGCGGATTGCCGCCGAGGCGGCGCCCGGCGAGGTCTGGGTATCGCGCACCGTGCGTGATCTGGTTGTGGGGTCAGGGCTGATCTTTCGCCATCGCGGGCCCAAGCGGCTCAAGGGCGTGCCCGGTGTGTGGCGGCTGTTCCGGGTGGAGGAAGACGCCGAGTAGTGGTCTTTGGTGATTGCTCGGCCGGCCGCTTATTCAGCGCAGTTGATGCAGTGGGTGGCACCTGGCTGGGCCAGCAGCCGCGCCGCGGCAATGGCTTGATCGCAGTCCACGCAACGCCCGAAGTCGGCCTGGTCGATGCGGGCTAAGGCCCGTCGAATCGCGGTCTGCTGGTTGAGCAGCCGTTGCAGCGCCGCCTGATTCATCGCCTGGGCTTGCAGGGCATCCATCCGCGACAGCCGCCCCTGGCGGCTTTGATCCAGCTCCACCGTGCGCGCACTGGCTTTGGCGGCCCTGAGTTCGGCGTCCAATTCGGTCAGTCGTTCGCCTAGGCGGGCACGCAAACGCTCGCGTTCGTCCGGGGTCATGCCGGGGCGTCTTGCGCCTCCAACGCCTCGGCGGCTTCCATCCACTGGGCTTCGGCTTGGTCCAGCGCATCGCGGGCATCCTGCCGTTTGCGCGCCAACCGTCGGGCGCGGTCGGGCTCGTCCTGATAAAGCGCCGCATCCCCCAGGCTCTCGTCGAGATCGGCCAGCTCACGCTGTAACCGGGCCATGGTTTCTTCGGCCCGGCGGAGTTGCTGGCGCAGCGGTTTGGACAGGGCGCGACGTTGGGCCGCCAGGGCACGACGGTCGGCATCACTGGGTGGTGCCTCGATCGTGGCGGGGGCGTCGGCCGTCTTGCGCGCCTCGTCGCTGGCACCGCTGCGTAGCCAACGGGCGTATTCGTCGAGATCGCCCTTGAATTCGGATTGCCGGCCGTGGGCGATGAGCCACAGCAAATCGCAGGTGGCCGCGACCAGGTGGCGGTCATGCGAGACCAGCACCATGGCGCCTTCAAATCCCTGCAAGGCCACCTCCAATGCGTGGCGCATATCCAGGTCGAGGTGGTTGGTCGGCTCGTCGAGCAGCAGCAGGTTGGGTTGCTGGTAGACGATGCGGGCCAGACAAAGCCGGGCTTTTTCTCCCCCGGAGAACGGGCCGACGGGTTCGAGCACGCGGTCGCCCCTGAAGTCGAAACCGCCGAGAAAGTTACGCAACGCTTGGGTGCTGGCCTTGGGATCGTCGCGCTGTAGGTGCAGCAGTGGGCTGGCCTCCATGTCGAGCTGGTCCACCTGGTGCTGTGCGAAATAGCCGATACGCAGGTACTGATGGCGTTGCACGCTGCCGGTGGACTGTACCGGGCCGTCACACAGCAGATTGATCAACGTGGATTTGCCGGCTCCGTTGCGGCCCAGCAGCCCGATGCGGTCGCCCGGATGGATGTCCAGTTTGAGTCCCGACAACACAGGTGCATCGCCGTAGCCAACGCTGGCCTGGTCGATGCGGATCAGCGGTGAGGGCATGCGCTCGGGCTTGGGGAACGAGAAGGCGAATGGCGAGTCCCAGTGCGCTGGCTCGGACACCTGCATACGCTCCATCTGCTTGAGCCGGCTCTGGGCCTGCTTGGCCTTGGACGCCTTGGCCTTGAAGCGGTCCACAAACTGCTGCATGTGTGCCCGTTGTTTTTCCTGGGCCGCATGGGCGGCCGCCTGCTGCATGCGCTGCTGTGCCAACGTGGCTTCGAAGGTCGAGTAATTGCCGGTGAACAGCGTGGCCTGCTGGCCTTGTAGATGCACGGTATGGGTGCAGGTGGCGTCGAGAAATTCGCGGTCGTGGGAGATGACCAGCAGGGTGCCGGCATAGGCTCGCAGCCACTCCTGCAGCCAGAACACCGCATCCAGATCCAGGTGGTTGGTCGGTTCGTCGAGCAGCAGCAGGTCGGAGCGGCACATCAGTGCCCGACCCAGATGCAGGCGCATCTGCCAGCCGCCGGAGAAGGCGCTGATCGGATTGCGGATGACGTCGGCATCGAAGCCCAGGCCATCCAATAGCCGGGCGGCGCGTGACTCGGCAGCGTAGCCATCCACTGCGTGCATGCGTTCATGCGCGGTTGCAATGGCCTGGACGTCGCCAGCCGCCTCGGCAGCGGCCACCTCGGATTGCACCGCACGAAGCTCCTGGTCTCCATCGAGCACGTAGTCCAGCGCCGAGCGACTGCGGTCGGCGATTTCCTGCCGCACCGTGGCGATCGTGACACCGGAAGGGACCTGGACCTCGCCGGCGTCGGCGTCGATCTCCCCGAGAATCAGCGCGAAGAGACTGGATTTTCCGGTCCCATTGCGGCCGACGATGCCCACGCGCTGGCCCGCTGAAATCATCAGCGAGACGTCGTCGAGCAGTTTGCGAGGGCCGCGACGCAGCGCGACCTGATTAAGGGTTATCACGATAGAAGCCTGGCTGAGCGGGTGGCGCGCTGGGCGCCCGACAGGATTATACGGGCGGCAACGGGCGCGCTAGCATCGCACCCTCGCTTCAACGAAGACGCTCACCATGCTGCAAGTCCACCAGTTTCCTTGTCTGTCCGACAACTATGGATTTCTGATTCGGGATGAGGCGACCGGGGTCGTGGCCTGTGTAGATACGCCGGACGCTCATGCGATTGCTCGCCAGCTCGATGACCTAGGCTGGTCGCTGGATATGATTCTCAATACGCATTGGCACCCCGATCATGTGGGAGGGAATCAGGCGCTTAAAGCACGGTTCGACTGCGAGATCATCGGTCCTGCCGGCGAGCGTGACCGCATTCCGGGCCTGGACCGCATCGTGGGTGAGGGTGATGGCGTACAGGTTGGCGAGAGCCAGGCCGAAGTCCTGCACACGCCGGGACATACCCTGGGACACATCGTTTATCACTTCGTCGATCAGCAGCTGGCCTTCGTGGGCGACACCTTGTTCGCCATGGGCTGCGGGCGGCTGTTCGAAGGCACCGCGGAACAGATGTGGGATTCGCTCAGCCGGCTGCGGCAGTGGCCGACGGAGACCGTGATCTACTGCGCCCACGAATACACGCAGGCCAATGCAAGGTTTGCGCTGAGCGTCGATGGCCAGAACGCCGCATTGCGTCGTCGAGCCGAAGAGGTTGATACGCGCCGGGCTGCTGATGAGGCGACCGTGCCGACGAACCTGGCGCTGGAATGTGCCACCAATCCCTTCCTGCGCGCTGACGATGCCGGCTTGCAATCGGCGCTGGACATGCCCGGTGCGCCGCCGGCCAGCGTCTTTGCCGAACTGCGCCGACGCAAAGATGTGTTTTAGGAAAGCCCTGATATCGACCACCTGCGGCGGCTACACTGCGCCGCAAATCCAATCCTGAATACCCCCATGCCGCTGACGATTTACCACAATCCCCGCTGTTCAAAGAGTCGCCAGACGCTGGAGCGCATCGAAGCCGCCGGGCAGTCACCGACGGTGATTCGGTACCTGGAGACCCCGCCGGACGTCGCGACGCTGCGTGCGCTGGTCCAGCGATTGGGCGTGCCTGTCACGGACCTGATTCGCTTCAAGGAGGCCTTGGCCAAGGAATTGGGCCTGGCGGCCGGCGACGACCGCAGTGCCGACGCGTGGCTGGCCCTGTTGGCCGAGCACCCCCGGCTACTGGAGCGACCGATTGTCGACGACGGCGAGCGCGCCGTGATCGGACGCCCGCCGGAAAACGTCGACGCGTTGCTGTAATCCGCCTATTTGCTAGACGGCAGCTTCACCTGGTGCTTGGCCTGGATGTCTGCGGTCTTGGGGGGATTGCCGGTAATCAGGCGGTCGGCCGAGGTGCCGAAGAAGCGTGACAGCCACTGAATCGTGACGGTCATGCGCTGATCGGGCTCGATAAGCGACGCGATATGCACCAGCGACCAAACCAGCCAGGCAAACGCGCCCTTGACCTTCCAGCCGAAGATCTCGCCGACACAGCGGTAGCGGGCAATAATCGCCATCGAACCCTTGTCCAGATACTTGAAGGGTTTCGGTGGCTTGCCCTTGGCTTGCCGCTTGAGCAGCTTGGCCACGTAGCGGCCTTGCTGCATGGCCACAGGCGCCAGGCCGGGGAGCGAGCCGCCCTTGCCATCCGGCGCGCAGGCCAGATCACCAATCACGTGAATATTGGGATGCGACGGCATCCGTAGCTGTTCGTCCACCACCAGGCGGCCGCGCGGGTCGGTTTCACCTTGTGTGCGTGCGGCCAGCGTGCGGCCGAACTGCGACAGCGTGACCCCCGCCGCCCACAGGACATTGCGGGTCTCGATGGTTTCGGTCTCGCCATTCTTGTGCCTGAGCCTGACGGCCTCGGCCGTGATGTCGTCGGCCATGGCCTGTGTCCGGACCTCGACGTTCAGCTCTTCGAGCATGCGTTTGGCGGCATCGCGCAAACTGTTGTCGTATGGCGGCAGGATGTTGTCCGCGCCCTCGACCAGAATCACGCGGGCGTCACGCGGATCAATCTGGCGGAAATTGCCGACCATCACCCGCTGGGTCAGATCGCCCAGCGCCCCGGCCAACTCCACGCCGGTGGGTCCGCCGCCAACGATGACAAAGGTCAGCAGCTGTCGGCGCAACGCCGGATCGCTGGTTTTCTCCGCTTCCTCGAAGGCGCGGAACAGCCGGTGGCGCATTTCCAGGGCGTGTTCCACCGTCTTGAGGCCGGGGGCGTGTTCACGCCAGTGGTCATTGCCGAAGTACTGGTGTTTGACGCCGGTGGCGGCGATTAGCGTGTCGTAGGGGGCCTCGCCTCCCTCGTAGTACACGATCTGCCGGTCGACATCGATGTCATAAACCGTGCCCAGCAACGTACGAACATTGGCGTACTTGCGCAGGACCACACGTTGCTGTGTCGAGATGTCCCCGACCGTGAGCGTGCCGGTAGCGACCTGGTACAGCAGGGGCTGGAACAGGTGAAAATTACGCTTGTCCAGCAGCGTGACGTCGTAGCCGCTGCGGCCCAAAGCCTGCGCGGCGAATAGACCCCCGAATCCTCCTCCCACAATGACGACACGGTGTTTCTGGACTGCAATGGGTTCGGATTGCGGCATGAATGTGACCTCCAATGTCTCAATGTTGCGGCGCAGCATCCTAGCATGGGCGACTTGACGCGAATTTCAGATCCTCGCGGGTTCGGCCATACGGGCGGGTCAATCGATCCCTCCGTTCGTCGGGCTTGGGCGAATGCTGCACCGCGATTTCACCTTTCGTTCCCCAGGGCCGGCATACGGTGGTACCGCAACGTATCCGTTTGGGTACGAGGAGGACAGCATGACGACAATGCTCAGGATCAACGGCTCGGCCCAGGGCGAGTTGCTTGATCAAGCGGTGATGGAGCAGTGGGGGCTCGAGCTTCCGAGTTCCGGTCATGACGCGCATTTCGGAGCACAAGGTCGCGGTCAGCCCGGCGCGGTGCTCCGGTACTCGGCTCGATTGGGTGAGCAGATGCAGGCGCAGCGGTTACTGCGCTCGAGCGCGCTGGAGGCGGGACAGGTGCTGATCGACACGGGGCGGCAAGTCGCGGCCACGGGTGAGCGGGTGGCGGCGACCCTGGAACGGGTTCGCGCGGCCAGGCGCGGGTTTCAAGCACCGGACGAGACGGTGGGGCTACTGCCATCGGTGTTGGCCCATGACCTGAAGTCGCCCATCGTGACGCTGGCGGGCTACATGGCCTATTTGCGGAAACACGAGCACGCGCAATTGAGTGAGCGGGGTCAATCCTTTCTATCGACCTGCGGGGATTTATTGCGGCAGATGCAGGATCAGATCAGTTGTCTGACCAAGTTGGCCCAGACCAAGCAGGGTCCCACGGCAACCGGCCCGTTGCAGTTGTCCGTGATCCTCAATGACGCGCTGAGCCGAGTGGAGCAGTTGCTGGCCGATGAGGACGCCCACGTGACGGTCGATGAACTCCCCAGCGTACGAGGCGATAGGGCGCAGCTCACAACGCTATTCCAGAATCTCATCCAGAACGCCTGCAAGTATGTCCCGCCGACCCGGGCTCCGGACATCAGAATTTCTGCCGAACGGGAAGGGGCGTGGATCCGGGTTCGAGTGCGTGACAACGGGATTGGCGTTCCCCCATCGATGCACCTTGATATTTTCCGCATGGGTGTGCGGGCGCATGCAGAGGCCGGTTACGAGGGCACCGGCCTGGGCTTGGCACTCTGCGCTCGAATTGCGCAGGAGCACGGTGGATCAATTGGCGTGGAGTCGGACCCGGAGCTGGGGGATGGATCGACATTCTGGGTGCTGCTCAAATCCGTCGCAGCGCCCTGTAGCAAAGACGCTGACAAGCTTGGCGAATCCGCTGCCGGCGGCGTCTGAGCACAGGTTGGTAAGGTGAGCAGGGCGAGCGGGTTGCCCCGGTCTGTGTGCGGTGCGACAGTCTAGCTTGACCGGCCGAGAGCCCCGCGAACAGGCGTTCGGGTGTCGATGTGCGCCTGCGGGTCACGCGCTGTAGACGGTGTTGTCTCGTCTCGTTCCGAAGGACAGGCAGCGAGCGTTTTGCGGCTTCTTGATCATGGGTCCTCCGGTGTGCGGGCTCGGGCGACAGGCATCCCAAAGGCATCGCCAGATAGGATGAGCGACATGACTGACATCAGCATGCTGGAGCGCAAGCTCCAACGTGAGCGCGCCGCCCGCCAGCAAGCCGAAGCGCTGCTGGAGGCCAAGGCGCAGGAGCTGCAGGCACGGAACAAGGAGCTGCGGCGTTCCAACGAGGAACTGGAGCGGTTTGCCTACGCGGCCTCGCATGATCTGCGGGCACCGCTGCGGACCATCGCGGGCTTCTCGGACCTGATTCGCCGCAAGGAGATGGACGGTATGTCGGCTTCCGGGCGCGAATACCTGGACCTGATCCGGGAGGCGATCTCGCAGATGGACCGCCTGATCGATGACCTGCTGGAGTTCTCGCGGGCCAACCGCGTGAAGATGGCGTTCTCGGCAGTCGACCTCAATGCCGTCGTCGCCGATGCCCGCGATGCGCTTCGGGCGCTGGTCCAGCAGCACCACGCCGTGATTCGGGTCGAGCCGCTGCCGGCGGTGGCCGGTCATGCCGGTCTGCTAACCCGGCTATTCCAGAATCTGATCAGCAATGCCTGCAAATTTTCGCAGCCTGACCAGCCGCCGGAGGTGCGTATCGAGGCGGCGGAAGACGCAGGGCGGGTGCGGATCGATGTGCGCGACAACGGTATCGGTATCGCGCCGCAGTATCAGGACGAGATTTTCCAGATGTTCGCCCGGCTGCACAGCCCGGATGAGTACCCCGGCACGGGGATCGGCCTGGCGCTTTGTGCGCGGATCGTCGAGCGCCATGGGGGCGCGATGGACGTGGTCTCTGCGGAAGGGGCTGGTGCCACCTTTCGAGTCTGGCTGCCCTCGGCTGAATCCGGCCCGGAGACGGTGAGCGGCAGGGCTTAGCGGGGCTGCGCTTAGGGCCGTGTGACAAAAAAACCGGAACAGCCGCATGGGGCTGTTCCGGTGGTCGAGGCGAAGCCGGGCTGCTTAGGCCTTCTTGTAGGCTTCGATCGATTTGGTGATTTCTGCCTTGGCCTTGGCGGCGCCTTCCCAGCCCGTCACCTTGACCCACTTGCCTTCTTCCAGGTCTTTGTAGCGCTCGAAGAAGTGCTGGATCTCGTTCTGCAGGCGCACCGGCACATCGTCCAGATCCTGCATGTCGGCGTAGTACTTGGTCGACACCTTGTCGGTCGGCACGGCCAGAATCTTGGCATCCAGGCCAGACTCATCTTCGGTGCCCAGTACGGCCACCGGGCGGCACTTAATGGCGCAGCCGGGGACGATGGGGTGGGGCGTGAGCACCAGCACATCCACCGGGTCGCCGTCGTCGTAAAGCGTGCCCGGGACATAGCCGTAGTTCGCCGGATAGTGCATCGCCACGTTCATGAAACGGTCGACCATCAGCAGGCCGCTGTCCTTGTCCACCTCATATTTCACCGGTCCGGCGTTGGCGGCGATTTCGATCACGACAAAGATTTCGTCCGGGGCCTTGCTGCCCGGTCCCAAGCTGTCAAACGACATGTGCTGCTTCCTGAGGGTTGATGAATGGGGTCAGCGCGGCGGCACCGCGGGGAGCCGTCGGGGCGCGCACTGGAGCCTAAGTTTGACATAGCGCGGCAGGCCGTTGGCGTAAGGGGGTGGCGCCTCGCCCTGGATGAGTGGCTGCAGGTAGCGTCGGCAGGCGTCGGTGATATGCCAGCCATCATCACTGATGTAGGCCGCGGGCAGTGGCCTTTCGCGGTTGGCAATCGCATCCAACGGGCGCCGCCCGGTCTGCCACACATAGGGCTCGTCTGAGCGGCGCTCCAGGCTGATCATGATGTTGCTGGCGCCGTCCAGCGCCGCTTCTATGCCCGCCTCGCCCACCGCGTAGGCCTGCGCCTGGTCTGTGGCCGACACATGGTGCGCGGCCGACCGCATCAGATAGTCCGCAACCGCGACATGGGTCTTGAGCCCCAGCGCCTGCCGGATGTCTGCGGCGATGCGCTGGCCGACCCCACCGAGCTGGGGATGACCAAAGGCATCCCGGCTGGTGCTGGCGGCCATGAGCCGACCTTTCTGGTCGCGCAGACCTTCGGAGACCACGAGCACGCAGTAGCCGTATGTTTGTTCGCAGTGGCGGATCGCGTCCATCAAGCGGTCCAGGCGCAGCGGCCGCTCCGGCATGAGCAGCAGATGCGGCGGCTGGCTGCGGTCATCGCCCGCCAGCGCCGCGGCAGCGGTGGTCCACCCGGCATTGCGACCCAGCACCTCTAACACGAACACCCGGGTGGAATTGCGCTGCATGGCGGCCAGGTCATAGCCGACCTCCTTCACCGCGGTCGCAACAAACTTGGCCGCCGAGCCAAATCCCGGGCAGCAGTCGGTCAGCGGCAGGTCATTATCAATGGTCTTGGGCAGATGGATGGCCTGCAGGGGCAAGCCCCTGGCTTCGGCCACCCGCGCAATTCTCAGACAGGTGTCTGCGGAATCTCCGCCGCCGTTGTACAGACAGTAGCGAATGTCATGGGCGGCAAAGACATCCACAATCCGTTGGAGGTCGCGATCGCCTGCGTCGCCCTGGGGGATGCGGTACCGGCAGGAGCCGAACGCCGCACCGGGGCTTTGGCGAAGGGCGCCAAGGGCATCCGCGGTCAGCTGCCGGGTGTCGTACAAGGCTTCGTCCAGGGCGCCCAGAATGCCGTTGCGACCTGCGTAGACGGTGCCGATTTGGATCCGGTGCCGGGCTGCCGTCTCGATGACGCCGGCGGCGGTGGCGTTGATCACGGCGGTGACACCGCCGGATTGGGCATAGAAGGCGTTGGGCATGCCAGGTCTGGCTCAGAAGCGGAGGGGCTTTGCGCAGCATAGTCCAGCCGCAAGTTGCGGGGCGCGAGGCGGCGGATGCCAAGACCGGTCGGCAGGTCGTTGCACGGGCGTTGGACCCGCAATGTCTTGTTCCTGCAACACATTGGCCGGGATCGATTGCCGTCGATGGCCATGCCGGAGGGTCACGCCCGATTGACGCCTCTCAAAAGCTCAGAGTACCGTTGCCATTCGCCGCCACCGCGCGGCCCGTTGGTGCGCGGCAGCAGAATCGCGCCCAAGAGTCTCATTCGACATTCGGATAACTACCATGCGAATCGTATTGCTGGGCGCGCCCGGTTCGGGAAAGGGTACGCAGGCCGCGAAACTGCAGGAAAAGCACGGCGCACCACAGATCTCCACGGGAGACCTGCTGCGTGCTGCGGTGGCTGAGGGCACCGAGCTGGGTCTGAAGGCCAAGGCCGCTATGGAAGCTGGCGAGCTGGTCGCCGATGACATCGTGGTCGGCATGATCCGCGAGCGCCTGGAAGCACCGGGGAGTGACAGCGGCTTCATTCTCGATGGTTTCCCGCGCAGCCACGCACAGGCCGCGTCCCTGGACGAAATGCTGACCAAGCTGGGCCGGCCGCTGGAAAAGGCGGTGCACCTGGTCGTGGATAACGAGGAAATCATGACCCGCTTGCTCGAGCGCAAGCGTGCGGACGACACCGAGGCGACGATCCGCCACCGGCTCGAAGTCTTCGAAAGCCAGACGCGCCCGGTCGTTAACTACTACGCGGCCCAGGGCAAGTTGGCCACCGTGACCGGCGTGGGTGAAATCGACGAGATTTTCGGTCGTATCGAGCAGGCTGTCGGGGTTTAAGCCCAACGCAGTCAGCGCCCAAACCGACGCGACAACGCCCGCGACTGCGGGCGTTGTGCTGTCTGGTCTTCGCTAGGGCATCAAGCCGTGTCGTCGGGGTGACTGGGGTTGCCGAGCCGGGGTTGGCCTGGACCGCCGCTGACCGTGAGCTGGCTGTCGCCATCCAGAAAGGCCTTTAAAGCCCGGCCGGCGACTTTCGCCCGCCAGCCCTGCAGCAACGCACTGCCGCGATCGCCGGCTGCCAGCTTGATGAGATCGTTGCGGCCGGCAATGGCGCTCGCTGTCATGCCGTGGGCCAGGGCCTGCAGGCGGAGTAGCGCCATGAGCGCATCGACGACAGGTTCGGATTCCGCCGGCAGCGGTCGCTCATCTTTTTCGTTGAGCTCCGGCCAGTGCTGGTCGGCTGCGACCGCCGCCAACATATCGGCTCCATCGCGTTGGATGGCTTTGTCCTCCAGGCCACGAATGCGCCTGAGTTCGTCGGCCGTCTTGGGCTTGCGCCGGGCCATGTCGAGAATCACATCATCCTTGAGCACCCATTTGCGCGGCAGATTGCGGGCCAGTGCTTTGGTTTCTCGCCAGGCGGCCACACGGGCTGCCAGCTGACGCTGATTGGGACGCAGCTTGCGCAGACCCTTGAGCTTGCGCCAGGCGCCTTCGGGCTCCACCGTCCAGCGGCTGGGTTCAACAAGCTGCGCGAAATCCTCGTCCAGCCAGTCCGAGCGACCCAGGCGGTCGAGTTCGGCGCGAAGCTTGGCGTAGGCGCCCTCCAGCCAGATGACATCGGCCGCGGCATATTCCAGGGCTTCGCGCTCGATGGGGCGCTGCTTCCAGTTCAGGCGGGAGAAGGCCTTGGGTAACTGGTGGCCCATGGTGCGCTCGATCAGGGCGCCGTAGCCGATCTGGTCTCCATAGCCCAGCAGGCTGGCGGCCAGCTGGGTGTCGAATACGGGGGCGGGCACCATGCCGAGGCTGTGATGCAAGACCTCCATGTCCTGTCCGGCGGCATGGAACACCTTCACCTGGTCTGGATTGCCCAGCAGTTTGCAGAGGCCCTCGCGGGCGTCGAAGGCCAGCGGGTCGATAACCGCGCACTGCTGATCTGCGCAGACCTGGACCAGCGCCAGTTCGGGCCAGTAGGTGCGTTCGCGCATGAATTCGGTGTCCACGCAAAGCGATTCGGCCTCGTGAACACGGGCCGTGTATGCGGCCAGGGCCTCCGCGTCGGAGATCTCGATAAAGTCCATTCAATGTGCCGTGACGACAGGGAGTCGATAGACTATAGGTTCTCGCCCGCAGGGGTGCCTGTCTCGCACGATGTCACAATTTCTACCAAGCCTCGGCCGTGTCCTGCTGCTGCAGAACGGACCGCAGGATCTGCCTTACTCCACGTCCTTGCTTGCCGGCAGTATCGCCGCAGGCGTCGTGGCCAATATTCTTTCGCTGGGCGTCGGCACATCGACCCTGGTCGCCATTCCGCAAACCTTGCTTGCGACCCTGATCTCGGCGGGCTTTGTCGTCGGCTTGCTGCAGATCCGTGAACGTACGCCCCGTGCGGTCCAGACGCTGACAGCCTTGTTTGCGACCCAGGCCGTACTGGGGGTTCTGGCGTTGTTTCCCCTGAGTGCGCTGGCGCCAGTGTTTCAGCAATTGGCTGAGAACCCGGATGCGGCGGCCACGATCCAGGCCCCGTCAGCAGCGGTGGGAGCGTGGCTCGCGCTGGGCTTGTGGAGTGTGCTGGTCACCGGTCATATCTTCCGGCATGCGCTGGATGTGCACTTGATTGCCGGCATGGGGCTGGCATTGCTGCAGGGCATGCTGATCTGGCTGGTCCTGCTGCCGTTTGCCTGAGTCTTCACCTTGGCCCATGTCCACATCCTCGGTGTTTGCGGCACCTTCATGGCGGGTATCGCGCTCATTGCGCGCGAGGCCGGCCATCGTGTGACGGGGTCGGATGCCAATGTGTATCCGCCCATGAGTACATTGCTGGCCGAACAGGGCATCACCATTTCACCGGGTGATGATCTGGCACAGCTCGATCCGGCGCCGGACATCGTCGTCATCGGCAATGCGCTGTCGCGTGGTCACCCAGTGGTGGAAGCCGTGCTGGACCGGGGGTTGCGCTACACCTCAGGGCCGCAGTGGCTGTCTGAGGCCATCCTGCAATCACGTTGGGTGTTGGCGGTGGCCGGCACCCATGGCAAGACCACGACCAGCTCGATTCTGGCCTGGATGCTGGAATGTGCCGGCATGCAGCCGGGGTTTCTGATCGGCGGAGTGCCCGGTAATTTTCCGGTTTCGGCCCGGCTGGGTGGCAGCGATTTTTTCGTCATCGAGGCCGATGAGTACGACACCGCGTTCTTCGACAAGCGGTCGAAGTTCGTGCATTACCGGCCCCGGACGGTCGTGCTCAACAACCTCGAGTTCGACCATGCGGACATCTTTGATGACCTGGGGGCGATCGAGCGTCAGTTCCACCATCTGGTGCGCACGGTACCGGGCAGTGGCGCGGTGATTCGCCCGGCCCAGGACGAGGCCTTGCAACGTGTGATCGACCGTGGCTGCTGGAGTCAGGACATTCACCTGGGCACCGACTGCGGCTGGCAGATTAAAGCCAAGACCGCCGATTGGTCGTCCTTTGAACTGGTGGACCCCGACGGTCGCTCTGCGCAGGTCCAGTGGTCCATGTTGGGTGCCCACAATGCCCGCAACGCCATGGCGGCAGCCGCTGCGGCCCGGCATGTGGGCGTCCCGGTGGCACAGGCCGCCGCGTCGCTCGGTCGCTTTGAAGGGGTGCGCCGGCGGCTGGAGACGCGGGGCCGGATCGGTCAGGTTACGGTTTACGACGACTTCGCCCACCACCCCACGGCTATCGTCGAAACGCTGCGTGCCCTGCGTGCGCGCGTGGGTGACGAACGGATCGTGGCCATTCTGGAGCCGCGGTCCAACACGATGAAGCAGGGCCATCATCGGGAGGCGCTGGCCGCCAGTCTAAGCGGCGCTGATGCGGTTCACGTGCTGACGCCTGCGCAGCTGGGCTGGAGCCTGTCCGACGTGCTGGCCCCGTTGGGTGAGCGCTTGCGTGTGCATCCCACGGTCTCCGACATTGTGGATACGGTGATGGACGAGTTGAACCCCGAACAACCACAGCACCTGCTGGTGATGTCCAATGGTGGCTTCGGCGGCATCCACGAGCACCTGTTGCAACGCCTGGAGGGCGCATGACGAGTTCACCGACGCAGACCATCGATCAAACCCTGCCGACACCGGATTCGCTGGCGGCCAGCCTGGGCCGTTTGCTGGAGCAGGCCACGCAGTCCGGTGCGACCAGCGCCGCGGCGACCATGTCGATCAGCATTGGCCTCACGGTCACCGTGCGCGGCGGCGACGTGGAGTCTGTGGAGTTTCAGCGCGACCGGGATCTCAGCCTGACCGCGTATCGCGGCCAGCGCAGCGGCTCGGCCAGTTCCGCAGACTGGTCGGAAGATTCGCTGGGTGAGGTGGTTGAGCGAGCGCTGGCGATTTCGCAGCACACCGGAGAGGACCCTTACGCCGGCCTGCCGGATGCGGCGCGCCAGGCGACGGATTTTCCTGATCTGGACCTGCATCATCCCTGGTCCTTGTCGGTGGCCGATGCCATCGATTTGGCACTGGCCTGCGAGGCTGCGGGCTTGGCCGCCGATGACCGGATTCATCAATCCGAGGGTGCGACGGTCAGTACCCATGCGGGCCTGACGCTGCTGGCCAACACGCAGGGGTTCATCGGACACCGGCTGGGTACCTCCCACAGCCTGTCGTGCTCGGTGCTGGCGCGCGACGGCGACGACATGCAGCGCGACTACTGGTACAGCAGCTCGCGTCGCCACGAGGATTTGGAGGCGGCCGAGGCCGTGGGCCGGCGTGCCGGGGAGCGCGCCGCGGCGCGCTTGGGAGCCCGATCCATCCAGACCCAGGCCATGCCGGTGCTCTTTGTGCCAGAGCTGGCCCGGGGACTCATCGGTCATTTCCTGGGCGCGATTTCAGGCGGCAATCTCTACCGCCGGGCCTCGTTCTTGCTGGATTCCGCCGGGCAGCAGGTGTTTGCGCCCGGCATCCGGATCACCCAGCAGCCATTCTTGTCGCGGGCGGCCGGCAGTCGCAGTTTCGACAGCGAAGGTGTGGCGATGACGGACCGCACGCTCATCGACGCCGATGGCGTGTTGCAGGGCTACTTGCTTGGGAGTTATTCGGCGCGTCGACTGGGTCTGGAGACCACCGGTAATGCCGGCGGCCCGGCCAATGTCGTGGTCGAGCCGGGGGCGCTGGATTTCGCCGGATTGCTGGCCGAGATGGGCGACGGACTGCTGGTGACCGAGCTGATGGGCCAGGGCCTCAATATGGTCACGGGTGATTATTCACGCGGCGCCTCGGGTTTCATGGTCCGCAATGGCGTCATCTGTGAGCCTGTCGACGAAATCACCATCGCGGGCAACCTGTCCGACGTGTTCAAGCAGATCCGGGCCGTGGGCCGCGATGTGGATATTCGGGGCAACTGCCGTTGCGGCTCGCTACTCATCGATGGCATGACGGTGGCCGGGCAATAGCATTCACCGCCCGTGCCTCCCACGCCCTGCGTGCGGGGCTATCCCGGTTGTGTCGGCTGGACCGTCCCGAGACCCTGCGCATCAGCCAATGACACGGTGCTGCGTCCCGGGCGTGTTCGTATGCCGCGCTGAAAGAACAGGTTGTTGGGTAGCCGCAGGGTGAGTTCTTCGGTGGTCTCGTCCTCGCGCTTAACCGTCTCGCGCAGCGTCACAAACAGCAGATTCAGGTCCACGACTCGGCCGGCCAGCTTGAAGCCGTTTGCCGGGTCCACCAATTCGATTTCGTCGCCGACGCGAAACGGCGCGTAGATCAGCAGGAGCATGGAGCAAAGGGCATTGGATAACACGCTCCAGACCGCGACAAAGCCGACCGCAATCATGACCAGCACCGCCGACACCGCGGCCCAGACGGTGCCCGTGGAGACGCCGAACTGCTCCAGCAGAAACAACGCCGTGAGCAGCAGAACCAGCACCCGGGAAACGCCACGGAATAGGATTTCTCCTCGGCCCGTCAGCAGCTTGCGATCGATTAGTCGTCGCGTCACCCGGCGCAATAGACGGATCGCCACAATGGCCAGGGCGAGTACGATGAGCACGCGCAAGATGAGCCAGAATTCGGCAGGGGCATTTCGCAGAGGCTCGAGCAGGGACCAGTCCATGGGTGTGTGTCACATCAAAGGTGGGCAAATGAGAATTGTGCGGCCGAACGCCGGTCAGATGAAACAGGACGCCCGAACATTGTTGGAACAGGCATGAATCGACGCGATATTTTGATGGGTGCACTGGCACTGACCGCCGGTGTCACACGACTACACGCCAATGAGGACGAGACCATGGAACTGGATGTCTCCAAGCGCCGATGGCGCGAGATACTCGACGACGATGCCGCGTTCCGGGTGCTGTTCAAAGAGGGCACGGAGCGTCCGTGGAGCAGTGACCTGAACCAGGAAAAGCGGCCCGGCACCTACGTCTGCAAGGCCTGTTACCAGCCCTTGTTCGATGCGTCCATGAAGTATGAAAGCGGCACCGGTTGGCCCAGCTTCTTCGACACCCTGGACGGCGCCGTGGCGACCAAGCGGGACTTCAAGCTGATCCTGCCGAGAACCGAATACCACTGCGCACGTTGTGGGGGGCACCAAGGCCATGTGTTCGATGATGGCCCGGAGCCCACCGGCAAGCGCTACTGCAACAACGGCGTGGCGCTCATCTTCGTGCCCGAGGGACAAGAGCTGCCAGCGCTGCGCCAGGCCGCCTAGCCACTACAGCAGAACCAGGGCCCCCAGGCCGAGGAAGGCGAAGAAGCCGACCACATCGGTAATGGTCGTCAGTACAACACTGCCGGCCAGGGCCGGGTCGATGTTCAGCTTGCGCAGGATGAGCGGAATGCCGAATCCAGACAGCGCAGCAAACAGCTGATTGATAATCATCGCAATCGCAATCACCGCGCCCAGCGTTGGATTGCGGAACCACAGCAGCACAATACCCGCCACCACCAGCGCCCAGAGCACGCCGTTGATCGCGGCGACAGCCAGCTCTTTCTTGAGCAGTGATTGGGTATTGCCGCCGCCGATCTGGCCCAATGCGAGGCCGCGAATCATCAGCGTGAGTGTCTGACTGCCGCTGATGCCGCCCATGCTGGCCACCACGGGCATGAGCACCGCCAGGGCGACGACCTGATCGATGACCGATTCGAACAGGCCCACGACCTGGGCGGCGAGCAGGGCGGTGAGCAGGTTAATGCCCAGCCACACCGCGCGCCGCTTGGCGCTGGCCGCCACGGGCGCGAAGATGTCTTCTTCCTCGTCCAGGCCGGCCATGCTCATGAGGTTGTGCTCGGCCTCGTCGCGGATCACGTCCACGACATCATCGATGGTGATGCGCCCGACCAGCAGGCGGTTGGCGTCGACCACCGGCGCGGAGATCAGGTCCCGGTTCTCGAATTGCTGGGCGACCTCGCGGGCGGGCAGGTCGTCGGCCAGCGGTTCCAACTCGGTGTCCATGGCATCGGCCACGCGCTCGCTGGGATCATGCGTGAGCAGTCGCTCCAGGCTCAGACCACCGATGAAGCGACCGTAGCGATCGACGACATAGATGACGTCCGTGTGGTCGGGCATGGAACCGCGCAGCCGCAGATAACGCAGGACGACATCCAGCGTGACATCCGGGCGGATGGTGACGGTGTCCGTATTGGTCAGGCCGCCGGCGGTATCCGGCGCGTAGGACATGACCTTTTCCAGGGCCTGGCGGTTGGCCAAGTCCATCGACCGCAGCACCTGCTCGGTGAGCGTCTCGGGCAGATCGTCGACGAAGTCAGCCAGGTCATCGATGTCCAGATCGCGGGCCGCGGCGATGACATCTTCCGGCGACATCCCCTGGATGAGGGCGGCCCGGACTTCGTCGTTAACGTGGAGCAGCACCTCACCTTGGTCGTCGACATCGACCACGCCCCAGACGACCTTGCGCTCGTTATGCGGCAGGGATTCGAGCAGCCGCGCGATTTCGGCCGGGTGCAGGGATTTCAGGATCCGGCGAACAGGTACAAGCCGGCCACTGTCGAGGGCGTCGCGTAGCCGTTCGAGCCGTTGTTCCGCGGTTTGTTGCTCAGCCGTCTCGGCCATGCGCGGGCTCCCGAAGATTGGCCGGCATTTTACGCGGCTTCAGGACGAACGGTAGGAAATCTCCACAGCGCAGCGGCCAGTTGCGATGGGGGTCACGCCGCAGGCGGCAACCGGCCGGGCTACAGGGCGGCGATTGCGTCGATGCGCTGCCGGGCCTCGCCCGGGTCGGTGCAGGCCAGCAGTTCATCGGTGCGGCGCCGCAGGTCGCTAACATCGGCATCGCGCACGATGCGCTTGACCTCCAACACGCTGGCCGGGTGCATGGAGAATTCGGTGAGCCCAAGCCCGAGTAGCAACCGGGTGTGCAAGGTGTCGCCCGCCATTTCGCCGCACATCGACACCGGTATCCCTGCCATCTGGCCGGCTTCGATGGTGCGACGAATCAGCTGTAGCACGGCGGGGTGCAGCGGGTCGTACAGGTAATTGACCTCGTCATCCACGCGATCAATGGCCAGGGTGTACTGGATCAGGTCGTTGGTGCCGATGGAGAAGAACTCGCATTCCCGCGCCAGCCAAGGGGCCGCGAGGGCGGCGCCCGGCACCTCGATCATGGCGCCGACCTGGGCGGTATCGCTGAATTCGCGCTGCTCCTGCGCGAGCTCGGTCTTGATGTCGTGAATCAGCTGCGTGCATTGCCGCAGTTCGAAAATGTTGGAGATCATTGGAATCATGATCCGGGCCCGGCCCGCGCTGGCGGCGCGCAGCAATGCCCGCAGCTGGGTGCGGAACAGGCTGCGGTCTTTGAGGCACAGGCGCACGGCGCGCAGGCCCAAGGCCGGATTCGTGGCCTGCGAGATCCGCACGGCCTCCGATTGCTTATCCGCGCCCAGGTCCAGCGTGCGGATGGTCACCGGGCCGTCCACCGCGGCGATTACCTCCCGGTAGGCCAGATACTGCTCTTCTTCACCCGGTGGCTGCTCGCGGTTCATGAACAGGAACTCGGTGCGGTAAAGGCCAATGCCTTCGGCACCCACTTCCTGGGCCTGGGCCACATCGCTAGGCAGCTCGATGTTGGCCATCAGGCGGATCGTCTGACCGTCGCGCGAGCGGGCCGGCTCGTCCTTGAGGCGCAGCAACATGCGCCGGTAGCGGGCATCACGCTGGCGTCGACGGGCGTAGAAATCCAGGGTGATCCGGGCCGGCGCGGCGACCAGATGGCCCGCATGGCCGTCGACGATCAGCACTTCGCCGTCTTCGAGCAGGCGGCGTGCGCCGTGGAGTCCGACGATGGCGGGGATGCCCAGGCTGCGAGCGAGAATCGCGGTGTGCGACAAGGGACCGCCCGATTCGGTCACAAAGCCGGCAACACCCTGGCGGTGGAGCAGGATGATGTCGGCTGGCGTGACATCATCGGCCACCACAATCGACGTGCCCTCGTGCGCGGCCTCGCGGGCGCCCAGGGGCTTGTCATTCTTCAGCAGGATCCGCTGAATCTGCGATACGACATGCTCGACATCGTCACGACGGCTGCGCAGATAAGGATCTTCCATCGCCTCGAATACGCGGATGAGCGTGTCACGCTGGCTTTTCAGGGCCGCTTCGGCATTGACGCCGCGCTCGGTGATCAGCTCTTCCACGGCCTCGGAGAAGGCGCGGTCTTCGAGCATCAGCATATGGGACTCGATGAACGCGGAAATCTCGCCCGGCGTGCCCTTGGGAATGCGTTCCTGGACGTCCTTGAGTTGGCTGCGCGCGCGACGTAGTGCCGACCGATAGCGCCGGATCTCGGCTTCGATCTCAAAGGGTTCCAGCGCGTATTCGGGGATGTCCAAATCGCCGGAGACGATTTTCATCGCCCGGCCGATTGCAATGCCGCGTGCGACCCCGATGCCGGAGAGCCAGAGACTCATGCGGTCAGGCGTCCTCGCCGAACCGGTTGGCGATGAGCTCGGCCACGGCCTGCAACGCCGCATCGGCATCCGGCCCGTCGGTTTCCAGTTCCAGCTCGGTGCCTTGCCCGGCCGCAAGCATCATCAGTCCCATCATGCTCTTGCCGCTGACCTCGCGGTCACCGCGACGCAGCAGCACCCGACTTTCAAATTGCCGCGCACAGGTCACGAGCTTGGCGGTGGCTCGGGCGTGTAGGCCCAGTTTGTTGACGATCGTAACGGTCTGGCTTGGCATAAGGCGGTGTCTTTATTCGGGATGCTGGCAATCGACAATACCCCGGCGGCCGCCTTCGATGGCGGCGGCACTCAGGGCGGAGAGCGGCTGGTCGTGGTAGTTGAACACGCGCAGCAACATCGGCATGTTCACGCCGGCCACCACGCGCGTGCTGTCATCGCTGGCGATGCGGGTCGCCAGATTGCCCGGGGTGGAGCCGAAGGCGTCCGTCAGGATGAGCACGCCCTCCCCAGAATCCAGGCGGTCAATCATGCGTTCGCCCTGACGGATAAGGACTTCGGTGTCCTGCACACGCCGGACTTCGAGGATGTCCGTGTCCAAGGGCAGGTCGCCGATGACGTCGCGCACGGTCGCCAGCAAATGCTGGCCCAGTCGGCCATGGGTGACGAGTAGAAGTCCGCAGCTCATGCCAATTCCGAATGTCTGATTTGTATCGCGCGACCGGCGGCGCGAAAACGCCGGGCCAGGGCTTCCACCAGGTAGACGGAACGATGCCGTCCGCCCGTGCAGCCAATGCCCACGGTGATATAGGTGCGGTCCTGGCCTTCGAAGGCCGGTAGCCAGCGCTCCAAAAAGCCTGCGATGTCGGCTTCCAAGGCTTGGCACTCCGGCAGGCTGGCCAGATACTCGGCGACGTCCGCGTCCTGGCCGGTCTGGGGTTTGAGCGCCGGCTTCCAGTGTGGATTGGGCAGGCATCGCACGTCGAAAACGTAGTCGACATCGTCGGGCACGCCGTACTTGAAGCCAAACGACATGAACAGCACGGTCAGCGGGGCATCCGGGGCCCCGCCAATGCGATGGCGCACGCGTTCGCGCAGCTCATGCACATTGGTTCGCGAGGTGTCGAGAATAATATCGGCGCAGTCGGCGATGGGGTCGAGCAGGCGGCGTTCGGTCTCGATGGCGTCGCGCAGGGTCGCGTCGCTGTCGGTCAGCGGATGCTTGCGTCGGGTTTCGCTGAACCGGCGCAGCAACACCTCGTCATCCGCTTCCAAGAACAACGTCGACGCGCGGAAACCACGTGCTCGCAGCGCGGCAATGTGATCGCTATAGCCCTGGATGTCATCGCGCGAGGCCCGGGCATCGATGCCCACGGCCAGCTTGTTCGGCGCGGCCGGTTTGCTGTTGGCATGGTCGGCCAGCGAATCCAGCAGCGCCATCGGCAGGTTGTCGATGCAGAAATAGCCCTGATCTTCCAGCACGCGCAGGGCCACGGACTTGCCGGCTCCGGACAGGCCGCTGACGATGATCAATTCCATGCGCTGGTCGCTCCGGCGTTTCGGGTGACGAGTGCCACGGCCAGTTCAATCAACTCGGGTGAGGCCGGCGCGCGGTCCACAGGGACTGTCCAGCACGGCAGCGGGATGCCGAGCAGGGTCGTCCGTCCGGGTTGTGAGCCTGACAGCGGCCTGGCGTCGGCTTCGGCCCGTCGACTCAACTGAATGATGAGATCGACCGTGCTACGGGGCTGCAGGGCGTCGGGGCCGTGCAGCGCTTCGAGATTGACCACGCCGACGCCTCGCAGCTGCAGCTTGCCTGCGAGCGCACGGGAAGAACGCCCGATCAGCCGGCCGGACTCGATGCTGAGCTCGGGGGCATCGTCTGCAACCAGTGCATGGCCTCGTCGCACCAGTTGCAGGGCCAGTTCGCTCTTGCCGGTGCCGCTGTCACCCGTGAGCAAGACGCCGGACCCGGACATGGCCACCAGAACGCCGTGGCGGGTCGTCAAGGGCTTCAGGCTTGGGTCGGCAGCTCGGAGACGAGCTGGATGTGCAGGGCCTCGTCGGAGGTGGCTTCCCGCAAGGCCTGGACGAAGCCGTCATCGGACAGGCGCTCGGCAATGGCCTTGAGAATGTCCAGATGGGTCTGCGTGGCATCCTGGGGGACCAGCAGGCCGAAGATCAGGTCAACCTGGGCGCCATCATGGGCGTCATAGTCGATGGCCGACTCCAAACGGACGAAGGCAGCGGCCGGCTTGTCCAGCCCGCGCATCCGGCCATGTGGAATGGCGACGCCGCCTTCCAGGGCTGTGCTGCCCAGTTTTTCCCGGTTGACCAAGCTGGTCAGGACATCGGTGGCGCTCAGGTCGGGTGCAACCTCGACCAGTAGTTTGGACAGCTCTTCCAGGGCGCGTTTCTTGCTGGCAATCGATCCGAGTGAACGGACCTGGGCAGGCGCGAGGAGATCGGCAAGTTCCATCGGGAATCTCCGTGGGATTCGGTGAACGGAAAGGTTTCAGCCGCTAGTGTACCAACCAAAACGACGCGGGGCCGGCGACGTTTTGGCGTCGCCGGCCCCGCTTGTGAGGGCTCCTCTGCTTGCACAGATGACCCGTCCGACTTACTGCAGCATTTCTGCGATGCGCTGCGGTCCCTTGCGATGATGGTCGGTGACTCGTTCCTTGAAGCGTCGGGTCTGGCGATCCAGCTTGTCAATCAACTGGTCGATCGCCACGTACATGTCGTCAGCGACGGCCTCGGCGTGGAGGTTTTTGCCGCTGGCGTGGAGTGTTGCCTCCGCCTTATGTCGAATCTTCTCGACGGTGAGGATGACCTCGGCGTCGATCAGATGATCAAAATGCCGCTCGACGCGAGACAGTTTTTGCGTGACGAAGTCGCGCAGCGAATCGGTCAGGTCGACGTGATGGCCGGAGATATTTAGGTTCATGCGTTCACTCCTGAATCTGAAATCATTCGACGGCCTCCGGAGATGGAAGTCGTCGGGTCAGACCATGCGGCGACGCTCGTGGGAAGGCGGCAGGTCCATCGCTTCTCTGTATTTCGCGACGGTGCGCCTTGCGACCTGAATGCCATCTTCCAGCAGCAGTTTGGCTATGCGGCTGTCGGATAGCGGCTTCTCAGGAGGCTCTTCCTTGATCATGCGCCGAATCATGGCCTGGATCGCGGTTGCTGAGCACTGACCTCCTTCCACGGTTGATACGTGGCTTGAGAAGAAATATTTCAGCTCGAACAGCCCACGTGGCGTGTGCATGTACTTCGAAGAGGTCGCACGCGACACCGTCGATTCATGCACGCCGAGCTGTTCGGCTACGTCCCTCAGGACGAGAGGCTTCATCGCCTCCTCGCCATATTCCAGAAAAGCACGCTGCTGTTCAATGATGCACTGCGCAACGCGCAGCAGGGTTTCATTGCGACTCTTCAGGCTGTTGAGAAAGTACCTCGCCTCCTGAAGATGCTGCTTCATGCACTGCTGGTCTTCACTTTGATCGGCACGTTTCACCAATCCTAAATACTCGGTGTTGATCCGCAGCTTCGGCGTGATGTCCGGGTTGAGCGAGACCGACCAACGGCCGTTCTTCTTGGTGACGAAGACCTCGGGCGCGACATACTCGGCTTCGTGATCGGTGAAATCGGCGCCGGGGTGAGGTTGCAGGCTGCGAATCAGGTCGGCGGATTCGGTGATGACATCCACCGGCTGGCGCAGCGCGCGAGACAATGCACGCATGTCATTGCGGGCCAGCGCGTCCAGGTGCTCATCGGCGATGAGTTTGGCCAGATCCACGACCGGGCCGGCGTTGAGGCCATCCAGCTGGATATGCAGGCATTCGCTGAGCGAACGCGCGCAGACGCCGGCCGGATCAAAGCGCTGAACGGTGCCCAGCACCGAGGTGATGGCGTCGCCGTCGTGGTCCAGTTCCTGCAGGCGGGCCTCGACAGTCGGCCAGTCGGCTAGGTAGCCACGGTCGTCCACGGCATCGATTAGATGGGCAGCGATGTCGGCTTCGGATTCTGAAAAGCCCGCCAGGTCCGCCTGCCAGGCCAGGTGCTCTCGCAGGCTGGTCTTTTTGTGCAGGTTCGCCTGCCGGTATTCGTACCAGGCTTCGTCGGCTTCCCGCGACCGGTGGCTGCCACCGTCATAGATGTCGTTCCAGTCGGCATCAACCGGCAGGTCGTCGGGAATCGCGTCGTCGTTGGCCTTGGTGTCATCGGCGGCCGGTTCGGGCGTGTCGTCGGCCGCGCTGTCCAGCTCGTCCGTGCGCTCCAACATCATGTTGGAGTCCAGGGCCTGCTGGATTTCCTGCTGCAGATCCAGCGTCGAGAGCTGGAGCATGCGGATGGCTTGTTGCAGCGCCGGCGTCATCGCCAGCGACTGACCCATGCGCAAAGCAAGGGCTGGACGCATTACGGTTTGATCAGGTGGTCGAACATGGTTTGAAGATACGCCCCAGTCGCTGCGATACGCAAGCGGATGGCGCTAATCTTGCTTAACCGAAATTTTCGCCTGAATGTGCAAGGGCGCGCCGTTGGATCGGCGCAGGGCTGTGGTTGTGACGCCCGGTGGTGCGGGGTTCTGGGCGGCTTTACAGCTGGAAGCTGTCACCCAGATACACCGAACGCACCTGGGCGTTGTCGAGAATCGTCTCAGGCGCCCCCTCGGCGATCACCTCGCCATCCGAAAGAATATAAGCGCGCGAGCAGATGCCCAGGGTCTCGCGGACGTTGTGATCGGTAATAAGCACGCCGATGCCGCGTTCCTGCAGGTGGCGGATGATTTGCTGGATGTCGCCAACGGAGATCGGATCCACGCCGGCGAAGGGTTCGTCGAGCAGAATGAACTGCGGTTCCGCCGCCAGCGCCCGGGCGATCTCCACCCGACGGCGTTCGCCGCCGGAAAGACTCATGCCCAGCGTGTCCCGAACATGGGTGATGTGCAGCTCGTTGAGCAGCCCATCCAACGCTTCGTTGCGTTGCGCGCGGTTGAGTTCCTTGCGCGTCTCCAGAATCGCCAGCACGTTCTCGGCCACGGTGAGTTTCCGGAAGACCGAGGCTTCCTGCGGCAGGTAGCCGACGCCCAGCCGGGCGCGGGCGTGCATGGGCAGGCGGCTGATATCGCGTTCGCCCAGGGTGATCCCGCCGTCATCGGCGGGTACCAAGCCCACGATCATGTAAAACGACGTGGTCTTGCCGGCTCCGTTGGGGCCCAGCAGTCCGACGACCTCTCCGGCATCCACGTGGATGCTGACATTCTTGACCACCGTGCGCTTCTTGTAGGTCTTGCGCAGGTTTTGCGCCCGTAACGTGATGCTCATGGGCTGTCGGGCAGCTCGGGGGCCGGAATCGTGATTCGGACGCGCTCGGATTCGCCACCTGCGGCGCGCATGCGTTGATCCGTCAGGTTGTATTCGATCCGGTCTGCCGACAGGGTGTCCGCACCCCGCTCGATTCGCGCCGAGCCCTCCAGCGTTAGCACCCGGCTGCGGGTGTCGTAGGTCATGGTTCCCGCCGTGGCGATGACGGGGGCGTCGCTGCCCTGGGGTTGGTGGGTCAGCCGGGCCGGTTCTCCGACCATCGTCGCTGTGAGCGTCTGGGCATCGGGTCGGCTGACGGTGAGCCGATCGCCGGTGAGCGCAATATTTTGCTGGCGCAACTGCACGTTGCCCGAGTAAACGCTAAAGCCCTTGGACTCGTCGAGTTCCGCGCGGTCCGCATCCACGGTCAGGCGGCCGGACTGGGCAAGCGTGGCGGTGGCGAAGAATAACCCCGCCAGCAGGGCGCCCATGTGAGGGATCCACTTATTCATTGATCTGCGCTCGCACCTGATTCAGCAGCCTGACCTGGGTTCCGTCGAAAGACGCCACGAGGCCGATGGCCTGCAGGCGCTGGTCCGGGGTCGTGAGGTCGACCGCGGTGTTGGAGCGTAGCTGCTCGGTTGGCAATTCGACCAGTAGTTGGCTGGTGGTGAAGTCGACCGGGACACCGGTGTCATCCTGGCCATGGACGTCCACCGAGCCGCTGAGCTCGATGCGGTCCTGATCGGGGGGGACCCGGCCGCTGGGTGAGCGCAAGGTCCAGACCCCGTCTTGTCCGCCCACATAATCGAGGCCGACATCGCTCAGCGCCAGGCTGCCGTCAGCAAAGTACGTCGCACGGCGAGCCGCCGCGCGGTAGACCAGTTGGCCCTGTTCGTCGAAGCGTCGCAGGCTCATGTCCGCCAGAAAGGAGCGCGCATCGGGCGGCGGGGCGGTCAGCGGCTCCGGGGTGCTGCGCTCGCCACGCAGCAGAGAAATCCCTACCGCGCCCATGATGGCCACGGCCAGCAGTGGAATGCCGGGCGCGGTTAGTGCGCTCATTCGCAGGCGGCTCTTGCGCTCGCTCATGTCTGCGCGGCCAGGATGAGGTCGCAGGCTTCACGGACCGCCCCGTGTCCACCGCGGTACTGGCTGATCCAGTGCGCGGCGGCTTGCGCGCTGGGATGGGCGTCGGCAACGGTGAGCGCCAGGCCCACGCGCTCCAACAAGGGCACGTCGGGGCTGTCGTCGCCCATGCAGGCGACCTCATCGTCCTGCAGTTGCAGGGTCTCTAGTAAAGCCTCGTAGGTCGGCAGTTTGACCCGGGTCGACAACACAATATGTTCCACACCCAGCGAGCGGAGTCGATTCTGATAGGCCTGCGACGGCCGGCCGCTGATGACCGCGACCTGAATGCCGGCGTCCAGCAGTAGCCGGATGCCCAGGCCGTCCCGGACGCTGGAGGTCTTAAGCTCGGTGCCGTCCGGGGCGAGGTACAGCTTGCCGTCGGTGAGCACGCCGTCGATATCCAGCACCACCAGCTTGATGCGCGCGGCGCGCTGCTGGATGTCGTTGGGCCTAGACAACGCCGGCTCTCAGTAATTCATGCATGTGGAGCAGCCCCGTTACCCGGCGTTGTTCGTCGCAAACCACCAGGGTGGTGATACTGAAGTCTTGCATGATCTTCACGGCTTCCGCGGCCAGGGTGCCGGGTGCGATGGACTTGGGATCAGCTGCCATGACCTCCGTGATCGGCGTGGCGTGCACGTCCAGTCCCCGATCCAGGGTGCGGCGGAGGTCGCCATCGGTGTAAATCCCCAGCATGTGGCCGTCGGCATCGTCGACCACGGTCATGCCCAGGCCCTTTTGTGTCATCTCGACCAGGGCCTCGGCCACGGTGACCGTGGCGCCCACGCGCGGGATCCGCTCGCCGGTATGCAGCAACTCGTCAATCTTCAGCAGCAGGCGACGACCCAGCGAACCGCCCGGATGGGACAGCGCAAAATCGGACTCGGTGAATCCACGGGCTTCCAGCAGGGCCACGGCCAGTGCATCGCCCATCGCCAGGGCGGCTGTCGTGCTGGCTGTGGGGGCCAGGTTGAGCGGGCAGGCTTCTTTTTCAACGCCGACATTGAGATGCACGTCGGCCATGCGGGCGAGCGTGGATTCCGGTTTGCCGGTCATGGCGATTAATGGAACACCCAGGCGCTTGATCAGCGGCAGGATGGCCGTGATCTCCGCTGTCTCGCCCGAGTTAGACAGTGCGAGCACGACGTCGTCGCGGGTGATCATGCCCAGATCGCCGTGGCTGGCTTCACCAGGGTGGACGAAGAACGCCGGTGTTCCGGTGCTGGCCAGCGTGGCCGCGATCTTGTTGCCGATATGTCCCGATTTGCCCATGCCCACGACCACGATGCGGGCCGAGCAGCCAATGCAAAGCTCGCATGCCCGTACGAACGCTTCGTCGATCCGGTCGACCAGTCGCTCGATGGCGTCACGTTCGATTCGCAGTACCGAGACGCCCAGGGCGCGAATCTGATCTGGATGCAGTGTTGTCATCAACCTATCCCGCGATCAACAAGATGGATGTATAGCCGACGAAGGCCAGCAGCAGCAGGCTGCCTTCCAGTCGCGTGACCCGCCCGGGGCCCCGCCAGCCAACGCACATGAGGTAGAGCACAGCGGTCAGGCCCAGCATGACGGGTAGATCGCGCGTGAGCACGGCGGCTTCGACAGCGCCGGGCGCGATCAGTGCTGGCATGGCCAGCACCACCAGCAAATTGAACATGTTGGAACCGAGGACGTTGCCCAGCGCGATCTCGGGTTCGCCCTTCAATGCGCCGGCGACCGAAGCCGCAAGCTCCGGCAGGCTGGTGCCCAGCGCCACAATGGTCAGGCCGATCACCAGGTCGCTGAGGCCAAAGGCATTCGCCAGGTTCACGGCGCCCCAGACCAGAATCTGTGACGACAGGGGCAGGGCGATCAGGCCCACCACCGTCCACAGGACGGCGCGGCCGATGGGTGCCTGTTCCGGCACATCCAGCGCCATCTCATCATCCAGTGCCGTGCTGGTGCCACTGCGGGCCATGCGAGCCATCCAGACCAGCGTGCCCAGCAGGCCAACGGCCAGCACGCCGCCGTCTACCCGGGTAAGGTCGCCATCGGCCATCAGCACGGTCGCGCCGACGCAGACCAGCGAGAGCACCGGCAGCTCGCGCTTGAGCACGGAGTTCTGCACGACCAGCGGTGCGACCAGGGCGGTGACGCCAAGAATCAACGCGATGTTGGTGACGTTGGAGCCGATCGCATTGCCGATTGCCAGGCCGGGTTTGTCTTGCAGCGCGGCGACACCGGCGACGAACATTTCAGGCGCCGAGGTGCCGAGTCCGACAACGGTGAGGCCGACTAGCAGCTTGGGGACGCCCAGATCTTGCGCCAATGCGGCGGCGCCGGCGATGAAGCGGTCGGCGCCCCAGATCAGCAAGACGAATCCGACGACGATGGCGCCAAGGCTAAGCAGCAGGGTGGGGTCCAATCGAGAGCCGCGCGGTACAGATGGGCGGCGAATGATAACGGACCGCACCCGGGCAGCGCTGTGCAGTTTCGGCTGTAGGGTTTATTTACTATGTCCCTGGTCGTAAGTTCCGTTCACACTGCGTAGCACAAACACAAGGTGCGGCCGACAGAGCTGGCACGAGGAGACGGCGACCCTGAGGGCGCCTTGTCAACGGCTGGGAGTCCAATGCCGTTTGGCGATTGCTGACACGACCGGGGATCGCGTCAGCGGGGGATTGCATCCGCTTTCCCGATGCGCCGCCGATTCCGTTCGGCGGCGCTCTTGTTTCTGGCATTCGCGCACTCGGCGAGCGTGCTAGCCCTTGATCTTGTCGTAGGCCGCCAGCGCGGCCTGCCGGCTGGATTTCAGATCGACGATGGGCTGCGGATAGTCTTTGCCGATGCGTACACCCGCACGGCGAAGCAGGTGGTCCGGCGCAGTCCAAGGAGCGTGGATGTGGCGATCGGGCAGTTTCGAGAGCTCGGGCACGAACCGGCGCACGTAGTGGCCCTTGGGGTCGAATTTCTCTCCCTGGGAAACCGGGTTGAAAATGCGGAAATACGGTGCCGCATCGGCGCCGCAGCCCGCAATCCACTGCCAACCCAGCGTGTTATTGGCCAGGTCAGCATCGACCAGGGTGTCCCAGAACCACCGGGCACCGGTCTGCCAGTGATGGCGCAGGTTTTTGGTCAGCAAGCTGCCCACGATCATGCGCACGCGATTGTGCATCCAGCCGGTCTGCCACAGCTGGCGCATGCCGGCATCGACAATAGGAATGCCCGTTTGGCCCTGCTGCCAAGCATTAAGGTCGGTGTCGCGACCCGCCCACTCGAATCCACGAAACCGCGGGTTCAAGGGTTGATCCAGGGTCTCCGGGTAGTGGAACAGCAGGTGGTGTGCGAATTCCCGCCAGGCGATCTCCGACAAGAATTTGTCCGCTTGCTGGGCGCTGCGTGTCCGGCCATCGTCGGAACTGGCGGCATCGACCGCCGCCACCACCTGACGCGGGCCGATCTCACCGAAGTGCAAATGCGGCGACAGCCCGGAGGTCGCGTCCAGGTCCGGGCGGTTGCGCCCCTCGTCGTAGTCGTCCAGCGCATGCTGCAAGAATCGTTGCAAGCGCTGCTCTGCACCCGCGCTGCCGGGTGTCCAGTGGGCGCCGAAGCCGTCTGCCCAATTGAGGCGTGGGTGTAGCTGCAGGCTGTCGATTGACCCGGTGTCGATCTCCGGTGCAGGCGGTAGGGCCGGCGTCGGGCAGGGGGGCACGGCACCCACCTGTTCGCGAATCGATTTCCAGAAGGGCGTAAACACCCGATATGGGCCGCCACTCTTGGTCTCCACAGTCCAGGGTTCGTTGAGTAACGCGGCGTTGAAGCTCCGGACTTCGACGCCATCGGCGCGCAGCGCGTCCTTGATGTTCCGGTCGCGCGTCCGGGCCATGGGCGTGTAGAGCCGGTTCCAATAGACGCTATTGGCTCCCGTGGCCTGAAGGCATTGCCGTATGACATCGAGGCTGTCTCCGCGCCGGACTACGAGTTGGCTACCGGCATCGTCCAGCTGCCGCGACAACGCCTGCAGGCTGTGGTGTAGCCACCACTGGCTGGCGGCGCCTGCTGTCCACGGGGCGTCCTCGTCCGGTGCGTGGATGTACAGCACGAGTAGACGCTCGGCGGACTGGGCAGCCCGGTGTAGCGCTGGATTGTCTGCGAGGCGCAGATCGCGCCGGAGCCAAACGATGCGGGTGGTCATGAGCCAGCGAACTCCTCGTTCAGGACAGGAACTATCAGGCCCGTATAATGCGCGGCCTTTTCCACGCTAGCCGAGCGGAATGACCCAAGCGATTCGTGTCGAGGACGTGCATAAGCGATTCGGTTCGCTGCACGCGCTAAAAGGCGTCAGTTTCGGGATAGAGCAGGGAGAGTATTTCGGCCTGCTCGGCCCCAATGGGGCCGGCAAATCCACCCTGATCAACATCACGGCGGGACTGGTCCGCGCGACGGCCGGTGCGGTTGCGGTGATGGGGCACGATGTGGTCGGCGCGTTCCGCCCGGCCCGCCAGTCGTTGGGTGTCGTGCCGCAGGAGATCGTTTACGACCCGTTTTTTTCGGTGCGCGACATTTTGCGAATCCAGGCTGGCTACTTCGGATGCGGCAAGAGCGTCTGGCCCTGGGTGGACGAACTGTTGGAGCGGCTGGACCTGACGGACAAGTGCGATGCCAGTATCCGGCAGTTGTCGGGTGGCATGAAGCGCCGGGTGCTCATTGCTCAGGCGCTGGTCCACCGGCCGCCCGTGGTCATCCTAGACGAACCAACAGCCGGCGTGGATGTGGAGCTGCGACGCACGCTCTGGGCCTTTACCCGCGAGCTACACGCCGCAGGCCACACCATCGTGCTGACCACCCATTACCTGGAGGAGGCGGAGGCGCTTTGTGAGCGCATTGCCATCATGGACCGCGGGGAACTCCGGGCATTGGAGCGGACGGATGACTTTCTCAAGCGGCACCCGTTTCGTTTCCTGCGTCTGAGCATCGATGGGCCGGGCAGTTTGCCTCAGGGCATCGAGTCGCTGGTCTGCGAGCGCCAGGGCCCGGAGTTGGAGCTGCGGCTCACCCGGGGCCAGGACTCGGTGGCCGATGTGCTTGACGGCCTGCGCGATGCTGGATTCCGGGTCACCGACGTGCACACGCGAGAACCCAGTCTGGAAGACATCTTTGTCGAATTGACAGGAGATCAGAGTGACTGAGCGCGCCCAGCCCATGCAGGCCCAGGATCGCCGTTTTAATCCCTTGGGTACCTGGACGTTGTTCCAGAAAGAAGTGCGGCGTTTCATGAGCGTGATTGGCCAGACCGTGCTGGCGCCGGTCATCACCGCCGTGTTGTACCTGCTGGTGTTCCAGCACGTGCTGGAAGACCGCGTGAATGTTTACCCCGGCGTTGGATACACGGCTTTCCTGATCCCGGGGCTCATCATGATGAGCATCATTCAGAACGCCTTCGCGAATACCTCGTCCTCGCTGACGCAGTCCAAGATCATGGGCAATCTGGTGTTCCTGCTGTTCGCGCCGTTGTCCGCGGTTGAAATTTTTGTCGCGTTTGTCGGTGCGGCCATTGTTCGGGCGGCCTGCGTGGCCACCGTGCTGTACGCGGTGGGCTGGCTGTTCATTCCCTTGCCCCTACAGGCGCCGGCGGCAGCGATTGGCATGCTGGTGCTCGCGGCAGGCTGTCTCGCCGTATTCGGATTAATCGCGGGCATTCTGGCGCAGAAGTTCGATCATTTGGCCGCATTCCAGAACTTCTTCATCATGCCGTTCTCGTTCTTGTCTGGTGTGTTCTACTCCATACATTCGCTCCCTGAATTCTGGGAGCAGGCCTCCCGATTCAACCCGTTTTTCTACATGATTGATGGGTTCCGGTATGGCTTCTTCGGTGTGGCAGACGCGCCGATTACTCACTCGCTGGTCGTCGTGGCCGGCTTTTTCCTATTGCTCTCGGTCGTGGCTCTTTGGATGCTGCGCGCCGGGTACAAGATCCGCAGCTAGGCGCGGGGATACCCATGGATGCACTCACCATCAAAACATTGATTGAAGCCGGCCTGCCTGACGCCCAGGTCGAGGTGCTGGGCGATGACGGTCAGCATTTTCAGGCGACGGTGGTTTCACCGTCCTTTGCCGGGCAGTCGGTCGTGGCCTGTCACCGGCAGGTTTATGCCGCGCTGGGTGACCGGATGGGGACCGAGATTCATGCCCTGCAGTTGCGCACCCGCGCTCCTGACGCAAGCTAGGCGGGGCTCGACATGGACAAGCTTGCGATTACCGGCAACGGACCGCTGGATGGTGAGGTGCGTGCGTCGGGCGCCAAGAACGCCACATTGCCGATTCTGTGCGCGGCACTGCTGACCGAAGAACCCTTGATGATTCACAACGTCCCGCATCTGGAGGACGTGACGACCACCAACCGGCTGCTGGCGCGGCTGGGTGCCGACGTGACCATCACCGATCAATATGGCGTACGGGTGCATGCCGAAACCCTCGAGTCGCACGAGGCGCCGTATGAGTTGGTCAAGACCATGCGGGCCTCGATTCTCGTGCTGGGTCCCTTGTTGGCGCGCCACGGTGCGGCGCGTGTCGCCCTGCCGGGTGGCTGCGCCATCGGTACGCGGCCGGTGGATATTCACATCGCAGGGCTGACGGCCATGGGCGCGCAAATCGACGTCGATGCCGGGTTTATCGATGCGCGGGCGGGCCGCTTGAAGGGGGCGCGCATCGTTATGGAAACGGTGACGGTAACCGGCACCGAAAACCTGATGATGGCGGCCTGTCTGGCAGACGGGGAGACCGTGCTCGAGAACGCAGCCCGTGAGCCGGAGGTGACGGATTTGGCGCGTTGCCTGCAGGCGATGGGGGCACAGATCGACGGGGCCGGGACGAGCACGATTCGCATTCAGGGCGTGGATCGCCTGCATGCCGCAGAACACCGGGTGCTGCCGGACCGCATCGAGACCGGGACCTTCCTGGTGGCCGGCGCCATCTCGCGTGGACGGGTGCAGGTACGCGATACCGATCCGAGCCTGCTTGACGCCGTGTTGCTCAAGCTGGAGGCGGCTGGTGCCCGCATCGAAACCACCGAGTCAACGATTACGCTGGACATGCAGGGCCGCAGGCCGCAGGCGGTCAACGTGCACACGGCCCCGCATCCTGCGTTTCCGACCGACATGCAGGCGCAGTTCACAGCGCTCAACTGCGTGGCCGAGGGCGTGGGCACGATTACCGAGACCATTTTTGAAAACCGCTTCATGCATGCGCAGGAATTGCAGCGCATGGGCGCCGACATCAAGCTGGAAGGCCATACCGCGATCGTGCGCGGCCGTGATCGGCTGCGCGCCGCGCCCGTGATGGCGACCGACCTGCGTGCTTCGGCCAGTCTGGTGATTGCCGCACTGGCTGCCGAGGGCGAGACTGTCGTCGATCGCATCTACCACATCGACCGCGGCTACGAGTGCATCGAAGAGAAGCTCTCGCAGCTGGGCGCCATTATTCGCCGCATTTCCTAACGACCAGACCAACACCGGGCCCGCCCCATGCTATCGATTGCTGTCTCCAAAGGCCGGATTCTCAAGGACACGTTGCCGCTGTTGGCGGCCGCCGGTATCGAGCCCATCGAGGATCCGCATACCAGCCGCAAGCTGATATTCGAGACGCGGGCAGGCACCGCAAAGCTCATCGTCATCCGCGCGTCCGATGTGCCGACCTTCGTCGAACACGGGGCGGCAGATGTCGGCATCGCGGGCAAAGATATCCTGATGGAGCATGGCGGCGACGCCGTTTACGAACCCCTGGACCTGGGCATTGCCCGGTGTCGCCTCATGGTCGCCGGGCGACCGGGCTGCCTCGATGTGGGGCAGCGCCGCCTGCGCGTGGCCACGAAATATGTTGAGACCACCCGTCGATTCTTTGCGGCGCAGGGCCGGCAGGTGGAACTGATCAAGCTCTACGGGTCCATGGAGCTGGCGCCGCTGGTGGGTCTAGCCGACGCGATCGTCGATTTGGTCGACACCGGCAACACCCTGCGGGCGAATGGCCTGGAGCCCATGGATCCGGTGGCCGAGATCAGCTCCCGGCTCATCGTCAACAAAACGGCGATGAAGATGAAGCATGCTGAGGTGCAGCAGCTCATCGACGTATTGGCGAGGGCGACCGATGGCGCTTGAGATTCAGCAGTTCACGTCCAGTGACCCGGATTTCTGGTCCCGGGTGGACGCGCTGGCAACCAGCGATGCGGCGGAGCGTCCCGAGGTGCGCGAGGCGGCGGAGTCGATTTGCCGCGATGTGCGGACGCGCGGCGATGCCGCGGTGCTGGAGTACACGCGGCGATTTGACCGGCGCGAGGATGTGGCCGACATCGACGCGCTGCGGTTAAGCCCTGATGCCATGCGTGCGGCCTATGAGTCGCTGGATTCGGCTGCACGCAGCACCTTGACCCAAACGCATGATCGGCTGGTGCGATTCGCCGAGCAGCAGGTCGCGACCAGCTGGCGCATCACGGACGAGCTGGGCTGCGAGTTGGGTGAGCAGGTGACGCCGCTGGACCGTGCGGGACTGTACGTGCCCGGGGGCAAGGCCAGCTATCCCTCGTCGCTGCTGATGAACGCGGTGCCGGCGCGCGTTGCCGGCGTTGGTGAGTTGATCATGGTTGCGCCGACGCCGGATGGCGCCATCAACCCCTGGGTGTTGGCCGCTGCGCATCTGATTGGTGTGGATCACGCATTCTGCATCGGTGGCGCCCAGGCCGTCGCAGCGATGGCCTACGGGACCGAAACGATTCCCGCCGTGGACAAGATCGTGGGGCCGGGCAATGCCTACGTCACGGCCGCCAAGCGCTATGTGTTCGGGACGGTTGGCATCGATAAGCTGGCCGGTCCGTCGGAGATTCTGGTGATCTGCGATGGGCAGACCGAGGTCGACTGGACCGTGTTGGATCTGTTCTCACAGGCCGAGCACGATGAAGATGCACAGGCCGTGCTGGTCTGCCCGGATGCCGATTATCTCGCTGCCGTGCGAGATCGTGCCGATCAGCTGGCCAGCGCCCAGCCACGCGAGGCGATCATCCGCCAGTCACTGGCTGCCCGAGGGGCCTTGGTCCAGGTCGACGACCTAAGCCAGGCGGCTGCCGTGGCCAACCGGCTGGCGCCGGAACATTTGGAACTCTCGGTCGCCGATCCCGACGCGCTGCTGTCGCAGATCCGGCATGCCGGCGCGGTTTTTATGGGGCGTCATACACCGGAAGCTTTCGGTGATTACTGCGCAGGCCCCAATCATGTTCTGCCGACCGGGCGTGGCGCGCGTTTTTCGTCGCCGCTGGGCGTGCATGATTTCCAAAAGCGAACCAGTCTGATCAAGGCGGGGCCAGAAGCGGCGGCGGCATTGGCGCCGTTGGCGGGGCATTTCGCCGACGTGGAGGGCTTGACAGCCCATGCGCAATCCGCGCGCCTGCGAGGTGGTGCGTAGCGCTTGGGCAGCGGCCGGATTAGAGAGGTCGCTGTGCTATACTCGCGCACTGCCTGAGCGAACCGGACTCTCCGGGTGTGCGCGCCGCACTGCGGTGCGTCAGTCCACGCCGCCAGGCGCCACATTCGTGGTCAATCCAACGTTGTCAATTCAAGTTGTCAATCAATTAGGGGCAGCATGAGCCAGGTGAAAGACGAGGGCGTGGACGCAGGCAAGCGTCGATTCCTCACGCTTGCAACCTCGGTGGTCGGCGGTGCAGGTGCCGCGGCGGCCGCCGTTCCATTCCTCGCGAGCTTCAAGCCGAGCGCGCGCGCCGAGGCGCTGGGTGCGCCGGTCAAGGCCGACGTCAGCAAGGTCGAAGACGGTGCACGTGTGACCTACACGTGGCGCGGCAGTCCCGTGTGGCTGGTCAAGCGCACGCCGCCGATGCTGGAGACGCTGCCGGCGCTTAGCGGCAAGCTGGCCGACCCGGATTCCGAGCAGCCGCAGCAGCCGGCCTATGTGGACCCGGAAACGAGGTCGATCAAGCCGGAATTGCTGGTGATGGTCGGCGTTTGCACCCACTTGGGCTGCTCGCCGCTTTATCGCCCGGACCCCGCCGCGGCCGACGTGCCCGGTGAGTGGATGGGCGGCTTCTTCTGTCCTTGCCATGGCTCCAAGTTCGATCTGGCCGGTCGTGTGTACAAGGGCGTACCGGCACCGCTGAACATGCCGGTGCCGCCGCATCGCTATGAATCCGACACGGTCATCGTGATCGGCGAAGACACGGAGGTCGCATAATCATGGGTATCCAGGCGAACCCCCATAAGACGACGGGCTTTCTGGGCTGGATCGACGATCGCTTCCCGCTCACGAAGATGTGGAAGGATCACGTCTCCGAGTATTACGCCCCGAAGAATTTCAACTTCTGGTATTTCTTTGGCTCGCTGGCAATGCTGGTGCTGGTCAACCAGTTGCTGACCGGCATCTTCCTGGCGATGCACTACAAGCCGGATGCCGACCTAGCGTTCGCGAGCGTCGAGTACATCATGCGTGATGTGCCCTGGGGCGACATTATCCGGTACATGCATTCCACGGGTGCGTCGGCGTTTTTCATCGTCGTCTACCTGCATATGTTTCGGGCGATGCTCTACGGTTCGTACCGCAAGCCGCGTGAGCTCATCTGGATCTTCGGCTGCCTGATCTACCTGTGCCTGATGGCAGAGGCCTTCATGGGCTACGTGCTGCCCTGGGGTCAGATGTCCTATTGGGGTGCGCAGGTGATTTTGTCGCTCTTCGGTGCGATCCCGGTGATCGGCGCCGATTTGGTGATCTGGATTCAGGGTGACTACGTCCCCTCGGATGCCACGCTCAATCGCCTGTTCTCGCTGCATGTGGTGGCGCTGCCCTTCGTGCTGGTCGGGTTGGTTGTTGCCCACCTGATGGCCTTGCATGAAGTCGGTTCCAACAATCCCGATGGCGTCGAGATCAAGAAGGTCAAGGACGAGAATGGCGTCCCGAAGGACGGTATCCCGTTCCACCCGTACTACACGGTGAAGGACATCATGGGGGCCGTGTTCTTCATGATCCTGTTCTCTGTGGTTCTGTTCTTCATGCCTGAAGGCGGTGGCTACTTCATCGAGGCACCGAACTTTGACGAGGCCAACCCTTCGGTGACGCCTGATCACATCGCGCCGGTGTGGTACTTCGCGCATTTCTACGCCATGTTGCGAGCGGTACCGTCGAAGCTGGGTGGGGTGATCGTGATGTTCGGCGCGGTGCTCATCCTGTTCTTCCTGCCCTGGCTGGATCGGAGCGACGCCAAGTCGATTCGCTACAAGGGTCCGCTGTACAAGCTGACGCTCACCATCTTCACGGTGGCTGTGCTGATGCTGTTCTGGCTGGGCACCGAAGCGCCGACCACGGTGAAGACCACGCTGGCCCGGATCGGGACGGTGATCTACTTCGCCTTCTTCCTCGGTCTTCCGCTGATTTCGAAGATCGATTCCACCAAGCCTGTTCCGGATCGTGTGACCGATGCGCATTGATATGAAGCGAACCCTGTCACGGACCCTGGCCTGCCTGGCGCTGGGCCTGTCCGCACCGCTGTACGCAGCTGGTGGCGGTGCATTGCCGTACCACTACGATCCGGAGCTGCGCAATGACGCATCTCTGCAACGCGGCGCGAAGTTGTTCATGAACTACTGCGCTGGCTGCCATGGTCTCGAGCTGCTGCGCTACAACCGCATGGCCGAGGATCTGCGCATCCCCGAGGATTTGCTGACCGACAACCTCATCTTCACCAGTGCCAAGCCGGGTGAACACATGAAGACGGCCATGCAATCATCCGATGCCGAGCAGTGGTTCGGTGTGGCGCCACCCGATCTCACCCTGACGGCGCGCTCCAAGGGTCCGAGCTGGATTTACAGCTACCTGCTGACGTTCTACGTGGATGATTCGCGTCCCATGGGTGTCAACAACCTGGTGCTGCCGGGTGCGTCCATGCCCCATGTGCTGGCGCCTCTGCAGGGCTATCAGGCGCTGGATGAGCACCACGCTGAAGACGACCACGGTGAGTCGGCCGGCGGGCATGGTGCCAGCCATGAACCGGCGTTCATCGAGGTCGAACCGGGTTCGATGAATACGCGTGAGTACCGCGCAGCCGTGGGGGATATCACCAACTTCCTGAGCTATGCGGCGGAGCCTGGCAAGCGCGATCGTCAGGCGCTTGGCTTCAAGGTGATTGGTTATCTCATCGTGTTGTTCATCCTGACCTGGCTGCTCAAGCGTGAATACTGGAAGGATGTCCACTGAGGCCCCTCATGAGTGATAGTGCCGTCCTTGCCAATCGTCGCGCCTACCTGACGATTTTTTCCCGCCCTTCCGGTTTGCTGTCGCATCTGGTCCGGGTCGTGGTTCGCGAGAAGAATCTCGCCAACGTCAACATCGAGTTCCTCCGTCCTGGTGACGAGAACGAGGATCTTGTGCACCTCAAGGTCGATACAGCCAGCGAGCTGCCTGTGCTGATCGACCGTCAGCTAGTGCTGACCGACGTGCGGACCATTCTCGAGTACATCGACGAGCGCTTTCCTCATCCGCCACTCATGCCGATCGATCCGGCCGAACGTGCGGCTGCACGCCAGGCAATCGAGGAGATTCGGGGCGAGTTCTACAAGATGGCGGATATCATCGAGAACGGCTCTGCGGCCAAGGTCCGTGCAGCTCGTAAGAGCCTGATTTCCGGCCTGACCGGGCTGGCGACGAGCATGGGGCGTCGTAAGTATTTTCTTGGCAGCGAAATCAGCTTGGTGGACTGTGCCATGGCGCCGGTGCTGTGGAGGCTCGGTGCGCTGGGCGTGAAAATGCCGGGTTCGGCCGAAAACCTGAACGAGTATGCACAGCGACTGTTTGCTCGGCCCGCGTTTAAGGCCAGTCTCACGGAAATCGAAGAGGGCCTGCGGGTCTAGGCCGCATTGTGACCACCTCACGGCGCCCGTATCTGATCCGGGCCATGTACGACTGGCTCGTCGACAACGATTTTTCGCCACATTTATTGGTGGATATCGCGGTCGAGGGTGTGCAGGTGCCGCCTGGCTATGCACAGGATGGCAAGATCGTGCTCAATGTCAGCCCGACAGCCGTGCGTGGCCTGAGTCTGGAGAACGACGGCATCTCCTTCGAGGCCCGCTTCAGCGGTCGCGCGATGACCGTCTGGGTGCCCGTGCACGCGGTGCTTGCAATCTACGCACGCGAAAACGGCGAGGGGATGATGTTGCAGGGACTGGATGACGGCGATACGCCGCCCGATCCGAATCCACCCACTCCGCCAACGGATGGACCGCCTGAGGGGGGTGACGACACGCCGCCTAAAGGCACGCGCCGCGGTCACCTCAAGGTCGTCAAGTAGTCGAACAACGCAGCCCAAGGGCTGCGTTGTCGTGTCTGACGGGGCTTAGGCGGTTCGATCGGGCAACATCTTGCCCGGGTTCAGAATGCCCTTGGGGTCGAATACCCGCTTCATCTCATACATGACATCCAGGCTGGCAGCGGGAATCTCCCGCTCGATGAAGGGGCGCTTCTCAATCCCGACGCCATGCTCTCCCGACAGCGTGCCGTCCAGCCGCAGCACCAGATCGAACACGTCGTCCAGGCAGCGGTGCATACGATCCATATCTTCCGGTTCGCCCAGCAGATTGGTGTGCATATTGCCGTTGCCGGCATGTCCAAAGTTGACGATATGGACGTTGTGCTGTGCAGACAGTTCGTCCAGGCCTGAGATGAGCTCGGGCAGGCGAGAGACCGGTACCACCACGTCCTCGTTAATTTTCTTGGATGCGATGTGCCGCAGGGCCGGTGAAAGCGCCTTGCGTGTGGCCCACAGGGCGGCGATCTCCTCAGCGCCGGTGGCCTGGCGCAGTTCCACCAATCCGTCACCGCTGGCCGCTTCAGACACGGCGTCAATCGCCGCCTGAAGAGCATGGGGGCTGCCATCGACCTCGATCATCAGCATGGCGCCCGCATTGTCGGGCAAATCGACCTGCGTGCCGCGCGCACCTGCACGGATCGCGGCGATCGCATTTCTGTCGATGAACTCCAGCGCACAGGGCGTTTCTGGCTGCGCCATGATGCGCGCAATCGCACGAGCGGCTGGTTCGATGCCATCGTAGATTGCGCGTACCGTCGCCTTGGCTGCAGGCACCGGCGTCAGCTTGAGCACGGCGGACGTGATGATCCCTAGCGTCCCTTCCGAGCCGACAAGCAGACGCGTCAGGTCATATCCCACCACGCCCTTGGTCGTGTAGACACCGGTTTTGAGCAGGCGGCCCTGTCCGTCCACGGCGGTGATCCCCAGCGTGTTCTCGCGGCAGGTGCCGTATTTCACGGCCCTGGGCCCCGAGGCATTACAGCCCAGATTGCCCCCGATCGAGCAGTAGGCCGCGCTGGTTGGATCCGGCGGCCAGAAAAAGCCGTGTTCACCGGCAATCTTCTGGAGATCGGCATTCAACATGCCGGGTTCGACCTCGGCATACCGGTCATCTGCAGCCATGCGCAGCAGCCGGTTCATGCGTTCCATGGACAGGATGAGCCCCTGTTGCACCGGCACGGTTCCACCCACGGTATTGGTCGCTCGACCCCGTGTCGTCAATGGAACCTGGTGATCGGCGCAGGCCCGCACAATGGCCTGAACTTCGGATTCCGACGTCGGGATGGCCACGGCCTGAGGCAGCATGGTCCGCCGGCTGTTATCCGACCCATAGGGCAGGCAGTCAGCCGGGTCCGTGAGAAAGCGGTCTGCCGGCAAGGCTGCACCACAGGTGTTAAGAAACGCTTCCGACAAGGGCGCTTGGGTTGCGTCATTCGGCATCGAATGCACCTTTAATCCAATGTATTTGGGGTTGTGGGGCTGGTCCGTCCAAGGCCAGCACGTCGAAACGGATCACACGTTCGCTCTGATCCGGATGGCTGCTAAGCCACCAGCGCGTGGCGGCGACAATGCGGCGTTGCTTGTGTCGCGTGACGCTGGCTGCGGCGCCCCCGAACGCGGCGGATGCACGCTGTTTGACTTCGATAATGGCGAGGATTTCGCCATCCATCATGATCAGGTCCAGTTCACCGAGCCGGCAACGGACGTTACGTGCCACCGATCGCAGGCCTTGTCGCCGAAGCCACCGTTCCGCCTGCTGCTCCGCTCGCTTGCCGCGGGTCAGTGCCGTGATCAAGGCTGCTCGGCAGGCGTGGGCACGCCACCATCAAACCGGGCCCAGCGCATGCGGTGGCCGACCGTGCCATCCGGCCTGACATACAGTTCGCCGGTGGCGGATTCGATGAGCGGGCCGGAGGCAATGCCGTCATTGGCGAGCACGGGCAACAGGCGATAGGCATCGAACCCGAATGCGTAGAGCCGTGGGAACCGGGCATGCGTCGCCGGCCACAGCCGACTGACGTCCTCCCGGACCTGGGCAATCGGGCCTGTCTCATCGAGAACCCACGGCATCTCTGGATAGAGGATGTCTTCCAGATCCGCGTCGCGTCGGGCATCGGCTGCGCCGTCGAAGACCCGCGACGTCGCGATGACCGGGAGGTCGCTGGCAAAGTGGAACCGGAGCTGAGGCTTGATCTGACGGGCTGTCGACGCCGGCGCGGCCAGAAAGACAAAGTCCACGTCATTGCGGCGCCGCGGTTGGAAATGCGGTCGCGTGCCGAGGGCGCGGGTGACTTCACGGTGGCGATCCCGGCTTGCATCCAATTGCAGCACATCCCGGATAGGCCCGGAGAAGTCGCGTGCCGTGGGGTCGTAGGTGCGTGAGGCCAGCACACGGCCCCCTCGCGCCTGCAGGCGTTCCGCCATGGCCAGCATGGATCGCGCACCCCAGTCGGATTCCGGAACCAGCGCGATCACGCGATGCAAGCCCATGTCGTAGGCTCGGTCCGCAATTTGGCGGGCTTCTTCCTCGGGGCTGAGCGCGAACTGGTACATCCGCGTACCGCTCATGGCCTGTTGGCTGGCCTGATTCAGCGCGAGTACCGGGACACCGTCGGTGGGCATGCGGCTGAGCTCGTCGACCAGCTCCCGGCGCAGCGGACCAACAATGATGTCGGGTGATTGGGCCAGCGCCGCTTGGACTGTCCCGAACAGCTCGCCTTGGCCCGTGTCGTAGACCTGGATCTCACCCACACCGCCCGCTTGCATCCAGGCGGCCATGAACCCATCCCGAACCGCCTGCCCAGGGGCAGCGTAGGGCCCGGTCTGTGGCAGCAGCAGCGCGACCCGTGTCGGTGGTGTCACGGCCTGCGCCGCCTGACCGATGGCATCCGCGAGAAAGCCCTCGGCCCCCGGATGCCCGAAATACTGCTCCCGCCAGCCTGCTGCCGCCGTTTGGCGTGCGGCGTCATCGACCCACACGGACCGGGCTAGGCGAGCCAGCTCTAACCAGCCCCGTGTTGTTGCGTCGAGCGCCTCGGCGCGTTCAAACATGCTCGGCGCCAGCGGAGCGTCTAGCAGGCGTGTCCACAACTGCTGCTGATTCTCCTGAATCGCTTCGGCATTGGGCAGAAACGCTTCACGCAGCACCAGGGCCTCGACGGCGTAAGGGAGATCGCCAATCTGGAACAAGCCCTCGGCATAGGCGGCCTGGATACGCGCATTCTGCGCGTTGGAGAAGTCTGCCGATGGTGCCGGCAGAATATTCAACGCGGGCAAGGGATGACCTTGGGCCAATGCGAGCTCCGCACGCAGGATGGCCGGGAGCACGCGCTGCTCGGCAGGCAACTGCTCTGGCTGAACGCCGCGCAGTGCACGGACGGCAGCTTGGGTTTCGCCGAGTTCCACATACAGTGCTGCCGCCTGTAATCGCAGACGACTGCTGTCGGCAGGGCCGGCGCCGGATGCTTGCTGCATGAGCGCGTCCGCCTGTTCAAGCGGGCTGCGCTCCTCGACGGCCAAGGGGGCGGGTGCGCTGGGTGCGGGCGCCGGTGTCGGCATGGACGAACAGGCGGCCAGCAGGCCACAGGCCAGAGCGGCCGGAACAATGGGGTAAGGTGCGCGCTGATTCATGGGGTGAAGTGTAACCAGTGAGCGATGATTTCGCCGTTGTACCGGGTCGCCTGTATGTCGTGGCCACACCAATCGGTCATCTGGGTGATCTTTCGCCGCGAGCGGCTGCGGTGTTGCGCGGGGTCGATTTGATCTGCGCCGAAGATAAACGGACCAGTCAGCGCCTATTGGCACATATCGGTTCCAAAGTGCCGATGCGCGCCCTGCATGATCACAATGAGCGGGAGCAAGCTGAGGCACTGATCGATCAGATGCTGGCGGGCCAGGCGCTGGCGCTGATCTCTGACGCCGGCACACCGCTGGTCAGCGACCCAGGCTTTCGTCTGGTCCGCGCCGCGCGCGAGCGTGGTGTGGAGGTTGTACCGGTTCCCGGCCCCAGTGCTGTGTTGGCCGCCCTGGCCGCTGCCGGCCTGCCGACGGATCGCTTCGTCTTCGAGGGCTTTCTTCCCGCCAAGTCCGGCGCGCGCCGGGCGGCTCTCAATGCGCTGGCTGCGGAGCCTCGAACGCTTGTGTTCTTCGAAGCTCCACATCGAATTGTCGCCGCGGTCGCGGATTTCGCCGACTTGTTCGGCCCGGATCGACCTGCCTGGCTGGCGCGCGAACTGACCAAGCGATTCGAACAGTTCGTCGGCGCCACGCTGGGTGATGTGTTGGCGTGGTCGCAAACAGCTGGCGACCAGCTGCGCGGAGAGATGGTGCTTGTGGTCGGCGGATGCCCGGACGCGCAGCGCCCTGTGGAGGTAGATGTCCAGCAGTTGCTACAGCAGCTACTGCCATTGATGCCCACCAAACAGGCCGCACGCGTGGCCGCCGAGCTCACCGGCCAGCCTCGCAACGCGCTGTACCAACAGGCGCTGACGCTGAAGTCTTCCGAGTAAGCGACGCTGTAGCGAGCCCTCGCGTCGCAAGACAGCCGATCTGCGCGACAGAGATCCGGCCCGGTAGCGCCAGGGATGGGGCAGCCACGCAGTGATCGTGCGTGATCCGTGCGCGAATTGGCGCGGGCAGATGGGCAGCGCGGGGCGTTGATCGGGGCGTGCAGACGCCGGGCTGGTCGTGATTTCTGTACCATGCGCGCGGGAGTCGGCCAGGCAATCGCTGCACGCATGCGTGTGGAGGAAAGTCCGGGCTCCATTGGGCAGGGTGCCAGGTAACGCCTGGGCGGCGCGAGCCGACGGCCAGTGCAACAGAGAACAGACCGCCGATGGCCCACCATGTGGTGCACAGGTAAGGGTGAAACGGTGCGGTAAGAGCGCACCGCGCGACCGGCAACGGAAGCGGCACGGTAAACCCCACCCGGAGCAAGGCCAAATAGGGGAACAACAGGCGTGGCCCGCGTCGTTCCCGGGTAGGCTGCTTGAGGTCCGCGGTGACGCGGATCCCAGAGGAATGATTGCCCACGACAGAACCCGGCTTATCGGCCGACTCCCTCTTTTCCCCTAATTTGCTGGTCCATCGGCCGAGCCACGGCCCGATTCCCCACCCGTCAGCCGCTTGTCGGAAAAAATCCCCACCTTTCACCACCTCGCCGCCACGATGGCCGGTGTTGCTGCTGCAAACTCACATGAGGTATGTCTGTTAAGTCATTGTTTTACGACTTAACTGTGGTCTTGCGTGCCTTGTGATCCGAATGCGCTAAATATCTGTTTTGACTGTGGTTTCAGACAGGTGTTTGACCGAAATTTCACCTTGACTGTGCCGGGGGTGGCTCCTATAGTCCCGCAAATGGTTCGAAGTGGGGAATTGTGGGGTAACAATTCCTCCCGGCTTCCGGGACGAGGGCAGCGCAATGATCAGCTTCAGCGGGACCGACCTGCTGACAATGGACACCAAGGGGCGCGTCGCCGTACCGGCACGCTATCGCCAGCCCCTGTCCGAGCTGTGTGGTGCCCGCTTGAAAATCACCGTGCCTGCCAAACCGACCGATCGCCTGCTGGTGCTGTACCCGCTCCCCGAGTGGGAAAACGTCCAGGCCCAGCTCAAGGCCTTGCCGTCCACCGGGCCTTACGAATTCCTCAAGCGGCGCATCGTGGGTCATGCCAAGGACATCGAACTCGATAAGCAGGGCCGCATGCTGGTTCCGCCGGAACTGCGCGACGCCGCGCAACTCGAGCAGCGCATCGCGATTGTGGGCCAGATCAACAAGCTGGAAATCTGGTCAGAGCCGCTATACCGCGAGGCCATGGCGCCGGAGCAGGTGTCCTCAGAAGATCTGGAAGCTGCATTGGCAGAGGTCAGTCTGTGACATGGGCGTTGCAGCAACAGCTGGAGTTCCTCGGGTGATGGCGGCTTCCCATCACCACACGTCGGTGCTGTACGACGCGGCCATTGATGCACTGGCCGTGCGGCCGGATGGCGTTTATATCGACGGCACCTTTGGCCGGGGCGGTCACACCGCCGGGTTGCTCGAACAGCTCGGACCTGCGGGGCGGGTCATCGCATTCGATAAGGACTTGGCGGCTTGTCAGGCCGGCTGGTCGCGATTCGGCGCGGATGGGCGTCTCACGCTGGTCCACGCCGGTTTCGAGACGCTGGGTCAATGGGTGCGCGACGCCGGATTGATGGGGCATGTGGACGGGCTGTTGCTGGACTTGGGTGTGTCCTCGCCTCAGCTGGACAATGCCGAACGCGGATTCAGTTTCATGCGCGCCGGCCCGCTGGACATGCGCATGGACGCGACGGCCGGCGAGACGGCCGCGGACTGGCTTGCCCGCGCGGATGCCCGTGAAATCGCTGACGTGCTCTGGCGCTACGGTGATGAGCGGCAGTCGCGCCGCATTGCCGCCGCGATTGTCCGCCAGCGCGATGCCGAACCTCTGACGACGACGACACAGCTGGCGCAGCTCATCGAATCGATTGTGCGTCGCACGCCGGGTGGCTCGCATCCGGCCACGCGCAGCTTCCAGGCCATTCGTATGCATATCAATGGCGAAATGGCTGCGTTGGAAGCGGTGTTGGACCAGGCGATGGAGGTGCTGGCTGATGGCGGTCGCCTGGCGGTGATCAGCTTCCATTCCCTGGAAGATCGGATTGTCAAGCGGTTCATGCGCGGCTATGCCCAGCCGCCGCTGCCTCCGGTGCCGGCAGCGCCGAGACCACCGGCAGAGCTGGATATCGTGCTGCGTAAGTTGCGTCCCGGCCCCGACGAGGTGGCCACCAACCCGCGTGCGCGTAGCGCCACCCTGCGAGCGGCCGAACGCCGCCGGCGGAGGTGAGCCATGCGAAGAGTTCTGGGTTCTGCCGTGATCGCAGCCTTGATTGCGACCACGGCCATCGCCGTTGCGGTGAGCAAGCACCGTAGTCGCGCGCTACTGGACGCTCAGCAGGAGCTGAGCTGGGAGCGCGACCGCCTCAAGACCGAGTGGGCGCAGCTTCAGTTGGAAGAAGCTGCGCTGGCAGCGCACGGCCGTGTCGAGCGCGTGGCTCGCGAACGTCTGGACATGCGTGAACCCACGGACTTCGTCGCCGTGCAGGAGGCACCATGAGCCGCACGGGCAACCAACGTCTGATCGAACTCGAACCCCAGCCCGTGAGCCCCTGGCGCGCGCGCGCCATTCTTGGCGTGTTGGCGTTGGGCATGGTCACGCTGGTCGGACGTGCATTCGAGTTGCAGGTCCGCGATCGGGATTTCCTGGAGGCCGAGGGCGCCAAGCGCTTTGAACGCAGCATCGAGGTGCCGGCGGGGCGCGCGGCGATTCGGGATCGCCGGGGCGAGCCGCTGGCGTTGTCGGCGCCGGTGGAGTCGCTGTGGGCCGTGCCTGAGGACCTGTTGGCGGATACCGAGGCGCTGCCTCTGGTCGCAAGACTGTTGGGTCAGCGGACCGATGAGTTCCGCGCATTTCTCGAGGCCCGCGCAACCCGCCGTTTTGTCTACCTGCAGCGGCACATGGCCCCCGCGGATGCACGCCGGATCAAGGCGGTTGGCGCCAATGGCGTGTTTCTCCAGCGAGAGTACCGGCGGTTTTATCCGGCGGGTGAAATCGCCTCCCAGCTGGTCGGTGTGACGAACATCGACAACCGGGGCCAGGAAGGGATGGAGCTGGCCTACGACGCCTTGCTTCAGGGCACGCCAGGCAGTCGTCGTGTGATCCGCGATCGGACGGGACGCGTGGTCGAGGACCTCGCCGAATTCACGCCGCCGGACCCTGGCGAAGATCTCTACCTCTCTATCGATCTGCGCCTGCAGTACGTGGCCTACCGCGAGCTAAAGGATGCCGTGGAGCGCACAGGGGCCCGGGGAGGCCTCGTGCTGTTGTTGGATCCGCGCAGCGGTGAGGTCCTGGCCATGGCGAGCCAGCCGGGGTTCAACCCCAACCGGCGTGAGGAGCTGGGTGGCGCCGGCGTGCGCAACCGCGTCATCACCGACACCTTCGAGCCCGGCTCGACCGTCAAGCCCTTGCTAATTGCGCATGCGATGCAGGCGGGCGTGATCGACTGGCGCACGCAAATCGATACCGGCGTGGGCTTCTACAAGGTGGGGCGGCTAACCGTGCGCGACATCAACGGCTACGGACGGCTCGATCTGGCCGGTGTATTGCGCAAGTCCAGCAATGTCGGAGCCGCCAAAATTGGCTTGAAGCTGGGGCCGGAGGGCATCTGGTCGGCCTATCACAGCTTCGGTCTGGCCGAGCCCGTGGGCTCCGGCTTTCCCGGTGAGGCCTCGGGGGTCATGCGCCACTTCACCGAATGGGGGGAGATCGCCACGGCGACCTCGTCCTACGGTTACGGTTTGGCCGTGTCGGCCCTGCAGCTGGGCCGAGCGTACGCTGCCCTGGCCAACGATGGGCAGCTGCGTCCGCTGTCGCTGGTCCGGCGAGACACGCCTCCGGAGACCGCGCGCCAAGTGGTGGCCGCGGAGCATGCGCAGCGTGTTCGACACTGGCTCGAGGGCGTGGTGGCGCCGGACGGAACGGCGCGGCGTGCGGCGGTGCCGGGTTATCGCGTGGCCGGCAAGACCGGCACGGTGCGCAAGGTCAAGGCTGATGGCTACGCCGAAGACGCCCATATGGCCATGTTTGCCGGCATGTTGCCGGCCGACAATCCTCAGGTCGTCGGTCTTGTGGTGATCGATGAGCCACAGCGTGGCGGTTACTACGGCGGCGTCATCGCCGCGCCGGTGTTCGCCAATGTCATGAAAAGTGCGGCCCGGCTGCTGCGTATTCCGCCAGCGGACTTTGAGCCGTCGGCGCCGGAGGGGCTCACGGCCTCGGCGGATGGAGCGTCACCGACATGATGGTGCCCATGCCTCAACGGCCTTGTGAGTTGGCCCGCCTGGTCGATGGTCTCGTGGACTCTGCCGGCGATCTGAGCGTTTCCATCCACGGAGTGGAGAGCGACTCGCGGCGGGTCCGTGACGGTAGCTTGTTCCTGGCCTGCAGCGGATTCGAATCGCATGGCCTGAACTATCTGCCGGAAGCGCTGCGGAATGGTGCGGCCGCCGTGCTGTGGGAGCCGGAGCCGGGCGTGGAGCCTCCGGACATCCCGATTCCGGCGTGGCCGGTTCCGCAGCTTCGGCGCCATGCCGGAGAGATCGCGGCGCGTTACTACGAACGGCCGTCGCGGGAACTGTTCAGCGTTGGCATTACCGGCACGGATGGCAAGACATCTACGGCGTATCTGCTGGCGCATGCCCTGACCAAACTGGGTGACCCGGCGGGATACCTTGGCACGCTGGGTTACGGCCCGGTCGATGCACTGGAGCTGGCAACCCACACCACGCCCGATGCCGTGCGCATTCAGCGATGGATGCGACGCCTGGTCGATGATCGCGCCAAGGCCATGGTGATGGAGACCTCGTCGCATGCGCTGGACCAGGGGCGGGTGGCCGGCGTGGAGTTTGATGTCGGCATCCTGACCAATGTCGGTCGGGATCACCTGGATTACCACGGCGATTTGGAGCGGTACGCAGCGGCCAAGCGGCGGCTGTTCGATATGCCGGATCTGGGCCTGGCGGTATTAAACCGGGACGATGACCTGGGTCGCGCGTGGGCCGAAGAACTGAGCCCGGCGTTGCCTGTTTGCACGTATGGCATCGAAGGCGACATGCCCGAACAGGCTCGGTACGCCATTGCCCGCGATGTGCAGCTGGCGACCCAGGGCCTGCAGTTTCGGCTGCAAACGCCCGCGGGCTCGCGCGTCGTCCAAAGCGGATTGCTGGGACGCTTCAACATCTACAACTTGCTCGCGGCCGCCGCGGTTCTGGAGTTTCGTGGCTATGCGCTGGACCGGATCGCCGAGGTCCTCGGCAAGTTGGGGACCGTTCCGGGGCGCATGGAAGGGTTCTCCGCCCCGGGTCTGCCCTTGGCCGTGGTTGACTATGCCCATACGCCGCAGGCGTTGGCGCATGCGCTGGAGTCGCTGCGTCCACACTGCGAAGGGCGGCTGATCTGCGTGTTCGGCTGTGGCGGGGACCGCGATACCGGCAAGCGCCAACTCATGGGCAGTGCGGCAGCCCGACTGGCCGATGCGGTCGTGGTCACCGACGACAATCCACGTAGCGAGTCGCCCTTCGACATCGTCGCGGCCATCGTGTCCGGAATGGGCGACCGTCGGCATGTCCGTGTCGAACATGATCGTGAGGTGGCGATACGCACGGCGATCGAGCAGGCGCGAGCCGGCGATGTTGTCCTCGTGGCGGGCAAGGGGCACGAAACCGAACAAATTATTGGTAGTGAGCGCCGGCCGTTCTCCGACCGGGGTGTGGTCGCAGCCGTACTGCAGACGCTCGGCGGGCAGCCAGGAGGTCGTCATGGCGACGCTTGACTGGGTGGCCGAGGCCACAGGTGGCCAGCTGATCGGCGCGTCCGCACCGTTTACATCGGTGACCCAGGACACCCGGAATTTGAGGCCGGGTGGGTTGTACGTGGCGCTGCGTGGCGAGCGCTTCGACGGTCACAGCTTCGTGCGTCGCGCCGCGTCGCTGGGTGCGGCCGGTGCGCTGGTGGCCGAAGCCAGTGATAGTCCGCTGCCTCAGGTGCAGGTGACCGACACGCTGGCCGCATTGCAGGTCATGGCGCGTCGCTGGCTGGAGCGCTTTGACGTGCCCGTCGTCGCCGTCACCGGTAGCAATGGCAAGACCACGGTCAAGCAGATGCTCGCCGCCATTCTGGGCGGTGTCGGACCGACATTGGCGACGGCCGGCAATTTCAACAACCACATCGGCTTGCCACTGACGCTGATGCGTCTGGATGGCTCGCATCGGTTCGCGGTGTTGGAGATGGGAGCGAACAAGCCTGGCGACATCGCTGAGCTGGTCGCCATTGCGCCACCCCGGGTCGCTCTGATTACCCATGCCGCCGCGGCGCACCTGGCCGGATTTGGTGGACTCGATGGCGTGGCTCGAACCAAGGGTGAGATCTATGGCGGCCTGCAGTCTGGCGGCACCGCCGTGATCAATGCTGACGACCGTTATGCCGCGCAGTGGGCACAGACGGCCCAGGGGGCTTCGCAGATCCGTTTCGGGCTGGATCAGCCTGCGGATGTGACGGCCTCCGATCTGCAGATGTCGCCCGCAGCGACACGGCTGACGTTGCAGGTCGCGGGTCGCTCCGTGGCGCTGGAGCTGCCGTTGTCCGGCCGCCACAACGTCATGAACGCACTCGCTGCCGCCGCTGCGGCGCACGCACTGGGCATCTCGTTGCCGCAGATTGCCGATGGACTGGCCCGGCTGGAACCAGCACCTGGGCGGCTGACGCCGCGGACAGCCGACTGCGGAGCCGCCCTGCTAGACGACAGCTACAACGCGAACCCGACCTCTTTGCAGGCGGCGCTGGCGGTCTTGGCCCAGGCCGATGGCAAGCGCTGGCTTGCCCTGGGGAACATGAACGAACTGGGGAGCAATGCCGTGGAGGCACATGTCGAGGCGGGCCGTCAGGCGCGCGCTGCCGGAGKAGAGCGGCTGTTCTTGCTGGGTGATCTGGCGGCCCATGCCGCGCAGGGCTTTGGCGAGGGTGCCGAGATCGCCGATTCGATGGATGTGCTTTGCAAACAGGTGGCCAGCGAGATCAGCCCGCAGGTCTGCCTGCTGATCAAAGGGTCGCGCGGTGCGCGCATGGAGCGGCTGGTCCAGGCACTGACCACAGGGGAGGCTGGCTGATGCTCTACCACCTAACCGATGCGCTGGAGCGGCTGTACAGCGGCTTCAACCTGTTTGACTACCTGACCGTTCGCGCGATTCTCGGCGTGCTGACAGCGCTGCTGGTCTCGCTGCTGTTCGGACCGGTGCTCATTCGCCGGCTCACATCGCGCCAGATCGGCCAAGTCGTTCGCGATGATGGCCCCCAAAGCCATCTGGTCAAGGCCGGCACGCCCACCATGGGCGGCCTGCTCATTCTTGCCGCCGTCATCATTGCCACGCTGCTCTGGTCGGACCTGAGCAATCGCTTCGTCTGGATTGCGGTTTTTGTCACCTTGTCTTTCGGGGTGGTCGGCTTTGTCGACGACTATCGAAAGATTCGCTACGGCAATTCCAAGGGTTTGTCCGCCCGGGCCAAGTACTTTTGGCTCAGTCTGGCGGGTTTTATGGCGACCGGTGTGTTGTATGCCACCGCGACATCGCCGACCGAAACCACGTTGTTCTTCCCGTTCTTTAAGGATCTCGCGATTCCGCTGGGCGGATTCTTCGTGTTCTGGGGATACCTGGTCATCGTCGGGACCAGCAACGCGGTCAATCTGACCGACGGGCTGGATGGGCTGGCGATCATGCCCTGCGTGCTGGTGGCTTCTGCGCTGGGGGTCTTCGCCTATGCCACCGGAAACGCCGTGTACTCGGAGTATCTGGGCATTCCCTATGTGCCAGGCGTGGGTGAGTTGGCGATCTTCTGCACGGCGATTGGTGGCGCCGGGCTGGGTTTTCTGTGGTTCAACACCTACCCGGCCCAGGTGTTCATGGGTGATATCGGCGCCCTGGCCTTGGGAGGTGCACTGGGCGTGGTGGCCCTCATGGTCCGGCAGGAACTGGTGCTCGTGGTCATGGGCGGGGTCTTTGTCGCGGAGACGGTGTCGGTCATTCTGCAGGTGGCCTCATTCAAGCTGACCGGGCGTCGCATTTTCCGCATGGCGCCTTTGCACCACCACTTTGAACTCAAGGGCTGGGCCGAGCCGAAGATCATCGTCCGTTTCTGGATCATTACGCTGGTGCTCGTGCTCATCGGCCTGTCAACGCTGAAGATCCGGTGATCGACGTCGGCAGACAACATTGGCTGGTGGTTGGCCTCGGTGTCACCGGGCAGTCGGCAGTGCGCTACTTGCTCGCCGAAGGCGCACGCGTGCGCGCTGCAGACAGCCGTGTCGATCAGGTTGTGCATGCGCCATGGCAGGCGCAGGTTGACCTTCGACTGGGGGCGTTCGACGTAGACGCCTTGCTGGATGGCGTGGACGCCGTGCTGGCTTCCCCGGGTCTGCCGTATGACGAACCGCTGTTCGAGGCCGCGCGTCAGCGCGGCTTGCCGGTGGTCGGCGACATCGAGTTGTTTGCCCGGGCCTGTCGCCACCCCATCATTGGTGTCACCGGTTCTAACGGCAAAAGCACCGTCGTGACCCTGCTGGCTCGTCTGCTGGAAGCGGCTGGCCGGCGCGTTGCGCTGGGCGGCAACATCGGCACGCCCGCGCTGGACCTGCTGGCGCAGCCGGCGGATGTGGTCGTGTTGGAGCTGTCGAGCTTCCAGCTGGAGCTAACCGAGACACTCGCCTGCGAAGCCGCCTGTGTGCTGAATCTTTCGGCGGACCACATGGATCGCCACGGCAGCATGGCGCATTACGCGGCGGTGAAGGCAAAAATCTATCGCAACGCTCGCTGCGCCGTGGTCAATCTCGATGACCCTCATGTGGTTGCGATGCCGACCGGGGATGTCCGGCGTAGCTTCAGTGTGAGCCAGGCTGCGGATTGGGCGATTCGGCAGGTCGATGGCGTGTCGACGCTGTTCCGCCAGCAGCGGCCCTGGTTATCCGCAGCTGAGTTGCGGCTTGTCGGTGCACACAACCTGGCCAATGTGGCGGCGGCACTGGCGTTGTTGGAGTCCATTGGTGTCGATCCGGAGTCGGTTCGCCCGGCGTTGCTTGCGTTCGAGGGGCTGCCGCACCGCTGTCAGTGGGTGGCCGAACAGGCCGGTGTGACCTGGATTAACGACTCCAAGGGCACCAACGTCGGGGCGACGCTGGCGGCATTGGGCGGCGTGCAGGCACCGATCGTCCTGCTTGCCGGCGGGCTGGCCAAGGGCGGGGATTTCCGTCCTTGGGGGGCGCCGTTGGCGGCAGTGGGCCGGGCCGCGGTGCTGTACGGCGAAGATGCCGGACTGATCCGGAATCATCTGGACGGCGTGTTGCCGATTCATGTCGAGCCGGACCTGGCGGCGTCGGTCCAGCGCGCCCGCGTCCTGGCCCAGCCTGGCGACACCGTGCTGTTGTCACCCGGCTGCGCCAGCCAGGACCAGTTCCGCGATTACATCGAACGTGGGGAAGCATTTATTCGCCTGGTGAAGGATGGGGAGGTCGCATGTCCCGCCTGAATCTGGTGATGCTTCGGCCGACGCTGCAGGGTCGTTACACCGATCGTCTGCTGCTTGCTGTCGCCGGCCTGCTGTTGGTGTTCGGCCTGGTCATGGTGGCGTCGGCGTCGGTGGCGGTTGCCGAGCGTCAAACCGGGGACATGCTCTACTACTTCAGGCGCCAACTGATGTTCGCGGTGCTCGGACTGGGCGCGGGCGTGTTTATGTACAGCGTGCCGATGCGTCACTGGTCGAATGCCGGATTCCCGCTGCTGGGATTTGGCTTGGTGCTGCTGATGCTGGTGTTGATTCCCGGCGTGGGCCATGAGGTCAACGGCGCACGTCGCTGGCTGAATCTGGGGCCGGTGAATCTGCAGGCCTCCGAAGTCGCCCGGCTATGTTTCATTCTGTATCTGGCCAGCTACGTCACCCGGCATCGTGCTCAGGTCCAGACCCGCATCCGCGGGCTGCTGCGTCCCATGCTCCCACTGGGACTGGCCTCGGTGCTGTTGCTGGCCGAGCCGGATTTCGGGTCGACAGCTGTTCTGCTGGCGGTGGCTGCGGTGATTCTGTTCCTCGCCGGGGCCAAGTTGCTGCACATGGTTTTGCTCGGGGCCGCGGGCATCGGGACGCTGGCCATGCTGCTGGTGTCGTCTCCCTACCGGCTAAAGCGGCTGGCCAGTTTCCGCGACCCCTTTGCTGATCCCTTCGATGGTGGTTTTCAGCTGACCCAGTCGTTAATCGCCATCGGTCGCGGCGAATGGACGGGGGTCGGGTTTGGCAACAGCATTCAGAAGCTGCTGTACCTGCCCGAGACGCACACCGATTTTCTGTTCGCTGTCATTGCTGAGGAACTCGGACTGGTCGGCGTCGTGCTCCTCATGCTGCTGTTCGGCCTGTTGGTCTGGCGCGGTTTTGCGGTCGCGCAGGCAGCCTCCGCGCGTGAAGATTACTTTGCGGCGTATGTGGCCTGGGCCATCTCGGCCTGGGTGGGGCTGCAGGCCTTCATCAACATGGCCGTGAACATGGGGCTGCTGCCGACCAAGGGGCTCACGATGCCCTTCATCAGCTACGGGGGCAGCAGTTTGTTGGTGACCTGTGCGTCGCTGGCCTTGCTGCTGCGCGTGGATCGTGAAAACCGTATGGCCGCCCGAACGGATGGCCCGACCCGGTCAGCGGGGGCGGCACGATGAAGATTGCCATTGCAGCTGGCGGCACCGGTGGCCACGTGTTTCCCGGCTTGGCCGTGGCCGAGCAACTCATGGCCTTGGGTCACGATGTCGTGTGGCTGGGGACCGAGCAAGGTTTCGAGGCGCGCGTGCTGGCAGACCGGCCTATTGCTGCGCGGTGGATTCGCATTGCCGGCGTCCGTGGCAAGGGTGTCTCGACCTTGCTGGCGGCGCCGCTGCGGCTGTTGCGCGCCATCTCCGAATGCTGGTTGGCCCTACGCGCCGAGCGGCCGGATGTGCTGCTCGGTCTGGGCGGCTTTGTGGCGGGACCAACGGGGTTGGCAGCATGGCTGCGACGAATCCCCCTGGTCATCCATGAACAGAATGCGGCGGCCGGATTGACGAACCGGGCGTTGTCGCGGATTGCGACCGTCAACCTACAGGCATTCCCAGGTGCGATAGCCGGCGCGGAGGTGGTGGGCAATCCCGTGCGCAGCAGCTTTGCCGACCTGCCTGACCCGGCCGTGCGCCAGAGTGACGAAGGTGAACCCGTGCGCCTGCTGGTGGTTGGTGGCAGCCAGGGTGCCAAGGCCTTGAATCAAATCGTACCGGCCGCGCTGGCGCGGCTGCCGGCGGCATTACGGCCGCGAGTCACCCACCAGGGTGGTCGCACGGTGGCGGTTGCCGAGGCCGCTTATGCCCAGGCGGCTGTCGATGCGGACATCATTCCCTTTATCGATGACATCGCCAGTGCCTACGCAACGGCTGATCTGGTGGTCTGCCGCTCCGGTGCACTGACGGTGGCCGAACTGGCAGCGGCCGGCTGCGCGTCGATTCTGGTGCCATTTCCGGCTGCGGTCGATGATCACCAGACGGCCAATGCGGCGTATCTGGCAGATGCTGGCGCCGCCCTGCTCATGCCCGAGGCCACACTGTCTCCGGAGCGGCTGGCCGAGGCGCTGCGCCCGCTGCTCACGGATCGTGCCCGGCGTCTGTCCATGGCCCAGCAGGCGCGAACACTGGCATGGCCGGACGCTTGTCAGCGGATCGTGGATGTCTGTCTGCAGGCAGGGGGGCGGGCATGAAGCATCAAAGTGCAGTGAGCCAGCCCATGCGTCGCGTCAGCCGCATCCATATGATCGGAATTGGTGGCGTGGGCATGGCCGGTATCGCCGAAGTGTTGCTGAATCTGGGATACCAGGTGGCGGGCAGCGACCTGCGTGTCTCGCCCACCGTCGAGCGCCTGCGCTCACTGGGCGCCGAGATTGCTGTGGGCCATGCGGCCGAGCATGTGGCCAACGCCGATGTGGTCGTCACGTCGACAGCGGTCGACCCGGAGAACCCCGAAGTCGCCTATGCCCAGGAGCACCGGATTCCGGTGGTCCGGCGCGCCGAAATGCTCGCCGAGCTGATGCGTTTCCGTTATGGCATCGCGGTGGCCGGAACCCACGGCAAGACCACCACGACCAGCCTGGTCGCCGCGGTCCTGGCCGAGGGCGAGCTGGATCCGACCTTTGTGGTCGGCGGGAAGGTGCTGTCGGCGGGTGCCAACGCCCGGCTGGGCGATGGCCCCTACCTAGTGGCCGAGGCAGACGAATCCGACGCGTCATTTCTGCATCTGATGCCGCTCATGGCCGTCGTCACCAACATCGATGCGGACCACCTGGAAACTTACGGCGGCCAATTCAGCCGTTTGAAGCAGACCTTCGTCGAGTTCATTCACCAGCTGCCGTTCTATGGGTTGGCGGTGCTTTGTGTTGACGACCCCGTCGTGGCGGAGCTGTTGCCGGAGTTCAGTCGCCCCTACGTGACCTATGGGCTGGGCGAGCAGGCTGATGTCCGGGCCACAGATTTGCGTGTCGACGGCCGGGGTAGCCATTTCCAACTGCATCTGCCGGGGCGCGAGGCACCCGCCCAGGTGCATCTAAACCTGCCTGGCCGGCATAACGTGCTCAACGCCTTGGCAGCGGCGGCCGTGGCCCACGAACTTAAGGTGAGCGCCGAGCATATTGGTCGGGCGCTGAGTCGGTTCGGGGGCATTGGCCGGCGCTGCGAGCGGATCGGCGAGCTATCGATCGACGGCGGTCGGGTCACGCTGGTCGACGACTACGGACACCACCCGCGGGAAGTCGGTGCCACGCTGGCCGCCATGCGTGCAGCCTGGCCACAGCGACGCCTCGTGGTGGTGTTCCAGCCGCATCGCTACACGCGGACCCGCGACCTGTTCGACGACTTCTGCAATGTGCTGGCAGACGTCGACACACTGGTCCTCACCGAGGTCTACGCGGCCGGTGAAGCCCCCATCGCAGGCGCGGACGGACGCGCCCTGTCAGCCGGCATTCGTGCCCGCGGCAAGTCACAGCCGGTGTTCGTCGATGGCATCGAGCAGGTTCCCGACGTGCTTGCCGATGTGCTGCGACCGGATGATGTGCTGCTAACGCTGGGAGCCGGCAATGTCGGCAGCCTGCCGGGCCTGCTTGTCCAGCGATTCGGGGTGGCGACATGAGCCTGTCTCACCTGCGCGGCGAACTGCGCATCAACGAGCCGTTGATGCGCTACACCAGTTGGCGGGTCGGCGGACCCAGCGACCGCTATTACAAGCCGGCTGATGGTGAGGATTTATCCGAATTCCTGCATCGACTTCCCGAGCAGGAGTCGATTCTCTGGATGGGCCTGGGCAGTAACCTGCTCATCCGTGACGGCGGATTTCGAGGGACCACTGTCAGCGTCCACGGCGTGCTTGATCAGATCACCCGCCGCGACGGGACCCGCGTCTTTGTCGAGGCTGGCGTGCATTGCGCCCGCCTCGCGAAGCTGGTGGCGAGCTGGGGGCTGGCTGGCGGCGAGTTTTTTGCCGGTATCCCAGGCACCTTGGGCGGCGCCCTGGCGATGAACGCCGGGGCCTGGGGCGGCGAAACCTGGGCCGTGGTCGAGTCCGTCCAGGTGATCGATCGCAGCGGTGCCGTGCGCAGTCTGCCGGCCAGCGCCTTCGAGACGGGTTATCGCAGCGTGATCGCGCCGGAGCCCAACCTCTGGTTTGTAGCGGCGGAACTGTCATTTGCCCCGGACGCCGATGGGAAGGCGCCGGAGCGCATTCGTCAGATGATTGCCGAACGCAAGGCCTCGCAACCGGTGGGTAAGCCGTCCTGCGGCTCGGTGTTCCGTAATCCCGAGGGCGACCATGCCGCGCGTCTGATTGAAGCCGCTGGTCTGAAGGGGCGCCGCATCGGAGACGCCGAGGTCTCGACCAAGCACGCCAATTTCATCATCAACCGCGGCCATGCGCGCGCCGCGGATATCGAGTCGCTGATCACGTTGGTGCGGAACACCGTGCGCCGCGAGGCGAATGTCGACCTGATCCCGGAAGTGCGCGTCGTTGGGGAGCCCGCATGAACCCGGCTGCTCAATCGCCAAACCGGTTCGGACGTGTCGTCGTCCTGATGGGTGGATGGTCAGCGGAACGTGCGGTGTCGCTGGAATCCGGACGCTGTGTGCTGGAGGCCCTACAGGCCGCCGGCGTGCAGGCCGAGGCGCTGGATCCCACGCCGGCTGACCTGCTGACGCTGAAGGCGCGCGGATTCGATCGGGTCTTCAACATTCTCCACGGCACGCCGGGCGAGGATGGGATTCTTCAAGGCGCCTGCGCTTTGCAAGCGCTGCCGGTCACAGGCAGCGGTTTGCAGGCCAGTGCCAATGCGTTGGACAAGGGGGCAACCAAGGCCTTGTGGCAGCAGGCCGGCCTGCCGGTAGCCCGCGACGTGTTGCTGCGTGATCCGGCGGACGCCGATCCCGCGGCTATCGCCGCTCAACTGGGCCTGCCCCTGTTCGTCAAGCCGGCCTGGCAGGGCTCCAGCGTCGGCGTGGCCCGCGTGGTCGATGTCGAATCGCTGCGGCAGGCCATTGCGGACGCCGCGCGGCATCCCGGTCCGGTGTTGGTTGAGGAGGCCATCGAGGGCGGTGAGTACACCATTGCCGTGGTTGGCGATGTCTGGCTTCCCGCCATTCGTATCGAGGCGGCGGGTGGCTTTTACGACTACGAGGCGAAGTATGTCTCGGATGACACGCGTTATTTGATTCCCTGCGGTTTGGACGCGGCGACCGAAGCCAGGCTCAAGGAGCTCGCACGTCGTGCCTACGCCGTCCTGGGTTGCAGCGGCTGGGGGCGGGTGGATCTGATGCTGACCGGCGACGGCGAGCCGCGGTTGCTGGAGGTCAACACCACACCGGGGATGACCACGCACTCGTTGGTGCCCAAGGCCGCGGCTGCGCTGGGTTGGTTGATGGAGGACCTGGTGCTGCGCATTCTGGCGACAACGCTGGAGGGCTCCGCATGAGTGTGGCCATTGACGCATTGCGCCCGGTGCGCGCCGTGGCCAGCGAAGCGCCGCGTCGCCCTTGGTTCGGCACGCTGGTCCTTACCGCGGTCACCGCCCTTGTCGTGTTCTGGGTGCTGGCCAGTCAGGCAGGACCGCTCAACCTTGAGGTGCACGGCGTGCGTTCATCGGATCCCGCTGCACTTCGCCAGGCCACGTTGGGCTACCTGGGGCAGGGCCTGTTCCAGGTGTCGCCGCGAGAGGTGGAGGCCAGCCTGGCTGCGCTGCCCTGGGTCGCCGATGCGCAGGTCTCGCGGCGCTTCCCGGATCGGCTCCTGGCGACGGTGGTCGAGCACGAGGCCGTCGCCCGGTGGGGCGATGAGGCACTGATCTCAGCTCAAGGTGCAATCTTCGCGCCGCCGGCTGAGAGTTGGCCGGCCGATCTGCCCCGGCTCGACGGCCCCCCTGAGCTACGTATGGACATGCTGGCCCAGTGGTCCCTGCTCAGTCAGACCCAGGGACTTGAGGACCTCCGGCTTGCCGCGCTCGCGATTGATGAGCGCGGATCCTGGTCCGCAGAACTGTCCGATGGCGTACGCCTGCGACTGGGCCGCCATGACATCCCGGAGCGCATGTCGCGGTTTGCCGGGCCGGTCCGCCGCGCGCTGTCCGACCGCTGGCCCCAGGTTGCGACCATCGATCTTCGCTACACGAACGGATTTGCAGTGGGATGGCGCGAGACCGCGCAGTCCCCGGAGAGGAACTGACGTCATGTCGAGAAAACCAATGAAAGATCTCATCGTCGGATTGGATATCGGCACCTCCAAGGTGGCGGCCATCGTTGGGGAGATCAACGACGAGCGGGTCATCGAGATCATCGGCATCGGCACCCACCCATCCACCGGCATGAAAAAGGGCGTGGTGGTGAATATCGAGTCCACGGTGCAGTCGATCCGGCGCGCGGTGGAAGAGGCCGAGCTCATGGCTGGCTGTCGCATCCAGTCGGTGTATACGGGCATCTCGGGGAGCCACGTCAAGAGCCTGAACTCCCACGGCATCGTTGCGGTACGTAGCAAGGAAGTCAGCGAAGCCGACGTGGATCGGGTGATCGACGCGGCCTGTGCAGTGGCCATTCCCGCCGACCAGAAAACCTTGCATGTGCTGCCGCAGGAATTCGCGGTGGATGACCAGGAGGGCATTCAGGAACCCATCGGAATGTCCGGCGTGCGCCTGGAAGCCCGTGTGCACATGGTGACCGGCAGCGTGTCGGCGGCGCAGAACATTCACAAGTGTGTGCTGCGTTGTGGTCTGGACGTGGACAAGCTGATTCTGGAGCAGTTGGCGTCCAGCTATGCGGTGCTTACCGACGACGAAAAGGATCTCGGCGTCTGCATGGTCGACATCGGGGGCGGAACCAGTGATATCGCGGTGTTTCACAAGGGCGCGATTCGTCATACCGCGGTGATCCCGATCGCTGGCGATCAGGTTACCAATGACATCGCCGTGGCCCTGCGCACACCGACGCAGCATGCCGACGCCATCAAGATCAAATACGGGCATGCATTGCCCGAGATGCTGGAGCGCGACGAACAAATTGAGGTCGACAGCGTGGGCGACCGTCCACCGCGTCGCCTGTCGCGCCTGACGCTGGCCGAGGTGATCCGACCGCGTTACGAAGAACTGTTCCTGCTGATCCAGCGTGAACTGCGTCGATCCGGTTTCGACGAAATGTTGGCCGGCGGCGTCGTGCTGACCGGTGGCAGCAGCAAGATGGCAGGCGTGGTCGAGCTGGCCGAGGAGGTCTTCGACCTGCCGGTGCGGCTGGGCATGCCGCACACCGTACAAGGGCTGACCGACGTCGCCCGCAACCCGCAGCACGCAACAGGCATCGGGTTGCTCATCTTCGGGCAGAGAAATCTCCCGCACTACACCGGACAACCCGAAGGGTCCGGTTTCGCACAAGTCTGGGAACGCATGAAGAGCTGGTTCCAAGGCAATTTCTGATCGACATTTTTGGGGCAAACACGAGGTAACACCATGGCTGAGATCTTTGAACTCATCGAACACCAGCCGAATCGTCCAGTCATTAAGGTGATGGGCATCGGCGGCGGCGGCACCAACACGGTCAACCAGATGGTTGAGGCCGGAATTCAGGGTGTCGAATTCATCTGCGCCAACACGGACGTGCAGCATCTGGACGCCTGCTCGGCCGACACCATCCTGCAACTGGGTTCCACGGTTACCCGGGGCCTGGGTGCCGGAGCCGACCCTGAAGTGGGGCGCGCGGCAGCATTGGAAGATCGCGAGCGCATTCGCGAGACGATCGAAGGCTCCGACATGCTGTTCATCACCGCCGGCATGGGCGGTGGCACCGGTACCGGGGCGGCTCCGGTGGTTGCGGAAATCGCACGCGAACTGGAAATCCTGACCGTTGCGGTCGTCACCAAGCCGTTCCCGTTCGAGCGCAAGAAGCGCATGGACGTGGCCGGTCGCGGCATCGAGGCACTGGAAGATCTGGTGAACTCGCTGATCGTGATTCCGAACGAGAAGCTGCTGTCCGTGCTGGGCAAGAGCGTGACCGTCAAGAACGCCTTCAAGTCGGCCAACGATGTGCTACACAACGCGGTCCAGGGTATCGCCGAGCTGATTACGGCAGGCGGCCTGATCAACGTCGACTTTGCCGACGTGCGAAAGGTGATGTCCATTCCGGGCATGGCCATGATGGGGATCGGTCGCTCCAGCGGCGAGGATCGCGCCCGGGAAGCCGCCGAGACCGCGCTGGCCAGTCCGTTGCTGGACGAGCTGACACTCACCGGGGCCGAAGGCGTGCTGGTCAACATCACCGCTGGCGACGATTTGACCATGTTCGAATTCCAGGTGGTGAACGAAGTGATTGGCGAAATGGCAGCCGACTCGGCCGAGGTCATTGTCGGTACCGCACTGGATCCGGATATGGGTGATGAACTGCGGGTGACCGTGGTTGCCACCGGTCTTGGGGGTAACCAGAAGGCCCAGTCCTTCGAAGATCACGAGGTGGTCACGCCCATCAGTCGCGACGGGGGCGGGCAGGTCAAGTACAACGACCTTGAGAAGCCCACCTACATCCGCCGCGAAAAGAAGGCGCGTCGCTTGGATGATCTGTCGGATCTGGACATCGAGGTGCTGGACGTGCCGGCGTTTCTGCGGAACCAGGCGGACTAACCGCCTGGCCCGTTTCGTGCGCGGTCTGGAACAGGGTTGGCAGCGGTCAGGCGTCCAGGTGCATTCGGTCCGGCGGGACTCTGTGGTAGAGTGCCGCGTTTGACGGATGCGCCGGACCATGCTTGCCGGCTGCAGCGTTGTTCCAGAATAAGAATCGCGGGGGCTGACGTACCGAACTTGTCCATCGATGGCCTGTCTCAGGCTGTCCGCTGGCGCATGGCAGTGTTCGGGCACAGCCACTGAGGTATAGAGATGTTGAAGCAACGAACTGTGCAACACCCGATTCGCGCCACCGGCGTGGGTTTGCACACGGGCAAAAAGGTGTACATGGCGATCCGCCCCGCCCCGGCGGACTTCGGCATTGTGTTTCGGCGCGTGGACCTCGACGGCGCGCCGGAACTCAAGGCAGATGCCCATGCAGTGACCGACACGACGCTGAACACCACGCTGGAAGGCAACGGCACCAAGGTGTCGACTGTCGAACATCTCATGTCAGCCCTCGCGGGTCTGGGGATCGACAATGCGCTGATCGAATTGTCGGCTCCCGAGGTTCCGATCATGGACGGCAGTGCAGGGCCTTTTGTTTTTCTGGTCCAGTCCGCCGGCATTCTCGAACAGGATGCGCCCAAACGATTCATCCGCGTGAAGAAGCCTGTCCAGGTCACAGAAGATGACAAATGGGCGCGCTTTGATCCGCATGATGGTTTCAAGGTCAGCTTCGGCATCGACTTTGAACATCCCGTGTTCGCGTCGAGTCAGCAGCACGCCACCATCGATTTTTCCACGACCTCGTACGTCAAAGAGGTCTCCCGCGCGCGGACCTTCGGTTTCATGCGCGACGTGGAGTACCTGCGAGCCAATAATCTGGCCCTGGGTGCGAGCCTGGACAATGCGGTGGCACTGGACGAGTACCGCGTCCTCAATAACGACGGACTGCGTTACCAAGATGAGTTCGTGCGGCACAAGATTCTTGACGCCATCGGGGACTTGTACCTGATGGGGCACAACCTGATTGGCGCATTCACCGGCTACAAGTCGGGGCATGCCCTGAACAACAAATTGTTACGCGGGTTGATCGCGCAGCCAGATGCCTGGGAGATGGTGACATTCGAGCGCCCGGAACAGCGTGCGCCCATCATCTATTCACCGCGTCCGGCAACGGCTGCGGCTTAGTCTGCGTTTTCGAGCTGTTGGACCAGTCGGCGCAATGCGGCGGCGAGTTTGGCATTGCTCGTGCTTTTGGAGAGCCGGCGCATCGTGTCGATGTGCCGGGTTTGAGTTTTGACAGGTTCGTGACTCGGCCGGATAGCGGCTTGCACCGGAATGATGCAAAGTCGTATATCTGTGCAGGGGCGACCCAACGACGATTCGACGATGTGCCGCAATGCAGCGCGGTGCTGTCGGATGCGGGTTGCCCAAGCGGGTGAAGCGACGGCCAGGACGGCTGTCGTCTGATCCATGCGAACGAATCTGACGCGGCTGGCTAGCGACGCGGGGAGGCGTTGTTCCAGCTGATCCTGAAGATACGAGGTCTGCACGGCAGACCGAGACCAATCCCGAAGGGGGGAACGGTCGGACCGGATGCGATCCGCAAGAGATCGGGCGCGACGACCGAAGCGGTAAGACATGGAACTAATTGTAATCGACAACAAGCTGGGCCGGTCACGGCGCTGGCAATTTGATCCGCGTAGTCCGTGGCTGGCGGCGGCGCTTTGTGCCACGGTGACCCTGTTCATCGCGGCGGGCGTCGGCATCGGCCGGCTGACCGCTCCGGTGGCGACCACCCAGGCCAACCTGCCGGCCGAGGTGACTGCCGAATGGCAGGCGGCCATTGACGCAAATCGTCAGCAAGTGGCGGAAGCGCGTCAGCATCTCCAGGAAAACGCGCAGGCGCTGGCCCGTAAGGTGGCCATGCTGCAGGCAGACATGATGCGCCTCAACGCCGCCGGCCAGCGATTGGTGGAAGTTGCGGATCTGGATGAGGGCGAATTCGCGTTTGATATTGCCCCGGCGGTCGGTGGGCCCGAAGTCGAAGTTGAGGGCGAATTGCCTGGTCTGGGCGATGTCAGCTCAACGCTGGGTGAATTGGACCGCCAGATTGCCGCGCGTGAACGCGAGATGCGCGTGCTCGAAGATCTGATTCTGGCGAGCCGGCTGCAAAGCGAGGCGCATCCCGAAGGGCGTCCGATTCTCAGTGGCTGGATCTCTTCGCTATTCGGTGTGCGCACCGATCCATTCACCGGTCGCCGTGCCCACCACTACGGAATGGACTTCGCCGGTCGCGAAGGGTCCGAAGTGGTGGCAGTGGCCAGTGGGGTGGTGACCTGGTCCGGGCGTCGGTCGGGTTACGGCCTCTTAGTCGAGATTAACCACGGCAACGGTTACGTGACCCGATACGGCCATAACAAGGTCAACGAGGTGAAGGTTGGCGATCGTGTGGCCAAGGGCGATGTCATCGGTCGCATGGGCAATACCGGGCGTTCGACCGGTCCGCATGTGCACTTCGAAGTGCTGCGCAACGGCAAGGTGGTTAATCCCGCCCGCTACATCCAGGCACAGAGCTAACAGGGTCTGGCGGGGCGTCTGCGGGCGCGTCAATAGTCGTGCGTTACAATGCCGCCGCCGCATGTCGACGCGGACGTTGATTCCCTCATCGCAGTCCCCATTCTGAGCTCATGGCGAATACCTTTCTAAGCCGGCTGTTCGGTAGCCGGAACCAGCGCGTTTTGAATCGCAAGCGCAAGTTTGCAGACCAGGTCAACGCGCTCGAGCCCTCGCTGGAGGCGCTGGACGACGCGGCGCTTCAGGCCAAGACCCAGGAATTCCGGGAGCGACTCGACAAGGGCGAGTCGCTGGATGACATGCTGGCCGAGGTGTTTGCAGTCGTCCGCGAAGCCGGAAAGCGCACGCTGGGTATGCGGCATTTCGATGTCCAGCTCATCGGCGGCTCGGTGCTGCACGACGGCAAGATTGCCGAAATGCGTACCGGTGAAGGCAAGACGCTGGTAGCGACGCTGGCCACCTACGCCAATGCCCTGTCCGGCAAGGGCGTACATCTCATCACGGTCAATGACTACCTGGCCAGCCGCGATGCGGAGTGGATGGGGCGTTTGTACCGATTCCTGGGGCTGAGCGTCGGGGTTGTGCTGTCCGGGCAATCACCGGATGAGAAGCGCGCTGCTTATGCCGCCGACATTACCTACGGCACCAACAACGAATTCGGCTTCGACTATCTGCGCGACAACATGGCCTTCTCCGCCGAGGACAAGGTCCAGCGTGGATTGCATTTCGCGGTGGTCGATGAGGTCGATTCGATCCTGATCGACGAGGCGCGTACGCCGCTGATCATCTCCGGTCCGACCGATGATGATCCAAGCCTCTATCAGAAGATCAATTCCATCGTGCCCCGTCTGGCTGCCCAGCAGGAAGAGGACGGCCCGGGTGATTTTTCCGTCGACGAGAAGGGCAAGCAGGTCCATCTGACCGAGGACGGCCACGAGCACGTCGAGCAGTTGCTCAGCCAAGCAGGGCTGCTCGCCGAGGGTGAGAGTCTCTACGACGCGCAGAACATCGTGCTGATGCATCACCTGAATGCAGCGCTGCGGGCACATCATCTGTTCAAGCGCGACGTCGATTACATTGTTCGCGGCGGCGATATCGTCATTGTTGACGAGTTCACCGGGCGGACTATGCCGGGACGACGCTGGTCGGACGGGCTGCACCAGGCGATCGAGGCCAAGGAAGGGGTGGCGATCCAGCGCGAGAATCAGACGCTGGCATCCATTACCTTCCAGAACTACTTCCGTCTGTACGACAAACTCTCGGGCATGACCGGTACGGCCGATACCGAAGCCTTTGAGTTCCAGCAGATCTATAGCCTGGAAGTGGTGGTCATACCGACCAACAAGCCGACCCAGCGCCAGGACCTGGGCGACCTGGTCTTCATGACGGCGCGGGAGAAGTTCAACGCCATTGTCGACGACATTGTTGCGGCCCGGGAGAAGGGTGCGCCGGTGCTGGTGGGTACCGCGTCGATCGAGACATCCGAGCTTCTGCATCAGCTGCTGACCGAGCGCAAGGTCGAGCACGAGGTGCTCAATGCCAAACAGCATGAGCGCGAGGCGGACATCATCGCGCAGGCGGGCCGGCCCGGTGCGGTCACCATTGCGACCAACATGGCCGGTCGTGGTACCGATATCGTATTGGGCGGGAGCCTGGACGCCGAACTGGCCGCTGTACCCGAGGACGATGCCGAGTCACGGGCGCGTATTCGCCAGGATTGGCAGGCGCGACACGATGCAGTGATCGAGGCCGGCGGCCTGCATGTCATCGGCTCGGAGCGCCACGAGTCCCGTCGCATCGACAACCAGCTGCGTGGGCGATCCGGGCGTCAGGGCGACCCCGGTGTCACCCGCTTCTATCTGTCACTCGAAGACACGCTGATGCGGATCTTCACCCCGCCACGCATGCGCGCCATGCTGCAGCGGCTGGGTATGGAAGAGGGCGAGGCCATCGAGCATCGCTGGGTGTCTCGCTCGATCGAGACCGCCCAGCGTAAGGTCGAATCGCACAACTTCGATATTCGTAAGCACCTGCTGGAATACGACAACGTTGCGAATGACCAGCGCAAGGTGATTTACGGCCAGCGCAACGACCTGATGGAAGCCGAGGAGATCTCGGCGCTGGTCGAGACCATCCGTCCCGATGTCGTCGCCGGTGTGGTTCAGGCCTACCTGCCGCCGGGCTCGCCGGAAGAAATGTGGGATGTGCCGGGCCTGACCGAGGCCCTGCGTGCCGAATTCGGGCTGGATGCCGATGTGGCGCAGTGGCTGGAATCTGACAGCTCCCTGGATGATGTGGGGCTGCGCCGTCGCGTGCAGGAGGCGCTGGAGACCAGTTATGCCGACAAAAAGCAGCGCGCCGGCGAGCAGGTGATTCAGCACTTCGAGAAAGCGGTCATGCTGCAGACGCTGGATCGCCTGTGGCGGGAGCACCTGGCGGCCATGGATTACCTGCGCCAGGGGATTAATCTGCGGGCCTATGCCCAGAAGGATCCCAAGCAGGAATACAAGCGAGAAGCCTTCCAGCTGTTCAACGACTTGCTGGCCCGCTTAAAGCATGAAGTGATAGCGACCCTGTCCAAGGTCCGCGTCCAGGCCGAGGCTGATGTTGAGGCTGTAGAGGCCCAGCGACGTGCCCAGGCGGAAGCCTTGCAGGCCCGCGGCCAGGCCAGCCATGCAGAGGCCGATAATGCGCTGGCCGCTGGAGAGGCGCCGCCTCAGTCGGGTGCGCAGGCGCCGGCTGGCGCGCGCCGCATTCAGGCCGGACCGGCGGGGCGCCCGGCAGCGCCGCCGCCGCGTCCTGCAACCGTTGAGCGCACGGAACGCAAAGTCGGTCGTAACGAGCCTTGCCCCTGCGGATCGGGCAAGAAATACAAGCAATGCCACGGCCGGGTCGCCTGATCCCATGGCCGTCGGTCTGTCGGCACCCCAGACCCTCCTGCCCGTTCCGGGCGTTCGGCTCGCAGCCGTCGAGGCGGGCATCCGCTATCGCGATCGAGATGACCTGGCGCTGATCGAACTGGCCCCGGGGGCGCGGGCCGCGGTGGCGCTGACCAATAATGTCTTCGCGGCTGCACCCGTTCGGCTTTGTCGGGAACACCGTGGCCGAACCGGCCGAGCACGCGCCTGGCTGATCAATAGTGGCAACGCCAACGCCGGAACCGGCGAGGCGGGTGTGCGGGCAGCCCGCGATAGTTGTCAGGCCGTCGCCAGCGCCCTGGGTTGTACCGTCGAAGACATCTGGCCGTTTTCCACCGGCGTGATCGGTGAGCTGCTCCCCGGAGATCGCATCACCGCAGCCATTCCTGCCGCCGTCCAGCAGTTACAGGCCGATGCCTGGCTGCCGACCGCGCGGGCCATCATGACCACGGATTCGTTGCCCAAGGGGCTGAGCCGCACGGTTTCGCTGCCGGACGGTCGTCATTTCACGGTCACGGGAATCGGCAAGGGCGCCGGGATGATCCGCCCTGATATGGCGACGATGCTGGCGTTTGTTGCCACCGACGCCCCCCTGTCCCAGGCCGCCGTCGAGCAGATTCTGTCCCGCGCCGTGGACGCCAGTTTTCACTGCATTACGGTGGACGGCGATACGTCGACCAACGATGCCTGTGCGCTGGCCGCAACCGGCCCGGGCGCGCAGATTGAAATTGGCTCCGCAGCGTACCGCCTGTGCCGCGATGCGATCATCGAGGTGTGTCAGCATCTCGCCCAGTCCATGGTCCGAGACGGCGAGGGCGCGAGCAAGTTCGTGACGGTACGGGTCGAAGGGGGCCGCTCGGTGGATGAAGCACGCAAGGTCGCCATGACCGTCGCCCACTCTCCTCTGGTCAAAACGGCCTGGTTTGCCAGCGATCCCAACTGGGGGCGTGTGCTGGCCGCTGTCGGACGCAGTGGCCTGGAGGGGCTGCGCATTGATCAGATCGGCCTCTGGATCGACGAGGAGCGCGTGCTGGAAGGTGGGGAGCCCGCGGCCGGTTATGCCGAATCACGGGCCTCCGAAGCGATGCAGCGAGACGCCTTTACGGTCCGTATCGACCTTGGGCGTGGGTCTGCGCAGGCCGTGATCTGGACCTGCGATCTTGGGCACGAGTACGTCAGGATTAACGCCGAATACCGGTCCTGATGCTGCATATCGCGGTTGGCGTGCTGCGGCGCGGGTCCGAGGTGTTGATCAGTCAGCGCCTTGCGGGTAAGCCGGGGGCCGGCCAATGGGAGTTTCCCGGTGGCAAGCTCGAGCCGGGCGAAACGGTGACTCAGGCGCTACGTCGGGAACTGGCCGAAGAGCTGGGCGTGGAGGTGCTTGATCACCAACCGTTGATGCGGCTGGTGCATCAATATCCTGACCGTACTGTGCTGCTCGACACCTGGCTGGTGAATCGATGGAAACAAGAACCGTCAGGTCGGGAAGGGCAGGCGACGCGTTGGTGTCCGGTGGAGGCCTTGTCGACGGCGGGCCTGCTTGCAGCTGATCAACCTCTGGTGGCTGCCCTGCAATGGCCCGCGTGCTACGCCTTCACCCCTGATCACTGGTCGGCAAACGACCTGCTGTCGATTCGACAGCAGCTGGCCACTTCGGCCGTGCTGACTCGGTTGCGCTTGCCTCGGCTAAGCGATACGGCATATCGCGATCTTGTTCTTCGGCTGCTGGATAGCGGGGTGCAGCGGCTTGCCGTCGACCGAACGGAAATCGATTGGGCAGCGGCGGCCGCAGCCGAGCGATTGATCTTGCACTTGCCAGGCCATGCCCTGGAGAGCGCCGGCAGCCAGGCACCTGCCTGGGCCGGTGGCTGCGTCGTGTCTTGCCATGACCAGAAGACATCTCAGCAAGCGGCTCAATGGGGCGCGCAAACACTGGTGATCGGCTCTGCTCGGCGCACGGCCACCCATCCCGACCGGTTGCCTGCCGGCTGGTCGGAACTGCGCCGGTTAGCGGATGGTGCCGGGCTGCCCTGCTATGCGATCGGTGGACTGACACCGCGTGATCTGTCGGTGGCTCGCCGGGCCGGCTGCTTTGCTGTCGCCGGCATTCGTGGGTTCTGGCCGCGTTCGGCCTAGGACTCGTCAGAGGGCGCGTTGTCCGGGTCCCCAGGGGGGCCGGGAATACGATGGTCCTCGTCTAGCCAGGCTCCGAGGTCGATGAGCTTGCAGCGACGGCCGCAAAACGGACGCCATGGGTTTTCGGGCGTGGCCTTGGCCAGCTGGCCGCAGTGAGGGCAGCGAACGAGACGAGCGGGTTCGGGCATGGTGACGGTTGTACGATTTTCGGGGCGGACGCCTAGCCAATGCCACAGCAGGCGAGCTGGAACTCGATGTTCTCGCGGACCTGATGGCTTCGGCTGCTGGTTTCGCGTGTTTCCATGAAGCGCACGGTAAATCGATGCTTGCCGGCGCTGATTTCGGGGTGGACCCGTTGTTGCGCTGCGACGCCAATACGCAGCATCTGCCGCGGGCCGTCCAGCGACTGAACGTGAATGCCGTCCTGGGCGATGACGGTGCGCGGCACAGCGCTGCCACGGATCAAGTCGAGATCGAGGTCGATGGCGCGTTCAAAGGCGCCGATATCGGCACACCAGGCATCGAGATCACGCGCGGACTCTTCCAGCGGACGTCGTAGCCAAAGCTCAAAGTTCGGTAGGTCGAACCCGGTGGTCCCCCCGGGAATGGCAATGCGGTTGGCAATGCTGACGAGAAAATCGTTATTTCGCAGCGCCGCCCCAGCAAACTGAGTCGACAGGCCCTGAATGGAATGAATCGCGTGGTCGATTTTCTGCAAGACATCCGTCAAGCGGTCGTCATTCACGCCGGGTCGCGCCTCGAGTCGTCGGAGGTGCGCGTGCTGCTCCCCCAACTCCTTGGTGATGTCACCCTTGAGGTCGCTGCGGCCGAGCAGCAGGAAAATATCAAGCAGAGCGCCAACCGCAGCCCGTCGCCCCCAGTAACTGGCGTCGCCCCGGTGATGGCGTAGGCGTTTGAACAGGAACTCCAGACGCAAGTAGGTCCGCACCCGTTCATTGAGTGGCTGTTCGAACCAGATCGTATTGTTCGTCGGTTCCTGACCTGTCATCCAAGCAAACGCCCTGCGTTGAACCGGCATTGTAACGAGATCGTGAAGGCTTGCTCAGGCATTTATTGCGGCGCCGTCATGGGCTTGCCACCGGCCAGCTCTAGATAGCGTTGATGCAGGGCGTGGACCTGTGGCGCTAGCGCCTCATAAGGGCCCGAGTTGTCGATGACGTCATCCGCGACTGCCAGGCGCGTATCGCGATTGGCCTGAGCCTGGATCATCCGATCCGCCAACGGACCGTCGATATCGTCTCGCTGCATGAGCCGCTGACGCTGCAGCGCAGGCGGCGTGTCGACCAGCAGCACCCGGTCCACCATGGCTTGCAGCCCGGACTCCACCAATAACGGAATCGCCAGCACACAGTACGCCGCGCTCTGGCGAGCGCGCCAGTCGTTCATTGCGGTGCGGACGGCCGGGTGCACGATGGATTCCAGTACCTTTCGGTCGGCGGGTTGATGGAACACCCGGGTCCGTAATGCCGCACGGTCCAGTGCGCCCTCTGCGGTCAGAATATCCTGGCCGAAGTGCTTGATGATCGCGTCCAGCGCAGGGGTGCCGGGCTCGACCACATCCCGTGCAGCCTGGTCGGCGTCCAGTACGGGGACCCCCGAGGCGATGAGCAGATCCGCAACGGCTGTCTTGCCGCTGGCAATCCCCCCCGTCAGCCCGACCGTCCAAGTCATCCTGTCTGCAGGCCGGCGAAGGACAGATAGGATTGCCAGATCGCATCGCCCCACAGCATCGCAATCCAGCCAGCAGCGGCGATAAACGGACCGAACGGCATGGGCTGATCGCGACGCAATGCACCGGAGGCCATCAGCACGCCACCCAGCACCGCGCCCACGACGGACGACAGCAGAATAATCAGCGGCAGGCTGTCCCAACCCAGCCAGGCGCCGAACACGGCCAGCAACTTGAAGTCGCCATGCCCCATGCCTTCCTTGCCGGTGAGCAGTCGAAACGCATGAAACACCAGCCACAGTGACAAATAGCCCGCTGCCGCGCCGATGATGGCATCGGCAGGTGAAACCCAGCCACCAAACACGCTCAGCAGCAGGCCGGCCCACAGCGCGGGCAGCGTCAGGCTGTCCGGCAGGAGCTGGTGATCCAGGTCGATGCCGGATAGCGCCACCAGGCCCCAGGTCAGCGCAATGGCCGCACCGCCCATGAGCCCGAAGCCCAACTGCCAGGCCACGAGTACGCTGAGCACGGCGGTGAGCAGTTCCACCAAGGGATAACGCAGGCTAATCGACTGATCGCAGCCCCGACAGCGTCCACGCAGCAGCAGGTAGCTAACCACCGGGATGTTGTCGTACCACGCGATGGGACGCTGACAACCCGGACAATGCGAACCGGGGCGTAGCAGCGACACCGACGGCGCAGGGGCTTCAGGTAACTCCAACAGCAGGTGACACTCCTGTCGCCAGCCGGCCTGCATCATCTGCGGTAGCCGATGAATGACCACATTGAGAAAGCTGCCAACCAGCAGGCTGAGTACCCCGACCGTCGTCATCCACAACGCCGGTGAGGATTGGAGCAATTCGATCACAGGGGTGTCCGTTGGCGGAGCCGGGGTTGAGCGTTGTTCAGACCACCGACCCGAGCTTGAAGATCGGGAGATACATGGCGACGACCAGACCACCGACCAGCACGCCGAGCACCGCCATGATCAGCGGCTCAAGCAGGCTGGACAGGTTGTCGACCAGGTTGTCGACCTCTTCCTCGTAGAAGTCCGCCACTTTTGCGCACATGGAATCGAGTGCACCCGATTCTTCCCCGATCGCAATCATCTGAACGGCCATGCTCGGGAATAGTGCGACCTGGGCCATGGTCACCTGAAGCTGCTGGCCGGTCGATACTTGGTCTTTCATCTGCAGCACGGCTTCTTCGTAGACGATGTTCCCGGCAGCCCTTGCAACGGAATCCAGCGCGTCGACCAGTGGCACACCGGCGGCAAACATGGTCGATAGTGTCCGGGCGAAGCGCGCCACGGCCGACTTGTTGAGGATGTCGCCGACCACCGGCAGGCGCAGCATGATCCGGTCCTGCGCGCGGCGATATCCGCGGAACCGCCGATGGCATTGGACGTGGGTGACGCCGATGGCAATCAGAATGCCCAGCACCATCCACCATTTGGTCTGTACGAACTGGGACAGGCTGATGATCATTTTGGTGAAGGCCGGCAAGTCGGCTCCAAAGCCGACGAACAGGTCCTCAAACTGCGGCACCACGAAGTACAGCAGAATGCCCGTGACGATGAACGCCACGACAATCACAGCGGCGGGATAGGTCAGGGCTTTCTTGACCTTCTTCTTGATGGCCTCGGTCTTTTCTTTATAGGTCGCGATCTTGTCCAGCAGGGCTTCCAGGGCACCGGAACGCTCGCCGGCATCGACCAGGTTCACGAACAAATCGTCGAAATACTTCGGGTGCTTGGCCAGGGATTCGGCAAAGGTTGATCCCCCCTCGATCTCGGTTCGGATCTCACCGATCATTTCGCCCATGGCGGGGTTTTCATGTCCCTTGCCGACAATATCCAGCGCCTGAACCAGCGGCACGCCGGCCTGCATCATCGTCGCCATCTGTCGGGAGAAGATGGCGATGTCGCCGGATTCGATCTTCTTCTTGCGCTTGCCGAACAGCTCGGTTTTCTTGCGCACGCTGATCGGGTTGATGCCCTGCTTGCGCAGCTGGACCTTGACGAGGGCGTCGCTTAGCGCCTCCATCTGGCCCTTGACCCGGGCGCCATCGCGATTCGTACCCTGCCACTGGAAGGTGGCTTCCTTGACTGCCGCTTTTGCCATGGATGTGCTGTCTCGTGCTGCTAATCGACGGTGACGCGGTTGACTTCGACCAAGCTTGTCACGCCTTGCATGACTTTCTCCAGGCCGGAGCGTCGCAGGTCATTAATGCCTTGCTGCTCGGCCAACTGGGCCAGCTCCATGGCGTTCGAGCCTTCCATGATTGCGCGGCCCATGTCTTCATTGACCGGCATGACCTGATAAATGCCCACACGGCCCTTGTAGCCGGTCCCGCTACAGGCATCACAGCCCTTGGCATCGAACAACGTCAGCTTGTCGAGATCGGACTCCCGGAAGCCTTCCTTGAGAAGTTCCTCCTTGGGAATCTCCACCGGCTGCTTGCACTGCTTGCAGAGCCGGCGAGCCAGACGCTGGGCAATGATCAACGAAACCGACGAGGCAATGTTGTAGGCAGGCACGCCCATGTTGAGCATGCGGGTCAGGGTCTGCGGGGCATCGTTGGTGTGCAGTGTCGACAAGACCAAGTGACCGGTCTGCGCGGCCTTGATCGCGATTTCGGCGGTTTCGAGGTCTCGAATCTCACCCACCATGATCACGTCGGGATCTTGGCGCAGAAATGCCTTGAGGGCAGAGGCGAAGGTCAGACCGACTTTTGGATTGACATTGACCTGGTTGATGCCGGGCAGGTTGATTTCTGCCGGGTCCTCGGCCGTCGAGATGTTTCGATCCGCCGTGTTGAGTATGTTCAGGCCGGTATAAAGCGACACCGTTTTACCACTACCCGTCGGGCCCGTGACGAGAATCATGCCGTAAGGCTTGTTCAGGTATTTGAGGTACAAGTCCTTCTGGTGCGGCTCGTAGCCCAGGGCATCAATCCCCAGCTGCGCGCTGGACGGATCGAGAATACGTAGCACGATTTTTTCGCCGAACAGTGTCGGGCAGGTGTTGACGCGAAAATCGATGGCCTTGGTCTTGGACAGGTTCAGTTTGATGCGCCCGTCCTGGGGGATGCGTCGCTCGGCCAGGTCCATCCGCGACATGACCTTGAGTCGTGCTGCCAGACGCATGCCGAGCTGCACGGGCGGCGTGGCGGCCTCCTGCAGGATGCCGTCCTGGCGATAGCGGATGCGGTATTTCTTTTCGTAGGGCTCGAAATGGATATYCGAGGCGCCCCGATTAATTGCATCGAGCAAGATTTTGTTGACGAAACGGACGACCGGGGCTGATTCGGTATCGGCGCGGGTGATGTTGTCGTCGTCGGCCTCGTCTTCTCCATCGCTCAGGTCGAGGTTTTCAAGATCGTCATCGCCAACATCCAGCGAGGCCGCCTCGATGGCGTTGAGGACGGTCTCGATGGTCTGGTCGAGCTTGTCGTCCTCTACCAGCACGGGCTCGGTCGCCAGACCGGTGTTGAACTTGATTTCATCCAGACCCTGAAGATTCGTCGGGTCGGACGTTGCGACGTAGAGTTTTTTGCCTCGCTTGTACAGCGGCAGCGCGCGGTGCTTGCGAATCAGCGTTTCACTGACATCGCCTGTGGGCGCGTACTCCATGTTCATGGCGTTGAGGTCGAGTAGCGACAGCCCGAATTCCCGGCTTGCCGCCATGCCGACATCGACGGCAGAGGCCAGCTGATGCGAGACAATCCAATGCACCAGCGGCATACGCTCCTTGGCCGCTTTGGCCTGGGCGTCGCGTGCGGCGGCATCGGTCAACAGCCCCTCATTGATCAGGCGGCGGGCCAATCCCCCGATGTATCCCACCTGAACGGTCTGATCTCCGGCTGTCACGACGGTCTCCTGCGGCTAAGTCGTTCTCAACCTGCTGGATGGTAGTCCATGCATGCAGGTGAACCAAATGCTTCGAGGCCCTAGTCACGCCCGCGCGCACCAGGGCAGAGAGCGGGCTGCGCCCGACGAACGGTTGCGGGTGGCTGTCCTGATTGTTGTTTTCTCTGCGTTTTACACGATGTGGGTGCTGAGAGCCCACAAATTCACATCAAACACGGAGAACTACAATGAAAGCATTGATTGTCTTGCTCGGTTTGTTCTATTCGGTCGTCGGCTTCGCCGGGCCGGTCAATATCAATACGGCGGATGCCAAGACCCTGGCGTCGGAGCTGGATGGCGTGGGGCCTGTCACGGCAGAACGCATCGTGGCGTATCGCGAGGAACATGGGGTGTTCAAGTCTGCCGAAGAACTCAAGGCCGTCCGCGGCGTGGGCGACAAGACCTATGCCAAGAACGCCGAGAACATTTTGCTGAAATAGCGGGTTTTGCGGGGAGCCGTTTCGGCTCCCCGCTGTTGTGCTGGGCCGCGGGGCTACAGCCTGTTGCAATCGGCGCGCCGTGCAATACGCCCGCCTACATCCTCGGATAATTGGCCGGTCTGCCCGTCGATGGATTGACCGCCGGCCAGCGAGCCGAGTTGGCTCGCCAGCGTGAAGGCATCGTGTCCCAGGGCGTAGAACTGGGGAAATGCACCATCGCCGGTTCCGCTGCCGCGCGGTCCACAAAGCAGTACCCCATCGAGGTCACGCTCGGCTTCGGTGTTGCTGCGCCCTCCCAAGGCGGCATCGGGTGCGTAAATTGGCAGGTCCACCGCATGATGAAATCTGAGTAGCGGCACGATCAGCCGCGCATCGCGCGATTTTGCCGCCAGAAAGAGCAAATCGATTTGCCGAGACCCTTGCAGACGATCCGGCCGCGTGTCCTGCCACAGCGGTCTGTGGGTGTCGGGTTGCAGCAAGTGCCGGACCGCGTCTTGGAGATCGGCGCCTCCAGGCCAGAACCGCGTTTGACGCACGATGTGGCCGCCCAGTGCCTCGAATCGGTCGAGAAAGCCGAGACCCACGCGTCGCCCCCAGTCATCATCGGCAAACAAAACGGCGGCCCTGCGCATGCCGCGGGCAATGGCCTGTTCGGCGGCTGCAGCCGCGTCGTCCTCTGGGGCCAGCCCGAACTGCCAAAGATTCGCCGCCCCCCAAGCGCTACGCGGCCCGTAGTTCAGCGCCAGCGTGAGTACCGACAGGCCACTTTGCTGCGCCAGACGCTCGACGGCGGATTTATCCAGTGGGCCGATAATCAGGTCAGGGCGGTAGCCAGCGGCGGCCTGGTAAGTGGCCATGCCGCCGGACGGGCCACTGTCGAAGACTCGCAGGCTGATATCCGGGTAGGCGCGCGACGCATCGAGCAAACCATCGACCAGCGCTTGGCCGGCCCCGCCCAGCGCGCCGCTGGTCGGGGCGACAACGGCGATGCGCTGCGGCCGCGGGGCATAGCTGTGGGCGCGGGGGTGCGTCGGTCGGTGCAGGGGCAGGTCGACCTGGAGCGTTCGCAGAATGGATGCACGCGCCGGATGATCCGGGTATTGCCGCTCCCATTGCCGCAGCGCCTCGGCAAGGTCCCAGTTCGAACCGGCGGCTTGGCGATGCGTCCGCGCGAGTGCCCACCAGCCCTCGGCAGTCCACGGTGTGGCCTGCGGCGGCCGGGCGAGCGCTGTTGATGGCAGACGTTGCAGCAGGCGCCAGATCTGGTGCGCGTTATGGTCGCGATGCTCCAAGCGGCTCAGGGCCGGGTGGGCCCACAGGCGCTCGACAATCGCGGCCGTGAACTGACCGCGATCCTCCAGGGTGCCGGCACTGGCCAGGCGCTGTGCGGCGTAGTCAGACTGGGCGCCGAGAGCTGGCGGCAGCGCGACGAGTGCAAGGCAGAGCAGCCGGAGCGCCACGCGCTGCCGGCTGGAATGACTAGAACATCTCCGACTGATCGGCCTGCTCCGACGGTGCATGACGAGACGGAATGTGGTCACCGGTGATCATCTGCGCATAGCTCATGCCCGGGCCGACCATCGGATAGACACCGGCTTCCGGATCGATGATGACCTCAAGAAACGCAGGGCCGTCGAACTCAACGAAATCCTTCACGACAGCGTCGATATCCGCGGTCTGGTCCAGGCGTTTCGCCCAGGGGAATCCGTCGGCCTCGGCGGCCTTGACGAAATCCTTCTTGTGCAGCGATTTGTCGGAGAAGGCGAAGCGACCTTTAAAGAACAGCCGCTGCCACTGCTTGACCATGCCGTCGCCGTAGTTGTTCAACACCACGACCTTGACCGGCAGGTTGTAGGTCGTGACGGTTTCCAATTCGCCCAGGTTCATGCGGATGCTGGCGTCGCCGTCGATGTCGATGACGATTTTGCCGGGCTGCGCGAACTGTGCGCCAATCGCCGCGGGCAGGCCGAAGCCCATGGTGCCCATGGAGCCCGATGTCAGCCAGAGCCGTGGTTCGCGGAAATCAAAATACTGGGCTGCCCACATCTGATGCTGGCCGACGCCGGTCGCGATGACCGCCTCGCCTCCGGTCAGCCTGTTAATGGCTTCCAGGACAGCATAGGGCTGAATCAACTCGCTCTCGCGGTCGTAATTCATGGCGTAGGTCGACTTCAGTTCGGCGATGTGGCTGTGCCAGGCCGAGAAGTCGGTTTGCAGCTGCCGGTTCTGGCCGAAGCCCAGCAATGCTTCGAGTGCTGGCGCCAGGCGACCGACATGATGCCAGTGCACCGGTTTGACCTTGCCGATCTCCGATGCGTCGATATCGAAGTGCGCGATGTGCTTGGCCTTGGGCGCAAAGCGGTCGGGCACGCCCGCCACGCGATCATCGAAGCGTGCGCCCAGCGTGATCAGAAAATCACAGTCGTCGACGGCATAGTTGGCGTAGGCCGTGCCGTGCATGCCGAGCATGTGCAGCGACCTCGGCTGGGTGGTGTCGTAGCTGCCCAGGCCCATCAGGGTCGTGACCACAGGGATCCCGTAGGCATCTGCGAATGCCCGCATGGCCTGGCTGGCCTCGCTGGAAATCACCCCCCCACCCGCGTAGATCAGCGGTCGTTCGGCCTGGTTGAGCAGGGCGAAGAAATCCTCGCAACGTCGTTCGGACAACTGGGCTGTCTCCACGGCGCGCAGGCGCTGCCGATAACCAGGGATGGGAAGCTCGCCGGCGCCGCGGTACGGGCCTGTCCAGTTCTGCACATCCTTGGGCACGTCGATGACCACCGGGCCGGGACGTCCGGTCCGGGCAATCTCGAACGCGGATCGCACGGTGGCTTCCAGGCGCTCGGGTTCGGTGACCAGGAACACATGCTTGGCGCAGTTGCCCATGATGTTGGTCACCGGGGCTTCCTGAAACCCATCGGTCCCGATGGCGCCGGTCGGAACCTGACCACAGATCACCACGATGGGGATGGAGTCGGCCATGCAGTCGCGGACCGGGGTGACACAGTTGGTGGCGCCCGGTCCGGACGTGACCATCGCCACACCCACCCGACCCGAGGCGCGCGCATAGCCCGCAGCCATGAATCCGGCGCCCTGCTCGTTGGCCGGTACGATCAGCGGCATCGCGTCGGCGTGGTCGGCGTTGTAACGAAAGACCGCGTCGTAGGTGGGTAGAATCGCACCACCGGAGTAACCAAAGATGACGTCGACCCCCTGCTCAGCCAGGACGCGGACGATGATCTCGGCACCCGACAGGGTCTCCGGTTCACGTCGCAGGGCAGAGTCGGCTGGGTTCACGGGCGCGCTCGTCATCAGAAGTCACAAGCTGTGTGGGGTGGAACAGCTCAGTTTATCGGAGGCCGGGTTGCGGTGCAGCATTTTCCGCCCGAATTCGCTTGATTTTCGGGGGCGGCCTGATTACCGTGCGCGACTCTTTAAAACCCGGGCCGGGCGTTGCGACACATCATCTCGATCTTGCTGCAGAACGAATCAGGCGCGCTGGCTCGCGTGGCCGGGCTGTTCTCGTCACGTGGCTACAACATCGAATCGTTGTCGGTTGCCCCGACCGATGACCCCGCCGTGTCCCGGTTGACACTGGTCACCACGGGGACAGACCAGGTCATCAATCAGATCAACAAGCAGATCTCCAAGCTCATCGATGTCGTGGACCGGGTCGAATTGACGCGTCGCGGCCATGTTGAGCGTGAATTACTGCTGGTCAAAGTGCGTTTCGTGGTGACATCCAAGGACCGCATGACCGAGTTGCTGGAGCGTTATCACGCTGAAGTCGTCGATCAGGCTGACGGGCTCCGTGTCATCGAAATGACCGGAACCGGCATCGAAGTTGATGACTTCCTGCGCGAATTGCGTGAATTCGTCGAAATTCACGAAGTCGTGCGTAGCGGCGTGGCCGCCATCGCCAGCGGCGATCAGATTCTGGCGCTACGGCATACCGCCTAGCCGCCCTCTCTTTCGACACAGACCGGAGAAACCCCGTGGCATTGAACGTCTACTACGACAAGGACGCTGACCTATCCCTCATCCAGGGCAAGCAGGTGGCGATTCTCGGTTATGGCTCCCAGGGCCATGCCCATGCGTTGAATCTGCATGACAGTGGCGTTTCCGTCACCGTGGGCCTGCGAGAAGGCTCCGGGTCTTGGAAGAAGGCGGAGGCCGCCGGCCTGACGGTTAAGGCACCCGGCGACGCCGTGGACGGCGCCGATGTGATCATGCTGCTCGTGCCCGATGAGCATCAGCAGGCGCTGTACGAGTCCGTGGTGGACCGGATCAAGGAGGGCGCCGCCCTGGCGTTTGCGCACGGGTTCAACATCCACTTCGGCCTGATCGAGCCCCGTGCCGACCTGGACGTCATCATGATTGCCCCCAAGGGCCCCGGTCACACCGTGCGCTCGCATTACAGCAACGGCGGTGGCGTGCCCTGTCTGATCTGCATCCAGCAGGATGCCACCGGCACGGCCAAGGACGTGGCGTTGGCCTATGCATCAGCGATTGGCGGCGGTCGCTCCGGCATCATCGAAACGACATTCCGTGAGGAAACCGAGACCGACCTGTTCGGCGAGCAGGCGGTGCTGTGCGGGGGTGCCTCCGCACTGGTTCAGGCTGGGTTCGAGACGTTGGTTGAAGCCGGCTACGAGCCGGAAATGGCCTATTTCGAGTGCCTCCATGAGCTCAAGCTGATTGTCGACCTGATGTATGAGGGTGGCATTGCCAACATGCGCTACTCGATTTCGAACACCGCTGAATACGGTGACATCACGCGCGGCCCGCGTGTCATCACCGATGAAACCAAGGCGGAGATGCGCAAGATCCTCACCGAGATTCAGAAGGGCGAGTTCGCGCGCGAGTTCATTAACGAAACGCGTACCGGCAGCACCGTACTCAAGGCCACCGCGCGCCACAGCGCCGAGCACCCGATCGAAGCCGTGGGCGCCAAGCTGCGTGGCATGATGCCGTGGATCGCGGCCAACCAGTTGGTCGACAAGACGAAGAACTAGACCGACCGGACGCCGGCGGGCCTGGCCCGCCGGCGGCTCGTCGATCCCGCCATGCGCGTTCGCACGTTTCTCCATATCCCTCATGAAGGCTGGCTGGTCGTGGCCGGCCTGGTGCTGTGTGTCTGGCTGGCCGTGCACGAGCAGCACTGGGTCATCGGGGCCACGCTTTCGATGGCCTGCCTGTTCGGCCTGGGCTACTTCTACGATTCGGAGCGCACGCTTTGTTCCAGCCCGCTGGCGGTTGTGGCTCCGGTCGATGGTCGGGTGGCATCGGTCGAGCTGGTGCATGACGACTATCTGGACCGAAACGCCGTCCGTATTCGCGTGCGGACGGCAGCGCTGGGAGCCTACTGCCTGCGTGCGCCCATCGAAGGCAAGCTCCGGGAGGCCCGCAGTCCTGAGGGAGACCCGAGCGAGCATGTGTCCTGGATTCAGTCGGACGAGGGCGACGACGTATTGATCGCCGCCGGGCGGGGTGGACTCCTAGGCCAGCGACCCTGCATGGTGTCGGTGGGCGAGCGCGTCGGCCACGGTCGGCGATGTGGGCTGAGACGCTTGGCACGGCATATCGATGTTTACGTCGACGAGTCGGCCCGGATCAAGGTCGGCCCGGGGCAGCGAGTCCAGGCCGGGCAGGACGTGCTGGCCACACTGGTCCGCAAGAGCACGGCGACGGAGACGACATGAACGAAGCAGACGACGGCAGCGTAGACACACCGGACCGGCAACGTCGCCGAGGTATTTACCTGCTACCCAATTTGTTCACGACGGCCACGCTGTTCGGGGGGTTCTACGCGATCATCGCCTCTTTGCGCGGCGAGTTTGTTCCAGCGGCCATGGCGATTTTTGCCGCCATGATTGCAGACACCCTGGATGGCCGTGTCGCGCGCCTGACCAACACCCAGACCGACTTCGGCAAGGAATATGACTCGTTGTCGGACATGGTCACCTTTGGCCTGGCCTCGGGTGTAGTGATCTACATCTATACCCTGCATGCCCTCGAAGGGACGATTCCCTACGGTGGCAAGCTGGCCTGGTTGGGGGCGTTTGTCTACACCGCCTGCGCCGCACTTCGGCTGGCGCGTTTCAATGTCTCCACACATCTCACCGGTGGCAAGGGGTATTTCTTCGGTCTGCCCAGTCCGTCCGCGGCCGGCGTCACCGCTGGATTCGTCTGGGTGTGCGCGGCCATGGATGTGTCCGGCGAGTCGCCGCTGGTGGCCATCGTCGGGTTTGTGCTGACGATCATGGCGGCCCTGTTGATGATTAGTAACGTGCGCTTCTACAGCTTCAAGGATCTGAACCTCAAAGAGCGCGTCCCGTTCATTTATATCGTCGCTGTCGTCGGGCTGTTCGTGCTGGTGTCCTTTGATCCGCCCAAGGTCGCCTTCGCCGTGTTTCTGACCTATGCGGTGTCCGGACCGGTCATCACGCTGGCCCGCCGGCGTCGCAAGCGTCTGGCAACGTAGCCAGAGCTCAAGTCCGACCCAGATCCGCCGTTGACGTAGTGAGCACGGCGGATACTCCGCCGGTTGGCTTGAACATTGTGAGACTGACGCTATAGTCCATGACCATGAAGCCAAGCATCCTGACGTTTGATGCGCATCGCGCCGGCCGCAAGGCCCTGGCGCTGCTTTCGGCTGGGCATCGACTTCTGCCTTCGGGCAGCTAATCGATCCGCGGACGGCGACCGCATATTCGCCGAACTCCAGTCTCTCGCGCGCCACCCCATGAATGGTCAATAGACCTGAGCCCGTGGCCAGCGCATCATGCAGTACGCCGTCGCGACGCGACGCTCCGAACGTCAGGAGGCCATCATGGCGATGATCCAAGACCCCTCAAGCAAATACCGTCGATTCGACCCGGTTGGTTTGACCGATCGGACCTGGCCCGATCAAGTGCTCACCGCACCGCCCATCTGGTGCAGTGTCGACCTGCGCGATGGGAACCAGGCCCTGATTGAACCGATGGATCGCGAGCGCAAGCTCGAGATGTTCGAGTTGCTGGTTGCGGTGGGATTCAAGCAGATCGAAGTGGGTTTTCCCTCGGCGTCACAGACCGATTTCGACTTTGTCCGCGATTTGATCGAGCAGGATCGCATTCCTGAAGACGTCACCATCCAGGTGCTGACCCAGGCGCGCGAGCCGTTGATTCGTCGCAGCTTCGAGGCGCTGGAAGGCGCGCCTCGTGCCATCGTGCATTTCTACAACGCCACCGCGCCCGTGATGCGTCGCGTGGTCTTCAAGATGGAGCGCGAGGAGGTCATCGAGCTGGCGGTTACGCATGCCCGCATGATTCGTGAACTGGCCGACGCCCGCCCCGCGACCGACTGGACCTTCCAGTATTCACCGGAGATGTACTCGGGCACCGAGCTGGATTTTTCACGGGATATCATCGATGCCGTGGTCGAGGCCTTGGGCAGCACGCCAGACAATCGCTGCATCATCAACCTGCCGTCCACTGTCGAGCGGTCCATGCCCAACGTCTTCGCCGACATGATCGAGTGGACGGGGCGACATCTGCAGCATCGCGATTCGGTGATTCTGTCCGTCCATCCCCATAACGATCGCGGCACCGGCACGGCTGCTGCCGAGTTTGCGATGCTGGCCGGAATCGAGCGCGTGGAAGGCTGTTTGTTTGGCAATGGCGAGCGCACCGGGAATGTGGATATCGTCAATCTGGCGCTGAACCTGTACACCGATGGTATCCATCCGGGGCTGGATTTCTCCGACATCGATGCGATTCGTAGTCGGGTCGAGTATTGCAACCAGCTGCCCGTCCACCCACGGCATCCCTATGTGGGCGAGTTGGTGTACACCTCGTTCTCGGGCTCGCACCAGGATGCGATCAAGAAGGCGTTTGCCGCCCGCGAGGAAGGCGCCATCTGGGAGATGCCCTACCTGCCCATCGATCCGATGGATGTCGGTCGCTCCTATGAAGCCGTGATCCGGGTGAACTCGCAGTCCGGCAAGGGCGGCGTGGCCTACCTGCTCGAGCGCGAGCACGGGCTGGATTTGCCGCGTCGGCTGCAGATCGAGTTCAGCGGTGTGGTGCAGTCGGTGACGGATGCCACCGGACGGGAGATTACGGCGGCAGAACTGTGGAACATCTTTAACGACGAGTACCTGGGCGAAACCGGTGACTACCGGTACCGCGCCCATCAGCTGGTCGAGGACTCGGCCTCGGGACATGTTGATCTCAAGGTGCAGGTCGATGTGAATGGCCAGACCAGAACACTTTCCGCCCAGGGACGCGGGCCCATCGAGGCTTTCGTGTCGGCCTTGTCTGAGGAACTCGGCGAACCCGTGACCGTGGTCGATTACCACGAACACGCCATTGGTGGCGGGGCTGACGCCCGTGCGGCCACCTATATCGAGCTCAAGCTGGGGGCTGGACGTACCCTGTTCGGAGTCGGGATGAACGGCAACATCGTCACGGCGTCGCTGTCGGCCATCATCTCCGGTATTAACCGGGCGCTGGCGGCCCAGCGAGCTGATCGCAGCGCAGCCTGAGGCGTCTGTCTTGACCCGGAACCGGTCTGATTACCTGGCCCTGCTCGGTCTGACCGAGTGGGTGCGTCGTGATGCCTCCGGCGACCACCGCGAAACGGTCGAGCCGGACCTGGAGCGCGCCGTGCCGGTGGCATCGGCCGGGCCGGAGCCGGAGGCCGCGTCGCCGGTGCCGCCCCCTGAGGCGACGGCTTCGGCCGTCGTTTCACGCCCGCCGCCCCCGGTGGCTGCTACGCCGGTCGAGCGCGAACCCGTGGCCGAAGACTGGGAGGGGCTGGCCGCGCAGGTGGCGAGCTGCACTGCCTGCGCGCTGCACGAAACACGGACGCAGGCCGTGTTTGGTGTCGGGCAACGCCAGGCCGAACTCATGCTCGTGGGTGAAGGGCCTGGCGAGCAGGAGGATTTGCGCGGAGAGCCCTTTGTGGGTGCCGCGGGCCAGCTGCTGGATCAGATGCTGGCGGCGATAGGGCAATCCCGGCAGTCGACGGTTTACATCGCCAATGTCGTCAAGTGCCGGCCGCCCGGTAATCGCAAGCCGCATGCCGCGGAAGCCGGAGCCTGTCGCGATTTTCTGGAGGCCCAGATCCGGCTGGTGCAGCCCAAGCTGATCGTGGCGCTGGGCCAGGTCGCAGCGGCGGGTTTGCTGGGTGAGGATGCTCCGGTCGGCCGGATGCGCCAGGGCGCACATGTGCATGCGGCAACGCAGACGCCCGTGATCGTGACCTACCACCCGGCGTACTACCTCCGCCAGCCGCTGGAAAAGCGCAAAGGCTGGGAGGATCTCAAGCGCATACGCGCGCAGCTGACCGCATCGACATGAATGCCGTCGCCAGCGCGTTGAGCTGGACCATCCGGCCGATGCGCCCCGCGGATGTTCCGCGCGTGGCCGCCATCGATCAGGCGGCTTACCGGTTTCCCTGGACCGCCGGCATCTTCGATGACTGTCTGCGCGTGGGGTACAGCAGCTGGGTTGCCCAGTCGGCCAGCGATCGCATCGACGGCTATGCCTTGATGTCGATGGCGGCCGGTGAGGGCCACATCCTCAATATCTGCGTGGACCCCGTGGTTCAGCGAGGTGGTTGCGGCCGGCAGCTGGTTGCGCACTTGTTAGATATCGCGCGAGCGGCCGATCTGCGCATCGTATTCCTGGAAGTCCGACCGACCAATGCAGCCGCGTTGGCGCTTTACGCCGGTTTCGGATTTGACGAGATCGGGCGCCGGCCCAACTACTACCCGGCGGATCAGGGACGCGAGGATGCCATCATGCTGGCCTGGGAGCCCGCCGTCTAGGGCGTCAGTTCGGCTCGCCCTGATTCGGTAGGGCTTGCAGCTCCACCCACTCCGCCGTGCCGAGTGTGCCCGTGTTCAGATGCGCTTCCAGACGCTCGGCGTAGCTGATGGCTTGCTGATAGATGTATGGATCGGCCTCGGCCCGGATCACGTCCGGCAGGTGATCTTCCGGTCCGCAGTTGGCCCAGATGCAACGAATCTGCGTGGATTCGCCCATGGGCGAGCAATCCATCCCCAGCGAACAGGCCGCCAGGGTCCATGCCAGTTCGCTGATCGCCTCGTTAACCTGGGGCGGCTCTGGCGTTTGCAGGGCCAGCAGGCGCGGGGCTGTGGCCAGGGCGTCCGGGTGACCGGATTGCACCAAGGCGATGACCTGCGCGCGGCTGGGTGCGCCGATGTCGGCATCCATACGCCGGTCCAGCCAGCTTTTCATTCGGGCCGCCGGGTGGCCGGCTTCGGCCGCGAGCGTCTGCCAGATCTCGGCGTTCTCCAGCGCCTCGGGCGTCTGGACAAAGCCCTGGCAACGCTCGAACTGGCGTCGATGGTAGACGGCCGAGTTCGGCGGCATGGCCGAGATCACGGTCTCCAGGCTGCGCCGAGCCTCACCTGGCTGATGGCCGGAGCCATATTTCACCGCCAACAGCTCACAGCTGTCGTAGATCCGGCCCAATGTCCACATGGCTTCCGCATCGCCTTCAATGGCCTGTGTCCGAATCGTCTCGGCCAGCTGGTAAAGATCCCGGCTGGCTGTGAACTGCTGCGCCAACGGCCAGTCAGTGCGCCGGGGAGGGGCGGCTTGAGTTGCTCGATTGTCGGGCCCGGTCGGGCGAATGCGGGATGACGTCGGCTTAGCACCAGCTGCCAGCGGTGGGTCATCGACAGCCTCAGGGCCGGACGACGCGAATGGATCGGGCTGCTGGCTCGGGTCAGCCGGGCGGGTGGGTGTCGTGGCTGCGACCAACCACCACACCGCGATAGCCAGGACGATTGGCAGCCCGGCCAGCGCCGCGAATTTCATGGTGTTGGCGCGTCGTCTCGCGGCTTGCGGCGGGCCAGGGACCGTTGGTCTTCGCGGGCTCGCACAGACAGGCGAATCTGCTCGATGTTCTCATGCAGAATGTCGGCCACCAGCCGATCGGTGCGCTCGTTTTGCAGGAACTCGATAATGACGCGCTGCGTGACCTGCGTGCTGGTCGAGACGATGGCATCGAAAAACGGTAGCCGTTTGAGTCGTCCCAGATTCGGGTCGGCGTAGACGGTTTCACGCACGGCGCTTTCGATTTCGTCGGTGTGCTGCTCCAACGCCCGAGCCACATTGCGCGTGTAGGTGCCCTTGTGCAGCACGTCGGCCACCTCGTCGAGCACGTAGATGGTGACGGCGCCGCCAATGAGATTGACCACCCACTGACGCAGCCGGTTCAGCAGGTTATGGGTGAAGGTCTCGCCGAATGCCCGGTCTGCGGCCATGCCGAAGCGTGACAGCACGATCAGGATGCGAATGATGCGGAATAGCCGGAAGCCCCGAATTGCCGGATGCGAGACCGGAATCATGCCGAGAATTTCGTACCAGTTGACCAGCACGAAGCGCCGGCTGAAGCCAAAGGAACGCCACCGCCAGATGAACTCGGCGGCGAAGATTGCGCAGATCGTCACGTCGGCCGCAATGATCATGGCGCGGATGTCCTCGTCGGTCACCCACCAGGTTTCATAGGCCAGCAGGCCGATTGAAACGACGGCCAGCAGCAGCATCAGCCAGTCGATTAAGCGGATGCGGTGTTCCGGGTCTCTGGATTCGGCAATCACCATGTCGTCTGCAATGCCCCTAGTATCCGGCCGCCTGGCCGTCCTTGCGGGACTCCGATGCGCCGAAATACACACCGGTCTCTAAGTCTCTGAGGATGGCCTGGTAACCACCATATGGTCCCCTGGCGGAATCGACGCGATGTCCACGGCCCATGAGCTCACGGATGACGGCGTAGTCGAACCCCGACTCCAGGTACAACCGACCGCCATCGGTCATGGTTGGACCCGTCGGGCTGGAACTGCCGTCGTGGTAGATCCGGGGTGCGTCGCCGGCTTCCTGCAGATTCATGTCGAAGTCGATCAGGTTGGTGACGATTTGCGCATGGCCCTGCGGCTGCATGGCGCCACCCATGAGCCCGAAACTCACCCAGGGCTCGCCGTTGCGGGTGATGAACGCTGGAATGATGGTATGGAACGGGCGCTTGCCGGGTTCGAATCGGTTGGCGTGTGTCGGGTCCAGCGCGAACAGCTCGCCCCGATTCTGCAGGATGAAGCCCAGCCCCGGTGGCGTCATGCCGCTGCCCATACCGCGGTAGTTTGACTGGATCAGCGACACCATATTGCCGGCCGCATCGGCCACCGTCAGGTAGATGGTGTCGCCTTGTTGCAGGGTGGCCGGGTCGGGATAAGCCTTGGCTGCGCGTTCGGGATCAATGCGTTTGCGCTGCTTGGCCGCGTACTCCTTGCTGAGCAGACGATCCAGAGGGGCCTGGGCGAATGCCGGGTCGGTGTAGTAGCGCGCCCGGTCTTCGAAGGCCAGCTTCTTGGCTTCGGTGAACCAGTGAATATGGTCTGCGCTGCCGAAGCCGGCGCTGCGGAGGTCAAAGCCTTCCAAAATGTTCAGGATTTGCAACGCAGCGACACCCTGGGTGTTGGGTGGCAGTTCCCAGACCTCATAGCCGCGATAGTCCGTGGACACCGGCGCCACCCATTCGGAGCGGTGCTCGGCAAGGTCTTCCACGCTGAGAAAGCCGCCCTGGGCCTGGACATAATCCGCCATGGTCTGCGCCATCGGCCCCCGGTAGAAGGCATCGCGTCCACCGCCGGCGATCTTGGCCAGGGTGTTGGCCAGCCAGGGGTTACGCCAGATCTCGCCCTTGCGCGGCGCGCGCCCGTCGATGGTGAACTGCTCCGAAAAGCCCGGGTACTGTGACAAGCGGGGCACGGAGCGATCCCAGTAGTAGGCGATCAGCTCAGAGACCGGGAACCCCTCGCGGGCATAGCGAATGGCCGGGTCCAGCAGTTCGGACATGGGGCGCGACCCGAAGCGGTCATGCAGCTCGAACCAGCCATCCACACAACCGGGGACCGAGACCGGCAACGGGCCATAGGCGGGGATCGCGTCGTATCCCTGATCCAGGAACCACTGCAGGCTCAGGTCCCGCGGTGACCGCCCGCTGGCGTTGAGCCCGTATAGGGCCTCGGTGTCAGCATCCCAGACGATGGCGAATAAATCACCGCCGATGCCATTGCCGACGGGCTCCATCAAGCCCTGTACCGCGTTGGCGGCAATGGCGGCATCCACCGCGTTACCGCCAGCCTTCAGCACATCCAGCGCAACCTGTGTGACCAGCGGCTGGCTGGTGGCGACCATGCCGTGGCGGGCGATGACCTCCGAGCGTGTGGCGAAAGGCAGGCCGGTGACGCGGTCGCCCCCCAGGGCCGTCCAACTGGTCATGGCCGTGCTCAAGCCCAGTGCGAGCAGGGCGCAGGCCCGCGTCGCCAGCGGCTTGCGTCGGTGTCCCTGCGGTCGAAGTTGGGAAGCGGTCGTCGCATCATCCATAGGAGTCCTGTCGGTGTGAGGCGGGCCTGTTTGGGCTGCCCGCGTCACGTTAGCCGCTGATGGGCGCGTGTTCCAGCAGGCTAGACGCTCGTTAAGTCCCCATGCAACGATGCCACAGGAACCGGGCCGAGCGGCACCAGGGCCCGCCGGCCAATCAGGTATCCGTGAACACCACAGACAACCCAGCATTGACACCAGAGGCAGAGAACCGGGCCGAGCTGCCCGAGTCGCTATTGCTGGCCCAGCTGGAACGGGGCCTTGGCGAATTGCAGTTTGTTCCCGCGCTGGAGCGGCCGTTCCGGCGTTATCTGCGATCCCGTCTGATCAACCACCTGCGTCTGGCCTGCGTCGCCGGCCTGGTGCTGATCGCCGCGACGCAACTGCTCAGCACCTGGGTGCTCGCGCCGCCTGCCGGCGCGCTGCAGTGGCAGGCGGTCTTGCTCTGCGGCGTGCTCGCGCCGGTGCTCGTGCATGCCATCTGGGTGCTGAACCGACCCAGCGGCCTACGCTGGCTGGACGCGGTGGCGATGGCTGCGGTTGGGGCGCTGGTGCTGGTGGGGCTGGCGTTGCCCGCGATTTATCAGCAGCACGGCGCCGTGTTTCCGTTTCCGTTCACCGAGCTGGCGGTGGTCGTGATCCCGATTCTCGCCGCGCGACGCTTTCCCGTGGCGTTAGGCTGCGTCTTGCTGGTGCTGTTCGCATTGGCGCTGCGCGACCTGCTGCTTCAGCGGTTCGGTGTCGGGACCATGCTGCAACTCTTCAATCTCACGATGTTTGCCTCGGTCGCCCTGGCGGGCGGTTTCGTCCAGGAATGGGTGCTACGTCGTCACTTTCTGTCCGAGGGGCTGTACCTGCTGCGCTCAGTGCGTGATCCCCTCACCCAGCTGCTGAACCGACGTGGCTTTGATGCCGAGGCCCGGCGCATCTGGGCGACCGCCCGGCGGGAACAGCAATCGGTCGGGGTGGCGATGATCGATATCGACCATTTCAAGCAGTTGAACGACGCCTGGGGACATGCGGCCGGAGACCGGATGCTGAGTCGGCTTGCCGAAGTCTTGCGTTCGCAGGCCGCACGCCGGCCCATGGACCTCGTGGGGCGGCTGGGTGGAGAGGAGTTCGCGGTGCTTTGGTACGACCTGCCAGCCGACACGGTGGCCGCACAGGCCGAGCGCGTGCGCCAGGCCGTGGAGGCATTGGCGCTCGACCATCCTCAGCATGCGGCCGTGACCATCAGCGTGGGTTGTACGCAGCTGATTCCACGGGGAGACCTCACCGTGTCGGACGCGCTGGCAGTCGCGGATTCCGCGCTTTATCGCGCCAAGTCCGGGGGACGCGACCGTGTCGAATATGCCGCGCCTCCGCGGGCGTTTTCCGCCGGTGGCAGCGGGTGTCAGCCGGCGGCCGCCAGCGATTGACGCAGTTCGGCGGGTGCCAGGAACTCGGCAGGCTGCCGGCCCTCGCGCATGCGGATCATGGCCACAAGCTGACTGTTGACAGGGGTGTCGATGCCGCTGAGTTCGCCCAAACGGACGATCTCGCCATTGAGCTGGTCGATCTCCGTGGGGCGACCCTGCACCATGTCCGCCACCATCGACGGATAAGCATGTGATGACGCGGTGCGGTGAAATGCCGAGGCGCGTAAGGCCAAGCTGGGCGCCCGGTCCAGCAGTAGGCGAAATGCAGGGTAGGGCATCGAAGCGGGTAGCCGGTAGGGCGCCTTGGCCGCCTGCAGCACGCGCACCGCTTCATCCAGTGCGGAGGTGAAGCAGGTCTTGAGGTCATCGTTGCTCACCACGTCATGAAAGCTGCTGTGGGTGAGTGCACAGATGGCATTGGCCAAATTCAACAGCAGCTTGCCCCAGGCCGCGCCTTCGCCGCGTACCCGCCGAACGCGTAGCCCGCTGCCGTTGAACAGCGACAGCAGGTCCGGGTCGCCGCTACGCAGTAACAGCGTGGGCTCCGTCGTGACCCGCGCATGGAGTGGTTGCAGCGTTTGTGCATTGAACATCACGGTCGCGGCCACGGGGTCCGATGCAGGAAAACGCTGGCGGATACGCTGCGCCGCGCCGACGCCGTTCTGGCATGGAATCAACGCGCAGCCCGAGGGGATGGTCGGGCCCAGTCCGTCGAGGACAGAGCGCAAGTCCGGGTGTTTGACGCAGATGAACGCGGCGTCCACGTCATGTAGATCCATGCCGGTGGACAGCGGGGGCTTGTCCACGGTGAGCGGCGGTCCACCCGTGACCCGGTCCACGCGCAAATGTCGAACGCTTTGCATGCTGGGCAGATCGGCCTCGCGGATCGATAGCCGGACCGCATGGCCTGCGCGGACCAGATGAGTGGCCAGCACTGTTCCGACGGCTCCTGCCCCGATGACCCTGATACGCATGCCGATGGACCCAAAGAAAAATTCTGCGCTCTAGTGTGGCGACATCCCCGCGGCCTGCAAGCCTGAACGGTGATGGCCCCGCACGACGATGGAATTCGGGATAATGGAGGTTTGATGCCGCATGGCGCACCCAATGGCGCCGCCCGACCTCCGTCGCTGGACGCCGGTGGTCCGGACACAAGCGGCGCGTCGGTGCGATATCACGGGTGGAGGCCCATGCAGCACAGTCAACAACCCGGAGCCGGGTCATGAAGCGCGATGTGGTCCTCATTCACGGCATGTGGTGTCGCGGGGAGCATCTCGACGCCGTGGCCACACCACTGCGTGAGGCCGGGTATCGCGTGCACCAGCCCACGCTGCCTTTCCATGATCAGTCCGATCGCGAAGACATGCGCGAGGCGTTGGGCCGCGCCAGCTTGCTGGACTATGCCGATTACTGTCAGGGCGTGATTCACCAACTGAAGTTCGCTGAGCCGCCGATACTGATCGGCCACAGCATGGGTGGCCTGATCGCGCAGATGCTGGCTGCGCGCATGCCCGTGCAGGCCCTGATGCTGTTCACCCCCGCGCCCCCCGCAGGCATCTTCGCCGTTTCGCCCCGGACGCTGCAGGTGTTCTGGCGCCGGCTACTGAGTTGGCGGTTCTGGCGGCAGCCGCACAAGCTCACGGCTGAGCAGGCCCGTCGGTATGCATTCAATGGTCTCGACGCGGGCCGGGCCGAGCAGCTCTACCCGACCCTGGGGTTGGAATCTGGACGCGCCTTGTTCGAAATCGCCTGTTGGCCGCTGGACCGACGACAGGCGGCACGGGTCGAGGCCAGCGCCGTCAGCTGTCCTGTTTACGTGCTGGGATGCGAGGATGACTGACTGACGCCGGCTGAGACCGTGCGCAAGGTGGCCCAGCGGTATCCGCAGGCCACACTGGAGATCGACCCCAACCGGGGACACTGGATGATTGATGACGACCGCACCGCCCAGACCATGGCACGGTGCATCGACTGGCTCGACAAGCACCTGGAGACCGCCTGATGCGGCACATTGTTTTCCTCTCTCTGCTCTTGGCCTGGCTGCCATTAACCGCCCAGGACCGAATCGAGCAGGCCATCGACACCAGCGAGCAGACCACGCGTGAGGCGGTCCGCTCGCAGAACCGGATCGACCGGCTGGATGACGAAACCCGTCGCAAGCTGGAGGCCTACCGGCAGGCGATCTGGGAGCGGCAGCAACTGGAGGTGTACAGCCAGCAGCTGGACGAGTTGCAGCGCATCCAGACCGAGGATGTGACCCGCTTGCGCGAAGAATTGGCGGAAGTCCCGCTCAGTGAAGATGACCTGATGCCGCTTATGCTGCGGATGGTCAACGCCCTGCAGCGCTTTGTCGACGCCGACCTGCCGTTTCTGCAGGACGAGCGGCAGCAACGGCTGACGTCCTTGAAACAAATGCTGGGAGACGCCGAATTGTCGGTGTCGGAAAAGTATCGACGGGTCATCGAGGCCTATCAGGTCGAACTGGACTACGGCCGTGGTCTGGCCAGCGAGCGCACGGAGCTCGAGGTCGCCGGGCGTCGTGTTGTGGTCGACCTGCTGCGCGTCGGCCGCGTCGCCATGTATTTCCTCAGCCTGGATGGAGGCACGGCTGCGATTTGGGATCACGCCCTGGGCCAGTGGTCGGAGTTGCCGGCCACGCATCGCTCCATGATTCGCCAGGGCATTCGCATCGCGCGGGAGGTCGCCGCACCCGAGTTGCTGGAGCTGCCGGTGCCGGCCCCGAGTTCAGAGGAGGCGCCGCGATGAGGTCATGGATGCTGTTAATCGCACTGGCTCTGCCCGCTGCGGTCCACGCCGACGCACTGGATGACTTGCTGGAAGATGTCCGCAAGAGCCAGCAACAGTCGGCCGAGATCAACGAGGCCCGTGAGGCACGTTTTCTTGCGGAGCGGGATCAGCAGGATGAGCTGTTACGCCAGGCGCAGCGAGACCTGGCTGCGGTCAAGCGCCGGGTCGACGCCCAGAAGGCGGAGTTTCAGAAAACGGCCAAGGAAATCGCCGAACTCAAGGCCGAGATCAAGGAGCAAACCGGCGAGCTGGAGCAGTTGTTCGGCACCATTCGGACGGCTGCAGGCGACACCCGGGCGATTGTTCGTGATTCGCTGACCAGCGCCCAGTTCGCAGACCGCCTCGACGAGCTGAACCGTCTGGCCGATGGCGAGCGTCGGATTAACCTGGGGCAGCTGGAACAGTTCTGGTTCATCCTGCAGCAGGAGATGATCGAGGCGGGTCGCGTCACCACCTTTCCGGCCGATATTGTCGATTCCGACGGTCAGGCGACTGCGGCGGCCGTGAGTCGTGTCGGCGTGTTCACGGCCGTGGCCGATGGCCAGTATCTGGACTATCTACCCGAGGCGCAGCGCCTACAGGCCCTGGCGCGACAACCCGGTGGTGGCGCGCAGGATCTTGCACGTCAGTTCGCTGCGGCCGAGTCCGGTCCTGTCGACATGCTCATCGACCCGACCCGCGGCAATCTCCTGGCCTTGCTCACCGAGCGTCCCAGCCTGTCCGAGCGGATCAACCAGGGCAGTGTTGTGGGTTACATCATCATCGCGCTGGGTGTGATCGGTTTGCTGCTGGCACTGGGTCAGGCCGGCTATCTGCTGGTGGTGGGGCGCCGTATGCGACAGCAACTGGGCGACATTGACCAGCCACGCGACGACAACCCACTGGGCCGATTGTTGGGTTCTTTGGATGCCGCACTCACCGCGGGCGAGCGCGACCTGGAATCCCTGGAGCTGAAGCTGGATGAGGGCGTGATACGCGAGACGCCGCGTCTGGAACGGGCCCAGAGCATCGTCAAGTTGCTGGCCGGCGTGGCGCCACTCATGGGATTGCTGGGCACGGTCACGGGCATGATCGCGACCTTTCAGGCGATTACCCTGTTCGGTACCGGCGACCCCAAACTGATGGCGAATGGCATCTCGCAGGCACTGGTGACCACCGTGCTGGGCCTGGTTGTCGCCATTCCGCTGCTGTTCCTGCATTCGCTGCTCGCCGCGCGCTCCCGCTCGTTGACCCGTGTACTGGACGAACAGGCGGCCGGGCTGATCGCGCGCCGGATGGAGTCGTCACGGCGTGACTGAACTGCTGGCCTGGTGGCAGGACACCTGGACACCGATCCGCAGCTTTATCGACGCCGGCGGCCCGGTGTTATGGGCGCTGCTGCCCCTGACCGTGCTGCTGTGGACGCTGATTCTGGAGCGGTTCTGGTACCTCGGTTTCCGGCACGGGCGGGTTTTATCGGCGTACCGCGCCGAGTGGCAGGGCCGGGCCGAGCGCAATAGCTGGGAGGCTCGACGCATTCGCGAAGCCATGGTGTCCCAGGCCAGGGATTTGCAGGACCGCAGCCTGCCGGTCATCAAATCGCTCATCGCGCTCTGTCCGCTGCTGGGTTTGCTGGGCACCGTTACGGGCATGATCGAGGTATTCGAAGTCATGTCGTTGCGGGGGACGGGCGATGCCCGTGGGATGGCCGGAGGTGTGTCGCGGGCGACCCTGCCCACCATGGCCGGTATGGTCGTGGCGCTGTCGGGTCTGTTCTTCGCCAACCGCTTGACGCGACTGGCCGACAAACGCACCCATGAGTTTGCGGACTCGTTGCGGTTTCACTAATGCGTTTTCTTGCCCTCCCACCGCTGGCCTTGCTCATTGCCATCGGCCTGTTCTGGTTCATGCAATGGCTGACCGCACCACCTGAGGTGCCGCTGAAACCGCCGGTCCCGGATCGTCGCGTCGAGATGGTCAAGCCGCCCGAGGAACAGGAACAGCCCGAGCCTGAGCCCACCGAGTTGCTGGAGGCAGCGGCGCCGCCGTCGTCACCGCCGTCCATGTCGGCCATCGACTTGCCGACGACCATGAACCTCACGGCGGACAGCCAGCCGGGTTTGGAGATGAATCTGCCGAATCTCGACGTGCCGGTGAATTTCGGTGGCTCGTCGGGCTTTGGTGAGGCCTTCGGCGGGTTCGGCGGCCGCGGCAGCGGCTCGGGCGCCGGTGGGTTCGGCAGCGGGCGTGGTTTCAAGGGCGAGCGTCTGGTCCCGTTGTCGACCGCTCGCCCGCAGATTCCCGAGTACGCCTACAAGCAGGGGATCGAGGGCTGGGTGGAAGTGGTGTTTGTCGTGACCACCCGAGGCACGGTGGAGAACGTGCGCGTCATCGACGCCGACCCCAAGGGCGTGTTCGAGGCGGCCACCGTTGAGAGCGTGTCGAACTGGCTGTACGAGTCCACCTCGCGGCCGCGAGAGGTTAAGCAGAAAGTGTATTTCCGCCTTGAAGATTACCAGTACAACTGGCGTTGACGGGATGCGCCAAACCCTCTTCGCCACAGCTTGCGCGTGCCTGCTGCTCCATGCCGGAGCAGGTCTGGCTGCGCAGTACGAAAGTGAGGTGCGGGTGCTGGATGAGGTGCCCAAGGTCGAGCAGCCGAAGAATGACCAAGCCTTGATCGACTCGGTGGAAAATGACCCCTACGCCCTGGCGCTGACACTCCGTGAACTGGCTGCGCGGGCGGCTCGGTCGGGGGATGCCAAGCAGGCGGCGGCGTATCTGCAACGCGCGTTGGACCAGAACGCCCTGTCAGCTGTGGTTCAGGATCAGATGCGGCAGACCTTGGGGCAGCTGTACCAGAACAGTGGCGAGTACCAGCGGGTCATCACCACCCTGGCGCCTGATTTGCGCAATCGGTCGGATGCCGATCCCCAGTTGCTGCTAACCGTTGCGGCGGCTTATGCGCAGCTCAATCAGCATCGCCAGGCGCTTCCGTTCATCCAACGGGCGGTCGAGGCCGAGTCCGACCCCTCGCGCGAAATGCTACAGGTGTACGCAGCCGTGCTGCTGGCCCTGAAGCGCTACAACCAGGCGGCTCCGATTGTCGAGCGGCTGGTGCGTGCGGACCCATCCGATCGACAGGGGTGGCTGCAGCTGGCGGCCTTGCATGCCCAGCGCAAGGATTTCGATCGGGCGGCGGCGGTCATGGAGCTGGCGCATCGCCAGGGCATGCTGGAAACTCCCGAGGAGCGACGCCAGCTGGCAGGCCTGTTCGTCCAGGCCGGCGCGCCGTACGAGGCCGGGGCGCTGCTCAATCGCTGGATTGAGCGCGATGAGCTGCCCGCTGACGCCGCGACCCTGGGCATGCTTGCAGATGCCTGGAGTGCGGCCCGGGAGACGCCGCAGGCCATCCGTGCACTCAATCGCCTGAATCAGGTTGCGCCCAGCAGCCGCAGCTGGCTGCAGCTGGGCCGGCTGCAGATGGAGCAGGCGCAGTGGGCCCAGGCCGAGCAGTCGCTGACGCGGGCACTGGCCGAGGCCGAAGACATTCCCACGGATCAGACCTTGGTGGCGCTGGGCCTGGCCCGCTATCAGCAGGCAGATATCGATGGTGCGCTCCGGGCCTTCCGTCAGGCTGCCCGCTCCGGGCGGGTGCGGCGTGCGGCCGAGCAATGGGTGGGTTTTCTGGAGTCTGGCCGCGCTCGCGAACAGGCGCTGGAAGCCACGCGTGAGCTGGTCGCGCGGCGTGGTGAGGGTGAGGTGGCCAGCCGCTTCAGCGGCATGGAAACCCGCGAAGCGACCCGCCCGGGTATGGAGGGTGTCGACCCGGACCTGCCCCCGCTGACCGAAGTTGGCGCCTTGCGGGCAGGGACCGCAGACGGCCGCATACCGCCCTGGACCGGCGGATTGACGGCCGATCAGCCGGGCCTGCGCCGTGTCGACGGCCAGCCGGTCAATCCGTATGCCGACGATGCCGTGATCAGCACGATCCGGTCGACCAACTACACGCAGTACGGCGAGGCCTTGTCCGAAGGGCACAAGGAAATGCTGCGCCGCTTCAACGACTATGAAATGCGGGTGTACCCAAGCCGCCGGCCCGTGGTGTATCCGGAGCCGATCCGCCAGGCCTCGGTGAGTAACCGTCAGACGGCCCGGTTGTTGGAGTCGGATTCGATTTCCGGTGCCGACCTGGGTGTGCCGTTCGCCGAGCCTCAGACCGGTGCCGAGGTCATGTGGAACCACAGGGTGCGCTACCGCGGTCGTACCCAGGACTTCTACACCGACGAGATGGTCGTGTTCTCTGATGGTGACCGGCTCCAGACCTCACGTCGCGAACATGTGTTGTTCGTGTACGGCAATCCGGCGCGGGCCGGCGAGGTCGATGACAGCAATATGCTGCTGTACTACGTCGGTTCGGTGGACAACGTGCCGATTGTCGGTCGCGCGATGGCGATTGTTCACGAGACCGCCAACCAGACGAAGGAAAAGCGTCGTATCTGGATTTCCGCCGGACAAACCGGCCGTGTGCGGCGTATCCCGCCGGTTGGATTCGACTTTCCTCGGCCGGGGTCCGAGGGGCTGAGCTTTGTCGACCAGATCGATATGTACAACGGCGGATTCCAGCGCTATGTCTGGAAGCTGCGCGGGCGACGTGAAATGCTCGTGCCGTACAACAGCTACGACATCAATAGTCCGGCACAGCGATATGACCAGCTGCTGGGGCCGGGTCACCTCGATCAAAGCCAGGCGCGCTACGAATGGCATCGCGTCTGGGTGGTCGAGGCCACCGAACGGGCGCCGGCGCGGCACAAGATCGGCAAGCGGGTGTTCTATGTGGACGAGGACTCCTGGACGATTTTGATGGTGGATGTCTACGACCAGGCGGGCAACCTCTGGCAGCTGCAGGAAGGCCATCTCTATTTCGACTGGGAGTCGCAGGTGGCCGTGTCGGCCCCCATCGTCCACTACGACTTCAAACGGAACGCCTGGTACGCCAACCGATTGCTGAACGAGGCCCGAGGTGTGGTCTTCAACCAAGGTGATTACGCCCCGCCGGACTTCAGTCCAAATCGTGCGCCGCGAGTCTTCCGATAATGCGGTCGCCGTGCCAGAGGGCCGAGGGCCGAACGGGCTTGGGGTTTGCGTACAATGCGGGTCAAACGTGCTGATTGCGGTCGATCATGCCGCGCAGCAAGATTTGAGGCTGGCCTGTAGGAGGCAGCCATGAACGGGGCTACTGTGTTTACACGAACGCTGGATTCCGAGTCATTGCACAAGTTTGCGGCAGTTGAGGGGCTGGGCTCCCTAACCGCCGAGCCGTTGGATGTCCGCCTGGAGCGGATCACGCGTCTGGCGCGTCGCGCGCTGAACGCGGGCGGTGTTGTTGTCAGCTGGAAGGGGGACGACGGCCAGTGGATGCATTGTGGCTCCGGGCCCATCGAACGTGTCACCAGCAACGGTGATGCACCTGTCTGGTTGGAGCCGCTGCAGCAGCAAGACCAGTGGGTCCAGCGCGATGGTGACGTCGTGCCCTACCTCACGGCCATTCGCCTGGCCAGTTCGGATCGTGAGCTGGTTGGCGCACTCGTACTATTTGACGATGCGGCCAAGCCACGCGGCAAGCATGACCATGATCGCATGCGTGATTACGCGTCCTGGGTGGAAACCGAACTGAGGGTCCAGCATCTCTACCGCGGCCAGGAGCGATTGCTGGAAGAGCTGTACATGGCGCGGCATCAGGCGCTGAAAGATCAGCTCACGCGGCTGTGGAATCGCCACGCCATGGTTGAATTGATGTCACGAGAACTGCAGCGGGCCGAGCGTCAGGTGATCGGTACCGGGCTGCTCATCGCAAGCCTGGACCAGATCGATGCGGGCGCAGAGCCGGAGACCGCGCAGGCAGATGCCATGTTGAAGGCCACGGCAGATCGCATGACGACGGCGGTCCGCCCGTACGATGCCCTGGGTAAGTTCGGCGGCAATGAGTTTCTGGTGATGCTGCCGTCCTGTCCGGCCGGTGCCGTCAATGATGTGGCCGATCGCATGCTGCTCAGTGTCAGCGTCGAGCCCTTCGATACCAACGAGGGACCGATCCAGCTGAGCCTGAGCATTGGCACCGCCCACGCTGGGCCGAACGCGCGACTCGATCCAGAGGATTTAATCCGCGCTGCTGATTCGGCCCTTAGCCGGGCGCGCGGCGCCGGCGGCAATACCGTTGAGGAAGCCGTTCCGACGGACTACGACCCGATTTAGCAGCCGGGCGCCGGCCTGCCGTTTACGCCGGGAGTCGGGCCTGGACCAGCGCCGCCAGCCTGGGCAGGATGGCCCGCACCTCTTGACCGGCCGTGCCGCGCAACTGGCGGTACATTTTCTTGAAGGTCTTGTTCTGGCTGTGCTCGGCGCGGGCGTCGGTGACCGACAGCATGGCCTCCTGGATATCCTCCTCTCGTTGGCTGACAAACCGCGGGAAATCGGTTTCGTCACTGGCGAGAAAGGCTTGGAAGTGCGGTTCGAGCGCTTCGCAGAAATCCGGCAGCAGGCGGTTGATCACCACCGGCAGAATGTCGGGCCGGTTGGCCTTGGCCATTTTCAATGCGGTGCGGATGCCCGCGCCTGACAGACCCTTGCGCTTGGCGATCTGGTCTTCGACCACATCGCTCACCTGCGCGACAACCGTGTCGCGGTAATCCTCTGCCAGTAGAATATCTGCAAGCTGCATGTCGCCGTTGATCTCCGTCAGAACGTGATGCGAGGCGGCGCGACGGCGAAATGGGTCACGGAGTTCGTGAATCGCCAATGCGGTTTGTTAACGTGACAGCCCGCTCGTCCCGGGTCGGCAAAGTGCCGGCGTCAACGGTCGAGCGTCGAGCATCGATAACAGCTGCGCCACCAAGGATTCGGATGAGTGAAAACGGCGGCAAGCCTAGCATACGGCGGTTGAAGACCCGCCCCCGCGATCGCAACTGGGCGATGACGCGGATGGGACTGTCAGCAGGTGCCCATTTTGCAGCCCATTCGGTGGGTAATTTCTTCCGTTCGGGCTCGGATCGAGACGAGCGCAACCGGCAGTTCTATCAACAGCAGGCCCAGTTTCTGGCCGAGCAGCTGGGCGAGCTGAAGGGCTCGGTCATGAAGGCCGGCCAAATGCTGTCGCTCTACGGCCAGTACTTCCTCCCGCCCGAGGCCGTGGATGTGCTGTCCGGCCTGCAGGATGACACCACGCCGGTGGACTGGTCGTTTCTCCAGCCGGTGATCGAGGACCAGCTGTCCGCTGCGCGTCGGGCCGAGTTGGAGATCGACGAGCGACCGATTGCCGCGGCTTCGCTGGGTCAGGCTCACCGGGCACGTCGCAAGTCCGACGGGCTGGAGCTGGTGATCAAAATTCAATACCCCGGCGTGGCCGATGCCATCGACAGCGACGTCAAGACCATCGTCCGGCTGCTGTGGCTGTCCAAAATGGTGCCGCGTGAGTTGTCGCTGGACCCGGTGATTGCCGAGGTGCGGGACATGCTCCGGCGGGAAGTGGACTACGAGCATGAGGCGCGGGCGACCCAGGCCTTCGCGGCCAAGCTGGCCGATGACCCGCGTTTTGTCGTGCCCCGAATCCTGCCCGAGTACTCCGGCCGGTCGGTGCTCACCATGACCTACGAGCAGGGCGTGGCGTTGCGATCCGAGCAGGTGCGCAACCTGCCGCAGACGCAGCGCGCTGAACTGGGTCGCTCCTTCATCTGGCTGTTCCTGCGCGAGTTCTTCGATTGGAAGATGGTCCAGACCGACGCGCATTTCGGGAACTACCGTGTACGTCTGTCAGAGGGGCAAGCGCCACAGCTGGTACTGCTGGATTTCGGTGCAACCCGACACTTCTCCTCGGCATTCGTGGCCGGCTATCGCGAGGTCGTGGCCGGCGCGGTCGAACGTGATCAACAGCGGCTTGTCGCCGGTGCCGAGTCGATTGGATTGATGAGCAGCGGGTTTCCGGCCGACACGCTCAAGGCGTTTGCCGAGCTGTGCTACACCATTGTTGAGCCGTTCATGATCGGGACCGACCATCCACCACCGGCTGCCCTGGTCGGGGATCTCGGGTACCGCTACGGCCAGACGGACCTGCCGCGCCGCGTCACGCAGCTGATGTCGCGCGCGGCGCTTTCGCGATATTTTCGAATCCCACCGCGTGAGATCGTGTTTCTACATCGCCGCATGGCGGGTGCATTCATCGCCCAGACCGTGCTGGACGTGGAGTGGGATGCCCGCGAGCTGGTGCTCGACGCGCTGGGGGCGGCGGCCGACGAGGCCACCTGAAAGCGCACCATCACAACAACAAGCAGAGAACGGGAGAGAGCATGAAATTTCAGCAATCGCTGCAGTACAACAAGCCATCGGACGAAGTCATCCAGCTATTCGGTGACCCCAGCTACTTCGAGCGCAAGTTCCAGAAGCTCAATGCGCTGGCCTTCGACGTGCTGGATCAGTCCAGCACCGGTGACCAGTTCTCGATCAAGATGAAGCTGACGTTCCCGCTGAGTGTGCCGGTGCCGGGTTTCGCCAAGAAGGTGGTCGGTGACACCACCACGCTCATCGAGCAGGACAGCTGGGATCTGGCCGCCAAGACCGGCACGCTGTCGGTCGATATTCAGGGCGCTCCGGTCAAGGCGGTCGGGCAGATGAAGCTTGTCGACCAGGCCGGCGGCTGCGTCAATGAAATCAGTTGGGATATCAGCTGCTCGGTGCCGCTGATCGGCAAGAAGATCGAAAAGCTCATTGCCGATGACATCCAGGCCAAGGGTGCTGACGATGCACGTGTCACCAATGAACTATTGGCAGACAACGCCGGCGCATGACGGAATCCATGCCAAGCGCGCAGGGCGACGATGCGCCGCCAAGCTTCTGGCAAACCGTCGGCAGCGTGCTGGCGGCGTTCTTCGGCGTACAAAGCTCGCGCGCACGCAAACGTGACTTCACGCGCGGCCAGCCCTGGCACTACGTGGTGATGGGGCTGGTCGTGACCATCGTCTTTGTTGCCGTGCTGGCCGGCCTGGTGCGGCTGGTGCTGACCGTCGCCGGTGTTTAGACCCGTGTTTCCCTAGCCGTCTGCCTGACTGAGCTGCTTGAGCTGATAAAGCGCGTCCAGCGCCTGGCGCGGAGACAAGGCATCCGGATCGAGGGCCGCCAGGGCATCAAGCAGCGGCTGATCCGGGTGCTGCTCGGGCGCTGGGGTGGCCGGTTGCTGTGACGGTTCGAATAAGCCGATCTGCGGCCCACCGGCGCGATGGTGCTCGGCTTCCAGCTGCTTGAGGTAACGCTGGGCCGCGCGCACGACGGGCCGAGGCACGCCGGCCAGCGACGCCACCTGCAGTCCGTAGCTTTGGTTGGCCGGGCCGGGCTTGACCCGATGCAGAAACACCAAACGCCCACGGTGCTCGGTGGCGTCTAGATGCAGATTGACGGTGGTGGGCCACTGCTCGGCCAGTTCCGTTAACTCGAAGTAGTGGGTGGCAAACAGCGTGAAACTGCCGATGTCGGTGGCCAATGCTTCGGCAGCGGCGCGCGCCAGTGACAGGCCATCGTAGGTGCTGGTGCCGCGGCCGATTTCGTCCATGAGCACCAGGCTGTTAGGCGTGGCGTTGTTGAGAATGTTGGCGGTTTCCTGCATCTCGACCATGAAGGTCGAGCGACCACCGGCCAGATCATCCGCCGCGCCTATACGGGTGAAGATGCGATCAATCGGGCCGATCCGTGCGGACTCCGCAGGGACATAGCTGCCGGTATGGGCCAGCAGCACGATTAATGCAGCCTGGCGCATAAAAGTGGACTTGCCGCCCATATTCGGGCCGGTGATCACCGCGAGTCGCTGCGTGTCGTCCAGGTTGAGGTCATTGGCGACAAAGGGCTCCGTGGTGGTCTGCTCGACCACCGGGTGACGCCCCGCGCGGATATCGACTCCCGGCTCGTCGTCCAGCTGCGGTGCGGTGAAGTGCAGCGCGTTGGCCCGTTCGGCCAGGCAGAGCAGGACATCCAACGTGGCCAGGGCCTGTGCCGCCCGGGACAGTGGCTGCATG